>DATGVF010000165.1:0-4410 GCA_035300645.1 bacterium
CAGCGTGCTCTCGACCTCAGCATCGTAAAAATCGGCGACCTTCTGCAGCATGCTGTCCAACGTCCCCGTCTCTTCCCCGACCGCCGTCATCTGAACTACCATCGGGGGAAACAGCCCGCTATTTTGCAGCGGCAAGGCAATACTCTCACCTTCTCGGATACTGCTGCGCACGTTGTCAATGGCCTGAGCGACGATCTTATTCTCAACAGCCTTGGACACGACCTCCAACGCCTGCATGATGGGCACGCCGCTGGTGATCAGCGTCCCCAGCGTGCGCGTAAACCGGGAAATCGTCACCTTGCGCAGGAGCGGGCCGAACACAGGGACACGAAGCTTGTACCGATCCCACCGGAACCGCCCCCGCTCTGTGCCGATGTACACCCGCAACCCCCAGAAGCTCACCAAGAGCCCTCCCAGGAAGACGTACCAATACCCGGTTAGTGCATGGGTGACGAAGATCAAGACGCGCGTCGGCAGCGGCAGCTGAAGATCCAGGCCTTCGAAAAACCCGATGAACTGGGGCAGGATGAAGAAGACCAGGAAGAAGATCACGCCCAACGCAAACGTGAAGATCGCCGCTGGGTAGGTCATGGCCGCCCGAACTTTCTGGCGCAATGAGAGGTCTTTCTCGTAGAAGATGGCAAGGCGGTTGAGGACGTCATCGAGCACACCGCCGATCTCGCCAGCTCGCACCATGTTAATCGTCAAGGCGCTGAACGTGTCCGGGTGCTGGCCGAGCGCATCCGACAGGGTCATGCCTTCCTCGACGTGCTTGCGCACGTCTCCGACGATCGTCTTGAGCTTGGCACTCTCGGTCTGCGCCTCCAGGATGTTCAGCGTGCGCACCATGGACAGCCCGGCGTTCACCATCGTGGCGAACTGGCGGGTAAATACCGTCAGCTCGCGCATCCCCACTTTGCGTAACTTCCCGAGGTCCAGCCGCCGGAGCGACACCGCCCCGCCGGACTGACGCTGCAGGTTGGTAACAAAGAACCCCATCTCCTGGAGTTTGCCGAGCACCAGTACTTCGGTCTCGGCGTCGATGGCGCCGGCCACCACGCGGCCAGAGGCATCCCGTGCACTATAACGGAAGGTTGCCATGAGCCCTCCCTTTCCGCGCTTCTGCCTTTGTGGTCACATTAGATAGCTTCAAGAGCCGCATTCCTACGTTCCCCCGCGCTCGATCAACTTCCGGAGTTCCTCGGGGAAGATCGCGCGAGCCAAGACGTTTTCCAAACTGACCAATCGCCGTGTGTACAGCGCGTAGAGGGCTTGATCCATCGTCTGCATCCCGTACTGGGCGCCGGTCTGAATCGCGGTGTGGATCTGGTGCGTCTTTGACTCCCGGATCAGGTTCCGGATGGCCGGTGTGGCCATCATGATTTCCACCGCCGGGACGCGGCCGAGTTCTTCCAGTGTCGGCCAATCCTTGCGTTTGGTCTCGCCGGCGCTGCTGACGCTCACCGCCCGGGCCGTCGCCGCCCCCACGGCGGCTGCGACCTGGCGTCGTTCCGCATGGTGCCCTGTAAACTGCATGTTGGGCAGCAACTGCTGAGAGACGACCGCTTCTAACACTGTGGATACTTGCACGCGGATCTGCTGTTGTTGGTACGGGGGGAACACGTCGATGATGCGATCGATGGATTGCGCGGCGTTCGCAGTGTGCAACGTGGCGAACACCAAGTGACCGGTTTCGGCGATGGTCAGGGCCGCGGCGATGGTCTCCAGGTCCCGCATCTCGCCGACCATGATCACGTTGGGATCTTCACGGAGCACGGCGCGCAGCGCGTTGGGAAACGTCTGCGTGTCGAACCCCAGCTCGCGCTGGTTGATGATGCTCTTTTTGTGATGGTGGACGTATTCGATCGGGTCCTCGATCGTGACAATGTGTGCCGCCCGCTCAGCATTGATGAAGTTGATCATCGCCGCCAGCGATGTCGACTTGCCGTGGCCCGTGGGTCCAGACACGAGGATGAGTCCCCGAGGCAGCCGACACAGATCCTTCAGCACGAGGGGGATATTCAGTTCTTCGATCGCGGGAATCGTTTCCGGAATGACGCGGGCGGCGACGCCGACCGAGCCCCGCTGCCTGTAGACGTTCACACGGAAGCGCCCCAGCCCCGTCACCGAATATGACAGGTCGAGTTCCCAGTTCTTCTCGAACTTCTGCTTTTGGAAGGTATTCAGCATGCTATAGGAGAGTTGGAACGTATCTTCGGGCGTCAGCGCGGGATGATTCAGTGGCTGCAGCTTCCCCCAGGTCCGGATCGTCGGCGCGACGCCGACTGTGAGGTGCAAGTCCGAGGCTTTGGCAGCAACCGTTTGTCGCAGCAGGTCGTCAATAGTCATCGCACACCCCTCACCCTAACGTGCCCAGAGCGGAAACAGTCTAGGCCTCAAGCAACGGGTGGAACAAACGGCATGTCCTACGGGAATGTCGAGGTTACGGTCTGGACCCGGAACCCCGCTTACACGGTCTCCGGCTCGGCACGTGAACTCCCGGTCTCGTCCCCCCGCTCGAGGGTGTTGGAGCCGTTTGTATCCTGCGCCCGCTCCACGGACACGACGCGCCACACTTCCGCTAGCGAGGTGACCCCCGCCGCCGCCTTCGCCAGCCCATCGGCCAGCAGCGTCGTCATGCCTCCCCGCTGCGCCGCCGCCGTGAGCTCGTGGTGCGGGGCTCGGGTGATCACTAGGTGCCGCAACGCGTCAACAATCTCCGCGATTTCGAACAGCGCCACCCGCCCCCGGTACCCCGTGTAGTTACAGAACTCACACCCCCGCCCCAACGCATAACTGCCTCCGGAAGCCTCCACCCCCACCCGCGCCCGCAGCTCCTCCACCCCATGCGGGTCCACCACCTTGCATTTCGGGCACAGCACCCGCACCAGCCGCTGCGCCGCGACCCCCTCCAGCGCGGAGGCCACCAGGTACGGCTCGATCCCCATGTCCAGCAGCCGCGTGATCGCCCCCGGCGCATCGTTCGTGTGCAGCGTGCTCAGGACCAAATGCCCCGTCAGCGCCGCCTGGATCGCGATCCGCGCCGTTTCCTGATCCCGCACTTCCCCCACCATGATGATGTCCGGGTCTTGCCGCAGAAAGTGCCGCAGCGAGGAGGCAAACGTCACCCCCGCCTTCACGTTCACCTGCATCTGCGTGATCCCCGCGATCTGATACTCCACCGGATCTTCAACCGTGACGATGTTCACCTGCTCACTGTTCAGCTCGTTCAGAATCGCGTATAGCGTGGTCGTCTTCCCACTGCCTGTGGGCCCGGTGAGCAAGAAGATCCCCTGGGGGCGACGGATGACCTTGCGCAGGCGCGCGATGTTGCCCGGCGATAACCCTAGCTTGTCCAAGTCGTAGATCGGGGCGGACTTGTCCAGTAGCCGCAGCACCGCCTTTTCCCCATAGAACGACGGGATCGTCGACACCCGCACGTCGATGGGCCGCCCATCCACCCGGGTCTGGAAGCTACCGTCCTGCGGCAGGCGCCGTTCGGCGATGTCCATGCTGGCCATGATCTTGATGCGCGAGACGACCTGGGCCTGGACATACTCCGGTAGCGTGCCTCGAGTCAGCAGTACGCCGTCGATCCGGTAGCGGACGCGGAGGTGCCGCTCCTGCGGCTCGATGTGGATGTCACTGGCGCGCCGCCGCACCGCCTCTTCCATCAGCCGCGTCACCAGCTTCACAACCGGCTGCTCGTCGGCCAGCCGCCGCAGCCGCTCGAGGGTCATCTCCACGTCCACGACCGCTGGGCGCGGCAGATCCCGGACGAGCTCCTCGGTCGCATCGAGAGCCGGATATTGGTTGAGCGCGTATTGGAAATCCCGCACCGTAGTGACAGCGATCTTCACGTCGAGTCCCGTGTGGCGGCGGATGTCGTCGATGGCGACCACGTCCAAAGGATCCACCATGGCTACGGTCAGCACGCCGTTGTCTTTGGCGATGGGGATTGCCTGAAGGCGGCTAGCTAAGACTGAGGGCAAAACCTGCAAGATTTCCTCGCGGAGGGGGAGGCTGGTCAGGCGCACGAACTCGATGCCGATCTGCTTGCTGAGTAGCCGTCCGACATGCTCCTGATCCACGACTCCCATATCCAGGAGCACGCGGCCCAGCCGCTCTCCCGTGGCGCGATGAATCTCAAGCGCCCGCGCCAGTTGGTCAGGGGTAATCAGGGACTCGGCGAGCAGGAGATCCCCCAGCTGGCGCCGCCGGCGTCCAGCGCCGTCTGAGGCCGGAGTGCGATCGGATTCCTGATCGGCCACGGAGTCACTCCATTTCCACCGCACCACGTGCGGGGAAAAGCGCAGAAACTCTACCGTCTCCCGTACGGTAGACCGGAATCCCTGGGGGCGTCAATCAGGTTTATTGATCGACGTAGACGACGCGGAGGAGCTCGTCGAT
>DATGVF010000166.1:0-4924 GCA_035300645.1 bacterium
GTCAGGACCTCCGCGGGAGTGCCGGCGGCGGCGATGCGGCCGCGATTCAGCACCACCATGCGGTCGCAGAATTGCGCAGCTAGATTCAGATCGTGCACAGCCGCGACCACGGCGAGACCCTCGTGAGCCAGCGCGTGGACGAGCGCCATCATCTCCAGCTGATATTTCAGGTCCAGGTGGGCAGTGGGTTCATCGAGTAGCAGTACACGCGGGGTCTGTGCGAGGGCGCGTGCCAGCAGAACCCGCTGGTGCTCCCCGCCGCTGAGACTATCAACTGGACGGTGGCGAAGCTGCCACGTGTCCGTCCGCTCCATAGCGTGGCGTACGGCGGCTTCGTCGGCCGCGCTTTCCGGTGCCAGGGGGTGAAGGTGCGGTGCGCGTCCCATCGTGACGATCTCCAAGGTGGTAAAGCCAAAGCCGGGCGCCGACGCTTGAGGGACGACCCCGATGGCTTTCGCCACCGCCTTCCGGGACACCGTCGCTAAGTCTGCCCCGTCCAGTCGCACCACCCCGCGCGCAGGACGGAGGAGCGCGTCCAGAACGCGGAGCAGCGTCGTTTTTCCACTCCCGTTCGGCCCGACTACTCCCAGCATCTCGCCGGCATGGACATTGACGGTGACCCCGTCAAGTGCCGGGATGGCATCGTAGGCGCAGGCCACGTCATGGACTTCGAGGATGATTCTGGCCTCGGGGATGGTCACGGCTGGCCGGCTTGCGGTTGGATCGCGTGTGCAAGGACCTCCAGCCCGAGGACCACGCGCGGACCCGGTCGAGAGACAAGTGCGGAGGGGACTTCCACCACGCGGCCAGACCGGACTGCGGCAACGTGTCCCCACGCGGGTCGACCCATCAGTTGCCCCCGCCCCGGGTAGGTCAGCAGGATCACTTCGGGGTCGCGCGCGATCACGATCTCCTCGCCGACCTGGGGCCATTGGGGGAGATCCGAGAAAATGTTTACTCCGCCGGCGCGACGAATGAGGTCGTCGACGAGCGTGAGACTACCCGCTGCAATCGGCGGCTCTCCCCAGACCTCCAAGTAGACGCGGGCAGGACGGCGGCCGCGGACCTTTGCGGTGACGCGCTCCTCCTGAGCACGCATCTCGGAGACGACTCTGCGCGCGATGTCGTCTTGACCCGTGAGCTGTCCTAGGACGGCAATTTGCGTGTAGACGTCTGGAAGGGTCGGTGCCCGGAGCGCGACGACGGGCAAGCCGAGTGCGATGAGGGGCGCAAGTTGCCCGCGCTGCAGTTCGGACAGTCCGACGATCAGATCTGGACGGAGCCCGACGATCGCCTCCACGTTCAACTCCACGCCACCCACCCGCGCGCGCCCGGGGAGCCGATCGCGGGGGTAGTCGTCCGCGTCGCTGATCCCCACGATTCGTTTGTCCACGCCCAGGGCAAACAGGATCTCCGTCACGTTGGGGGCTAAGGAGACGATGCGCTGCGGTGGAGCGGCGAGCGTCACGATGTGGCCGAGGGCGTCGGTCACGGTCAATGGATACGCCGCCGGAGCCGCCGCGGCGGCGCAGAGGACGAGGACGGTGGTGAGGACAAGCGTCAGGCGTGGCATTTGTATAATCCACGGTCGGCCGATGCGATCCCGCGAGAACCCCGGGGGCATCTTACGATCTCCGATTTGACTTCCGCATCAGGAGCACGAGGCCACCGGCGAGGAGCACCGCTCCCACGACCCAGGACTGTTGGACCAACTCAAACACACGCGCTTGTTTGAGGAGAAGGTACGCGCCCCCGAACACCAAGATCGTCCCGACCGTCCGCGCGCGGCGGTGATGCTCCTCGTCGGGAGGCTCCGGCACGGGCAAGCCTGGGGCGCTGGCCACTTCCCGCAGGGGTTCTTCCGGCACGATCACGACGATCAGGAGATAGAGCAACAGCCCAAAACCATGCCAGAAGGTTAACAGCGCAAACGCCAGCCGCAACACGCTGACATCGACGTCCAGGTACGTGCTCAGCCCGCCGCAGACTCCGGCGATCCAGCGTTCGGTGCGCGATCGGTACAACCGATGAGGCATCCGGATGCACCATGCCCCCGCCCCCGGGGTCAGCGCGTCACTCAGGTGCGGTCGAGCTCTGCATCGTGGGCGCGACGAGCGCCTGACGCGGGTCGCCACTCTCTAGGATGGGGAGATCGTGCAGGTTCTTCAAGCCGAAATAGCGCAGAAATCCCTCCGTCGTGCCGTACAAAATCGGTCGGCCCAAGGCCGCTTTCCGCCCCACTTCGCGAATGAGATGGCGTTCCAGCAATCTCTCGAGCACATGCTCGCTGCGGACGCCGCGCACGGCTTCGACCTCCGCCCGGGTGGTCGGCTGCCGGTACGCGACGATCGCGAGGGTTTCCAATGCCGCGCGCGACAGTGGCTCGCGGTGATCCAGTTGGAGAAAGCGCTGGATATAAGGGGCCAGCTCCGGACGTGTGCAGAGCTGGAAGCCCCCGGCCAGCGATTGAATCTGCAGGCCCCGGCCGGCGTAGTCTTGCTGCAACTCCCACACCAAGGCGTGCACGATCTGCGGGGTGGTCCCGAGTGCGGCGACCAGATGCTCCACGGTCACCGGCGCGCTGCTCACGAGCAACACGCACTCCGCCGCTTTCTTCAGCTCCTCGAGATCGAGCTCAGGGGGCTGCGGGGGGAGGTCTGCAGGGAAGGTCATGCCGTCACCAGCATGAGGCGAATGGCGGCAAACCTCTGGGGCTGCTGTGCGCGAATGCGCCGATTCTTAATCAGTTCCAGCAGGGCCAGAAAGGTGACAATGACGTTCAATTTTGTGGCCGAGGCTTTAAAGAGGTCAGAAAAGAGGACACCCTCCCGGTGTTGGCCCAACAAGTCCAGGATCGCCTCCATCCGCTCGGCGACTTTGACCTCTTCGGTGGGAATCTCCCCGACCTCGTCCTTTGCTCGCTCGAGCACTTGCTGGAAGGCGCGGAAGAGATCGTCCAGCGAGACACCCTCCAAAAACACCGCATTCGGGTCATCCGTCTCCGGACGCGCAAAGACGCGGTGCTGATAGTCTTCTAACGCGCGGAGTGCCGTGGCCACTTCCTTGAAGGCCCGGTACTCCTCGAGCTTCTCTTCCAGGCGTTCGTTGAGATCGAAGGGCTCTTCGGGCTCGGGGAGAGGTTCTTCGGGAGTCGTGGGCTTGGGCACGAGCAATCGCGACTTCATTTCGATCAGTGCCGCGAGCATCCACAACACTTCCGTGGCCTCTTCCAGATCCAGCTGGGTGCGCGCCGCGGCGAGATAATCCTCGGCGATCCGGCCGAGAGGGACCTCGCGCAGGTCCACCTGTCCCTGTTGCACGAGACTCAGCAGCAGGTCGAGCGGGCCCTCGAACTGGGGAAGCTTCACCGTGTACGAAATCGCTCGCGCCTCCGTTAGAAGAACGAGGAGCCAGACGCCTGCAGGACCAGCCACCGCATCGGCACGTTCAGGAACCGCCAGGCATTGGTGAACATCAAGAAGAACAGGAGAAGGAACGGGCCGTACAATTGCACGCGGGCATACGCCACCGCCTGCTCAGGGGGCAAGACGCCGAGCAGGATCTTCGACCCATCCAGAGGAGGGATGGGGATCAGATTAAAGACAGCGAGCATCGCGTTGATCTGCATCATGGTCAGGAGCAACACACTGGTCGGTTCCGCCCCGAGGCCGGCCGCTCGCAGCAAACCCAGCTTGAAGGGGACGCCCACCGCGAACAGCAGCGTCACATTCGCGAGCGGACCCGCCACGGCGACGATCACCGTGTCGCGCCGCCAGTTCGTAAAGTTCGTGGGCGTGATCGGAACGGGTTTCGCCCATCCAAACCCCACCAGTAGGATCAGTAAGGTCCCCACGAGGTCCAGATGAGCGAGGGGGTTCAGGGTCAATCGCCCGTGCGCGCGAGGGGTGGGATCCCCGAGGCGATCGGCGACATAGGCGTGCGCGAATTCGTGCACCGTCACCGCTACTAACAGTGCCACCGCTACATAGGGGAGTGTGGAGAAATCGAGCGCAGACATCAGAGGGAGTTGCTTCGCGGGCTAGAGGGAAACGTCCTTGCGGGCCACATCCTCATAGGTTTCGCGCTCCACCACGCACCGCGCTTTCCCGTCACCCACGAGCACGACGGCCGGCCGCGGGAAGCGATTGTAGTTGCTCGCCATCGAGTACCCATACGCGCCCGTCGCAAACACCGCGAGTAGATCGCCGCTGTGCACCGGTGGCAGATGCGCTTCCCAAATCAACACGTCGCCTGACTCGCAACACCGCCCCGCGATGGTGAGGACCTCGGTCGGATCCGCGGTCGCCCGCGCGGCCACCACGGCCTCATAGCGAGCTCCGTAGAGGGCGGGCCGAGGATTCTCGAACATCCCGCCGTCCACCGACACATAGGTCCGCACGCCCGGGATGGGTTTGATGGCGCCGACCGTGTACAGAGTCACTCCCGCGCCACCCACGATTGACCGCCCGGGTTCCACCAACAATCGGGGCTGGGTGAGATGGTGCTCAGCGAGTTTCCTTTTCACGACGCTCACCACCGCGCGGACGAAGTCAGCGATCGTGGGGGGTTCGTCGGTCGTCAGGTAACGGATCCCCAGGCCCCCGCCGACATTCAGCTCTTCAACAGTCACGTCCAGTTCATCGCGGATCCGGGCCGCGAAATCGACGAGCGCCGCCGCCGACCGCTGGACGGGCTCGAGGTCAAACACCTGAGACCCAATGTGCGCGTGGATGCCCCGCAGCCGCACCCGCGCCATCCGGCTCGCCCGGGCCACGGCGCGGTACGCGGTTCCGTCGACCATGCCGAAGCCAAACTTTGAGTCCACGCCCCCCGTGCGGATTGCCGCGTGCGTATGCGGTTCGATCCCCGGGGTCAAACGTAACA
The DNA here is from genome assembly GCA_035300645.1 of bacterium. Lineage (GTDB taxonomy): Bacteria > Sysuimicrobiota > Sysuimicrobiia > Sysuimicrobiales > Kaftiobacteriaceae > 13-1-40CM-64-14. The sequence goes on from DATGVF010000166.1 coordinate 4,885, forward strand.
GGATGTGCGCGGTCGCCTCCCGCTGTGCGGTGAGCGATTC
>DATGVF010000167.1:0-2628 GCA_035300645.1 bacterium
TGTGCCGGGAGCATCTGCCCTCATGGCATGCGGGAGCGTTCGATGATCCGCGGGTACACGTCCACTATGGCGATGCGCGTGCGTTTGTGGAACACACCAGCGAGCGATTCGATATCGTTATCAACGACATCACCGATCCCATTGAGGGGGGACCGAGCAAGCTGCTCTTCACGCGGGAGTTCTACACCGCCGTCGCTGGTATCCTCGAGCCCGCGGGGATGTTCGTGACGCAGGCCATCGGCGTGCACTACGATCCCGGGGATCGGCTGCATGCGGCGATTCACCACACCCTGCGCGCGGTCTTCCCGCACGTGCGATCCTACTGCGACTTTGTGATGTCGTTTGACTACCCTTGGGCATTCGTGGCGGGAGCCCGCCAGCCGCTGTGGGATGGGTGGGGGGCGGGGGAGATCGATCGCCGGCTGCGCGAGCGCGGCCTGCAGTTGCGCTTTTATGATGGAGAAACCCATACGCGCGTGACGAGCCTGCCCAAACCCTTGCGAAAGCTCATTAACGAGGAAGGCACGATCATCAGCGATCAGGCGCCGCTGGTCGTCGAGTAAGGACGGATCTAATGGATGGGTGCCGGCACGTGGCGAGGGACCCGGGGTGCGCATAGAACTCGATGAGGCCCAGCGCTCCATTCAGCAGACTGTGCGCGAGTTCGCCGCGGCCGAACTCCGCCCCCAGGCCTCCGCATGGGATCGAGCCGGGAGCTTTCCGCAAACGATTGTCCCCAAACTCGCTGCCTTAGGGCTGTTTGGCCTGACGGTCCCACAGGAGTGGGGTGGGGCGGGGCTTGATCTTCTCACCGCGGTGCTGGCGATCGAGGCGATTGCCTGGGGCGATGCGTCCATCGGTCTGACAATCGCCTCGCACAACTCGCTGTGCACTGGTCACATCCTCCAGTTCGGCAGTCCGACCCAAAAACGCCAGTATCTTCCTCGCTTGGCCACTGGGTCTGCGCTCGGCGCGTGGTGTCTCACTGAGCCTGGCGCGGGAAGTGATGCCGCTGCGATCCAAACCCGTGCCATCCGCCGAGGAACAGACTGGGTGCTGAACGGGTCCAAGGTGTTCGTCACGCAGGGGAGCGTGGCTGGCGTCTATGTGGTCATGGCACGCACGAACCCTCAGTCGGGTCACAGGGGGATCTCCGCATTTATTGTGGACCGGGACGCCCCCGGACGACGGGCCGGCAAGAAGGAAGACAAATTGGGTGTGCGGGCCAGCGACACGGCGGAAGTCATCTTCGAGGATTGTACAATCACCGCCGATTCCTTAATCGCCCCCGAGGGCGAGGGGTTCCACCAAGCCCTCAGCGTGCTCGAGCGAGGGCGGATCGGCATCGGTGCCCTGGCGGTTGGAATCGGCCGCGCCGCGCTCGAAGACAGCATCCGCTACGCGTCACAGCGCAAGGCGTTTGGCAAGTCGCTGACGGAGCATCAGGCCATCCAGTTCATGCTCGCCGACATGGCGACCGAACTCGACGCCGCCTGGCTGCTTGTTCTCCGTGCCGCACAGCTCGCAGACCTCGGCCAACCGTTTCGCCGCGAAGCCGCGATGGCTAAGTTATATGCCTCCGAAGCGGCGGCCCGCGCGACTGCGAAGGCCGTGCAGATCCATGGCGGCTATGGACTCATCAAGGAGTATCCGGTCGAACGATACTACCGCGACGTCAAGCTCACGGAGATCGGTGAGGGCACGTCCGAGATTCAACGCATGATCATTGCCAAGTCTCTGTTAGAAGTACACCAGTCGGAGTAGGATATATGGCGAAGACGGAATTCCGCTGCGTTCGGTGATGTCCGTGTCGAAGAGTGCGCCTCCAACACATCCATTTTTGGCGAGGCTGGATCAAGGCGTCATGGTCGCCGACGGCGCCATGGGGACCTTGCTGTATGCGCGCGGGGTGCCGTTTGACCAGTGCTTCGACGAGCTGAACCTCAGCCGGCCTGAGCTGATTCGCCAGATTCACCTTGACTACATCGCCAGCGGGGCCGAGTTGATCGAAACGAATACCTTCGGAGCGAATCGGTTCAAGCTCGCTTCGCACACCCTCGCGCATCGCCTCGCCGAGATCAACCGCGCGGGCGCTGCCGTGGCCCGGGAAGCCGCCGAGGCGAGCGGGCGCAGCGTCTTCGTCGCCGGCTCGATGGGCCCCATTGGGCGCCCGATTGCCCCCCTGGGCTCTGTGGCACCCGAGGAGGTCTGCGAAAGTTTCGCGGAGCAAGCCGCGGCCTTGGTCGAGGGCGGAGCCGATGTCCTCATCTTGGAGACGTTTTCTGATCTGGGAGAACTTTCGGATGTCATCTCCGGCGTGCGGTCGGCGGTCACGGTCCCGATAATTGCCCAGATGACCTTTACGCAAGAAGGCAAGACGCTGCTGGGACACACCCCGCAAGAAATCGCGAGGACCCTGGTGCAGTTGGGCGTGGAGGTGGTCGGGGCGAACTGCAGCGTAGGCCCCCAGGGCATCCTGGAGGTCATGCAACAAATGGCCGCCGAGGTGCCCCACGCCCGCCTATCGGCGATGCCGAACGCCGGTTTCCCCGCGTACGTCGGAGGTCGGTATATCTACTTCTCGACTCCGGCGTATATCGCAGACCACGCCCGCCAGCTGGCCGCCTT
>DATGVF010000168.1:0-8913 GCA_035300645.1 bacterium
GGCAATCCGCCGCGGCGCGCGGGATTCGACGTACGTCGCGTGCAAGATCGTGCGCTCCCGCGCGGGCAGTTCCTCAATAGCCCGGCGCACCTGCTCCAGGGTGGCTCCCTCCTCGACGACGGCAAACGCGTCATCGGAGGACGGGTCGGACAACCGGCTGAGCGGAGGGATCTCTCCTTGATCATCCATCTCCAGCGAGTACTCTACCGGTCTCGCGCGTCGGAGAGTGTTCAGCACGCGGCCTCTGATCCGGTACGGGGCAAACGTTGAGAATCGCACGCCGCGGGTGTGATCGAACCGCTCGACCGCCTCGATGAGCCCCACCGTCCCTTCTTGAAGCATGTCCATCAGCAGGGTATCGGGGGGTCGGATCTGCATGACGATCTTGAATACGAGCGGTTGATACGCCTCAATGAGACGCAACCGCCCTTCGGGATTGTCCTGGACGCGGTACTGGTGCCACAGCGATCGCTCCTCCTCAGCGCTCAGCAGAGCGACTTTCTGGAGTTCCGCCAAATACTCGGTCAGAACAGAGGGGGACGCTTGTGGCACCCGCCCCTTTTCGCAGACGCGGTGGAAAAGTCCTGCCCTCGCGTACGGGCGTGCGGAATCCCGATCTAACAGATCACAACGCTGGGGGCTCTGTCGGTGGGGACGGGCTAAAACCGATACGTAATCCGGTAAAAGACATCGTACGTGCCTTGGTTGCTCACCGAAAAGCTCACGAGCATGATGGGGGTGAACCGATACTCCATGGCCCACACGTGCCGAGGGTTGACGCCGAGTTCTGATGTCATTGTCATGTAGACGTTGCGCACCACGGATGCGCCGACGCGCAGGAGCAGTGGCTGCTCTGCATCGTAGACGATTGTGAACTCCTCCAAGCCAAATGCCTCTCCGACGGCCCGGCCCACCGTGCCGAAGACCGCTGTTCCCACCTCTGACTGCAGCACCGACTGAACGCCACTCCCTCCCATGAGCCGCGTAACGCCGACGCGGCCCGCGAGTCCTGCCAGGATTCGATCTTGCGGTAGCGTTGGGTCGGAGGTTAGATCGACGACCAGCTCATCGGGAGTCCCATAGACATGGACAAACACTCGGACGGGGTCGATGCGGCGGTCTGATCCGATGAGTGTGACCACCTGGATTGTGGTTTCGGCCCGAGCATCCACGTACGGAGTCGTCCCGCGAATCTCCGCAAACGTCGCGCGCCCCTCGGTCAGCGTAAATGTGGAGTTGAAAGCATTGAAGGTCCCTCGTAAGGAATCCACCTCGCCGGCCAGTTGCGGCCGTTGCCACGCCCCCGCGGCATGGACGGCGCCCTCCACCTGCAGGCGCAGCCGTCCCAGGTTAACCCACACCCCGTCCCCTGCAGTGAGCGTCACATCCAACACGGGACCCGCATCCAAGGTGGGCTCCGTCTGGCCGCGCCCCGATGGGACAAAGAAGTCTCCATGACTAAACACGACCGACCCGCTGACAGCCGGATGATCCAGCGGTCCTTCGAGGCGTACTCTGCCGTCAAACACTCCGTCGACACTGGGGGTGTATTGTACCCGGGCACCTGAGGCCTCCAGGTCGAGGGCGAGGCGAGACGGCTTGAACCGCACCAGGCCTACGGTCCCGGCCAGATCCAGCGTTCCGTCTCCGGCTCGGGCGCGCAGCGCGGTGATGCGGACCTCGCCGCCAGCTAGGACCACTTCCCCCTGGAGGCCCGTCAGGGCGGGGTCGAGGTCGCGTAGTTTGACCGTCCCGTCGCTGACCGCGAGCGATCCCTCCAAGTGCGGTTGGAGCATCGTCCCCGTCAGGGACACGTCTCCTGAAAGCGGTCCCTGGGCCCGCTCGATGCGATTGGTGAGCGCCCCAAGCAAGCTCAGGTCCGCGCTGAGGAGGGAGGCGTGGAGGTCAATCGGCTGCGTCTCATCCACCACAAGATGCGGAAGATCTACGGGGAGCGTGCCCACGACCTCGACTCTGTGCTGGTCTTGCGCGAATAAACCCTGCTCGATGTGCACTTGGCCTGCTTGATAGTAAGCTTGGACGACGAGACGATCGAAGGCCGTCGCTCCGACTCGGCCGGCCCCCACTGCTGCGGACAGACCGACCAGGGGATCACTAGGGGGCCCACTGACCTGCAACGTAAACTCGACCGGCCCGCCCAGCGGCGGCTGGAAGCCTACCAGCGGCCGCAGCGTGTCCAGATCGAACCCCTGGCCGCTGAGTTCGAGTTCGCTCGTCCCGCTCAGATCGACACGGCCCGCACCAATGAGGGTACCTTGATCGAAGGCGACCTGCAGCGTCCGCAGGAAGACGGCGCGGTTGCCAAAGGTGGCCGTCACCGCCGCACGCGAGATAGGATGCTCGCCCAGAACGCCGTCGGTCAACTCCGCGGCCAGAGCGGCACTGGGATCACTCAGCCGTCCCGTGAGGGTGATGCTCCCGTCCACGGCCCCGTCCAGGGCGAAGGGCACCCGGACTCGGCCCAGTGCCAGCAATGTCGCGAGTCTGGCCTGATGAGCGTCCATCCGCAAATCCATCACCGGGTCCTCCGCAAATAACACAGTCCCCGACAGCCGGAGGTCTCCCCCGGCTTGGGACAACGTCAGAGGAGTGAGCACGACGCGGCTGCGTTCGTACCGCACCGTCCCCTCGGCCCGCTCGACAGGTTGTCCGTTCAACTGCAGCGAGGTTGATGCTATCTCCGCGGTCACGAGAGGCGCGGCCAGCGTCCCCCCCATCGTCCCGGTGAGATCCACGGCCCCCTCCACACGCATGGCCCCGGTGCGGAACGCCGTAACCCCCCGCAGGTTGAAGTCTTTGGCGGACACGTCCAGCGCGAGACGACCGCGTTGATCCACGCTCCCGCGCATCGCAATCCGCGACCCGTCTACCTCCAGCAGTGCGTCATCCAAATACAGTGTGGAGCGTGTCCACCGGAATGCTGCACTGGCGCGGTCGACCTGTTGGCCCTGGACCCGCCCCTTCGTTAACGCTACCGACCCTTCTGCAACTGGGGCACGGAGGGTTCCTGTCAGTCGCGCAGTCCCCTCCACCTCTCCCGTCATGTCTAGGGGAACCTTAGCGATATCAAGCAAGCGCTGGGTAGACATACGATGCGCCTGAATGGTGAGATCGACCCGCCCAGGATCCATCCACACAATCTCCCCGGCGGCTTCGTAGCGTCCCACTCCGTCCCGCAGCGCGATGCCAGGGGTCTGGAACCTGTTCTCGCTGACTTGGATGGGCCCGAGCGCTTGGTCAAAGGGAACGGGGCCCAGTCGGCCATCGCGCGCATCGAGTTGGCCGGACAGGACAGGGGAGTCCGTCGTTCCGGCGACCCGGCCGACGACGTCAGCCGTGCCTGCGAGCCACCCCGGGGGGCCGAGCTGCGCGCCGAGGCTGCGAAGGTTGAGGTCGGTAGCCACCACGGCCAGGTCAACGGGACCTCCCTGCACTATTGTGCCTGTGGCATGGACGAGGGCCGGACCGCTGCGGGCATCAAACCGATCGAGTTGCACCGTCCCCTGGTTGAACCCCACGATCATGTCCGCCCGATCGACAGTCAGCCCGGCGATCATCCCCTGCGTCAGACTCAGGCGCGCCTGTCCAAGGAGAGCCTGTGGCGTCCCGGAGAGGGCGACGAATCCGCTGGTCGGGCCTTGCAACGGAATCGCGGTCAACCCCCCCTCGTCTGCCACATGGGCGCCGACGCGATCGAGATCCGCGAGAACGAATAATTCGCGAGTAGGCAGGACAATCCGCGCATAGCCGCGTGCGTGCCCGCCGCCGACGGCGACTGTGGCATCATGCAAGACTAAGACGCCGCCGTAGTACTGGATCTGTGTGGAGAGATTCGAAAACGTCTCGCCGTTGACTCGGCCCGCAGCGTCCGTCACCTTCCCCTCAACCAGCAAGGACGCCTCCGATCCGGACACTCGCACCTCGCCCCCGGCACGTCCAAAGACCTGCAAATCCGTGGCGGGAGACACCAGGCGGCGGAGAGTGGCGAGGTCCATGGAGGCCGAGCGGACGGCCAGATCTACACGAGGTCCGCCCACGTGGGCGACCTCGCCTCGCAGCCAGACCGGTGATTTCTCCACGGTCATCGTCAAGCCGTCGGTCATGGCGCGCGTATTGTCGACAACGACAGGACCCTCGATGTCAGCAAGTGCCACACGCTGTGGGAGGAGGAGAGCGCGACCATCGTGGAGCTGGAGCCGTCCGCGGTAGTCCGCGGCGGTGTCGGTCCCCCAGCGGGACAGCAGGACGCGCAATTCACCGTCGACAGTCCCCCCCACCCACTGCAAACGATCTACCGGGGCCACGTACCATCCCCAATACGCCGTCGACGCCCCGCGCAGGGTGAGCGTGAGATCCGCCTGTTCCGCAGATGGCAGGGCCGTCCCCGCGACGTGGATCAGCGCGGGCGTCCGACCGTCGGCGTGCACCATATCGAGGTCCACGCGCAATTGCGGGGTATGCTCCCACGAGATCGTCCCCGTCACGCGCTCAAAGTGCGCCACAAACGGCGTGGGCTTATCCCAAGAATCGGAGAACACCACAGTGGCCTCGCGCAGTTCAACGGTGCCGGTGAACGCCGCCAGCCCCGGGCCGTGTTGGCGGGGGGGAGGAAATTCAGGGAAGTTCCAGTGCGCTTTCGCGTCGCGAGCGAGGATCAGGTGGGGGTGGTCCAGCTCGATCGTGCTGAGGCTCGATGTTGGCCCGCGGCCGCGGAGCAGATCGATCAGCAGCGGCACTGGACGAAACCGCAACACGATGCGTGGGACGACCAAAAAGTCCCCCGGCTCCCCGGGGCGGGGGCCGATGCGGACATCGTCCATCTCGATCCCACGGAATGGATCGCCCGCCAGCCGCCGGACGTGGACTTCCCGGCCTAGCGCCTGGGAGAGCTGCGACGCCACCGTGGCGCGCGCGGAGGCGCCCGCGCCAGACGATGCCACGTAGATCAGTCCGGCGCCAAGCACCAGGATGAGCCCAAGCACAATCAGCGTTGTGCGCATGCTCTGCGATTAGCACCAGAGTGGCGCCGGCATGCCCGGGGGCACCGACGCCGTTATGGTCATTCCCTACACGCGGGGACTGTATTCCGGAACGCGCCGATCGGAACCCCGCACCCTCAGCATGGGCGAGGACGCGCCGGGTCCGATGCGCTAGCGAACGATTATGGGGATCTCCGTGCCGCCCTGAACGACCCAGTCCGTGCGAACCATGTCGCCTGCGAAGACATCGAACTTGACGAAGTCGCCGCCGGTTGCCGGCAACCCGAAGGGAACCAATTGAAGGCGCACATCAGTACTCTTCCCAAAATCTTCGAAGCGGTCGATGGCCTCCTGCAACGTCGACACCGATGATGGCGCGGGCTCGTCTTGTAGAGATTGGGCCAAGCCGGCGCCCAATTGCGCCGGAGGCGTGGCCGGCCTCGCGGCCGGTCCCACCAGGAGCACGGCCGGACCGCGGGGGTAGTTCAAGGGGATCGGGATCTCGATCAGCCGAGACGCCACGGCCTCATCGCGGTACGGCCGCAGCAGGAGCCGCACCCGCAGGCTCCCGCCCGGGGCGACCTCGCGGCGCTCGGCTACCGCGTCCACGATCGCGGCCGTCATGCGCTTCGAGGACAGACCGATCTCCACACTCATGTCGATCGGCTCGAGGGAAACCAAATCGTTGTAGAACAAGAAGTTGAGTGCTTCGGGAACGTCGGAGACTGCGGCCGTCGACACGTCCTGGCTACTGTAGAAGATGTTTTCCCGCGTCACCGTGCGGGGCAAACCCTTGGCGCGCAGCGTGATCTTCACCTTGGCCGTCCCGCCCCCCAGGACTTGGTCCCGAGCGGTGTCGACCGCGGTCAGCGTCATGGCCGCTGCGAACACCCGGGCGAGGTCCCGCCGCCGGACGACGTGCATGCCTTTCTCAAGGCGCTTGCCGGTATCCAGGTTGGTCACAGCCACGCGCACCGCAAACATTTGCGGCATGCGCCCCACGATGCCCCGGATGCCGGCGCCGCGATCCTGGTCGATCTTGCCGATCAACTCCCCCAGCGTTCCTTCTTTGAACGGTTCCTGCAACGTGCGCACGACGGTCACGATGTTCGATGTCGTCAGGGCATACTCGACATCCCCGAGTTGGTCCCACGGATGGCCGCAGATCAGCAACTTGTCTCCGGTGCGCAGCGTCACGGTGCACATGCCGCCAAAGTTTACATCGCCGCGGACCTGGAGGATCCCCACCGAACTCCCGCCCACGATAGGGGCGGCTTCAAATGTGGCCGTGGATTGGTCATACTGCTGCAGCGGCCGGGCCGAACCCCACACCTCTTGCAGCAGACGGACGCCGCGCGCGGACAACCCCGAGACCATCGCCGGAAACGCAGCCGGAATAAACGCCGCAGTCTCCTGCGCCCCGCCCCTCTCCAGCGCCGCCGCCTCCGCCTCCGAGTTGGCGATAATCACGCGAGAGATGCGGCGTGCCCCGATGTTGACGGACGGACGCGCCGTGAACGTACGTGGCCACACAGTCGGCGCCGCGCCTGTGGGCAGATCCAACACCGCCAACATCTCTTCGATCGGAGTCGCCAGTGCCAGCTCGCGTTTGTTCGGCTGGAAGAGGTAGCCTGCCGACAACGCCCCCATCAGTTTCCCATTGATGTACAGGGGGCTCCCGCTCATGCCGGCCGCGGTCCCGCCGGTGCGATCGGTTAGCGGCCCAAACGCACGAAAGAGGATGAGGTGGCGGACCGGGATGATGCCGCCCCCGCCGGAGAGCACGCCGATGACTTCAAAGTCGAACTCTTCAATTTTCTGCCCTTGGACGACGGTGCGGCCAATGCCGCGCATCCCAGGTTTGACCTCGGCAAGCGGCATGATGGGCGGGAGGTCACTGCGCGGTTGAGCCCAGGCCGCATAAGGGATCAGAAGCGCCACCAAAACTGCAATCGGTATGACGAACCGTCTGATCACGTGCATGCCTCCCTCACCGTCTCGCCCCCGCAGAACATCTGGCCGTCCTCACAACCCCACAATGCCGTGAGCGCGAAACTCTCCTGCCCGCTTGCGCCTGGCCGGGCCGTGAGGCCCGGCGGCGCGCCGTGCCCACCTCACAATACTCCAATGCCGACAACTTCGCATCTGTGCTGCCAACCTGGAGAGCGGGGACTCCTGCCTCAAACCCGCGGACCCTCTACTTCGGCTGCAAGCGAACGACTACAGCACCTCGTTCCAGCTGCTGGCCGGGTTTCACTAACACCTCGCGCACCGATCCGCCGTGCGGGGCGCGGGCAGCCACGCTGACTGTACCGGTCAACGCTGTCCGCACATAGACCAGCGGCTGGCCGCTGTCCACCTGATCGCCCTCTTTGACCAGACGGTCAGCCAGTACCCTTCCCGCCAGGCTGCTCTTCACGTCTACCCATGTCTGCCCGGAGGACAGTCCAGGGGGAGTGGCCAGGGTCACCACCAGCGCAAAGCCCAGAATCACAAGAGAGGTGATCGCGCCCTTCATTTCTCTCCTCATAAGTATAGCCCGCGCGTAGCTTCCTTCAGACAGCTATCCGGCGAACTCCTCGGGCCGCTGAGTGCTCTTCTCATAGTAGAAACGTAGAGTTTGGAGGATTCGTTCGGATGCCCGTCCGTCCCCAAACGGATTGCGCACCTGCGTCATCGCCTGATACGCGCTGGCATCTGTCAGCAAGCGCGTCGCCTCCTGGAGGATCTTCGTCCGGTCGGTGCCGACAAGCCTCATCGCGCCCGCGTCGACTCCCTCCGGCCTCTCGGTCACCCGGCGGAGCACAAGGACCGGCCGTCTGAGTGCCACCGCTTCCTCTTGGATTCCGCCCGAGTCCGTGAGGATGAAATACGCCCGCCGCATCAGCTGGATCCAACTGGCATACGGCGGAGGCTCAATGAGATGCGCCCGCGGGTGCTCGCGCAGGGCGTCTTCTGCAATCCGTCGCACGGCCGGATTGGGGTGAACGGAGAAGACCACCTCGAGATCGGCAAACCGATCTAGGAGTTCCCGCAACGCGAGGTACGTTTCGCGCAGAGGCTCTCCCCAGTTTTCTCGGCGGTGCGTCGTGACCAAGAGCAAGCGGTGCGGCGTCACGGGCACGCCGGGCACGGGCGGCACATCAGTCAACTCGCGCACGTGCGCGAGCGCATCGATGACCGTATTTCCCGTGACGAAGATGGCCTCTGCGGGAATGCCCTCGCGCAGCAAGTTCGACTTCGCGCGCGGCGTGGGCGCAAAGTGCACGTCGGCCAGCGCGGAGGTCATCCGCCGGTTCAGCTCCTCGGGAAATGGCTGGTACTTGTCGTGCGTGCGGAGGCCGGCTTCGACGTGCCCGATCGGGATCCGGTGGTAGTACGCGGCAAGGGCTCCAATAAAGGCGGAATGCGCGTCGCCTTGCACGAGGACCATGTCCGGATGGACCTCGTCCAGCGCACGGTGCAATCCGGCCAAGCCGCGGGTCACAATGTCGACCAGCGACTGCTCCGGGCGCATGATATCCAGGTCCACATCCGGGGTGATGCCAAACAGTTGCGTCACCTGATCCAATAGTTCCCGGTGCTGACCCGTTACGACGACGATGGGGAGAAACTCGTGGCTCTCTCGAAGGGCCTGGACGACGGGGGCAAGCTTCACCGCTTCCGGGCGCGTCCCAAAAACGGTCATGATGACCACACGCCCCGAGGCATCTCGCACACGCGATGGCGCCTGTTGAGGGTGGATTAGGGTTGCCATCGCACCCACGCCGAGAGGACCAGACGACGGTGTGCGACAGCGGCCCCCACGTGCACGGGGCTAGCGCATGCGAGCCGGATCGGACAGTTCAGGACGAGGGGCTTTTGGTAAGCGGAACAGACCCAACCGCCAGCCCAAGGTGATCAACACCGCGGC
>DATGVF010000169.1:0-4924 GCA_035300645.1 bacterium
TGTGAACAAGCGTCACCATCGTGCTCTAAAGCGCCTCGCAGATTAACCTGTTGTCGCCACTCTTCCTCGATCTGGAAGAGGTCCTGGCGATTCACCACGACCAGATCACCCGATCTGGCGGCACCGCAGGCATCCGGGATCTCGGCCTCCTCCAATCCGCTCTCGCCACGCCCCAGGCTGGAGTGGGTAAGCAGCACTTTCACGCCGATCTCTTTGAGATGGCAGCAGCTTACCTCTTTCATATCGTCAGGAACCACCCGTTTGTAGATGGCAACAAACGAACCAGCGTAGCCGCAGCTCTGGTGTTTCTCGAGATGAACGGCATCGAGATCAGAGCCTCAGACGAGGCGCTGGTCAAAACTGTATTGGCTGTTGCGGAAGGAAAGCTTCAAAAGGGTGCCCTGGCGGAGTTCTTCCGGAGACATACTCGCACGTAAAGGTAGGACGAGAGCGACCTGTCTGAACACTGACTTGTGAACGAGAGGGCGTTTCTGCCTCTAATCGAAATCGTCACAGCCCCGGGGCCTGAGCGCTACGGCTGCGCATGCACTCCTCACACTCGCACAACTCATGGCGGAGCAAATTGAAGGTGTAGAGGCCGGTGTCATGGTTATCGGACCACGAAAACCGCAACGCGTATGCGCCCACCCGGCCCATGCTCATGGCACGGATCGTGGGAGGGATGTTCTGCGCCGTCAGACGCGGCGGCCGGTAGCCGAACTCCCCCTTGCAGGCCGCGCATGGGCAGTTGATCCGCAGATTCTGCCACGAATAGTTCGACCGATGGCCGTCGGACCACGTGATCGTCAGCTGCTTGTCTGTGACGCTGCCGACCTGTACAGGGGTCGGCATCTTAGGTGACACGCTAATACCTCCGTAACGCAACAACGTGATTACGGACGGGCCGAAAGGGCGCGGGGCCCGACCGCCCACTCCATTATCCGCTCCCCGATCCCGGTGCAGGTCCCGACCCCGGACTCGTCCCTGGGCGTGGGGCCCCCTGAGGGGACCGCATCTCCCCACCTCGCCGACGCCGGCGGCGTCGGCGCCTACGTCGCTTTCCTTGACCCGGGACAACACCACCCGGAGTAGCCGCCCCTGGACTCTGTTGTGGCTGCTGCGGCCGCGGCTGCACAGGCATCGGAGGCGGCTCGGGCCGCGCAGGCTCCTCCGTTGGCGGCAGTTCACTCAGCGCATCCGCCGAGGCCGGTGCCGGTGTTGTAGTTGCCGCCGCCCCTTCTTTAGGACGTCGGGCGCCGACGACGCGAGGGAGGTCGCGTTCGGCAGTGAACTTGAACTTCTGCAGACTGTTTTCGACAAATAATTGCAGCACCAGGCGCGCGGAGTTGTCGGAAATGAGCGGAATCCCCACCTCGGCTTCCACGCTGAGGCTCAGGTCCGTGTCCCCGTCGATCGACTTGAGCACATACTCGCCGCGGAACGCCTTCAACGCGCCGCGGGTCTGGCGGAACTCGATGCGCTGGTTCGGAATCAGCGTCGCCCGCTGAATCGACTCCATGGGCATCCCCCCAAAGTACCCGCGGTAGTGCACGGTCAGCGTGTTGGCCTTGCGTTCGACCAGGTCGGCCGACATCCACAACCCGGTGACCCGCGGCTGGCTGTCCAGATGGCTGACCATCTGGAACACTTTCTGGATGGGGGAGCGGATGATGCGATGGCCTTCGATGCGGATCATAGATCCTACGATGACGATCGGTGGCCGAGGTAGGTGGTGTCACACGGGGGATGCGAGGCAGGGCGCCACTCAGTGAATGTCCCCCGACCCCCGCCTTTAGCCCGCGACGCCGGCCGGTCTCCCCCGCGCGCTAGCGAGTTCGCTACGCACGAGCTTCGTCGCCAGGACCATGTTCTTCAGCTTGCCCACCGTCTCGTCAATGGCACGCGTCTTCAAGCCGCAGTCCGGCGACACGTAGACCTGCTGTGCAGGAATCACCTGGAGCGTCTTACGGATGCCGTCGGCAATCTCGTCGACTGATTCGACGCGGTGCGAGTGGGCGTCCACTACCCCCAAGCCGATGTCTTTGGTAAAGGGCGGCTGTTTGAACGTCTCCAGAAGCGCAAACTCCTCGTTCTTCAGCGCCAGGTCGAGCTGATTGACGGCCAGGCGCAACATCGCCGGGTAGACTTTCGGCACATCGCCGTAGCAGATGTGGCTCACAGTATAAGCCTTGATGCCGGCGGTGACGATGGCCATCGCCTCGACGGCCAACTCAAAGTCCTCGGCGGGTCGCGTGTGAATGGCCGGCTCATCGATCTGGATGTAGCGCGCGCCCGCGCGTTCGAGGTCGCCGACTTCGTCATGGATCGCCCGAGCGAGTTCTAAGACCAACGCGCGGCGGGTCGGATAGTACTCGTTAAACGACCACTCCGCAATAGTGTACGGGCCCGTCAGCATCCCCTTCACGGGCCGCAGGGTCAGTGATTGCGCGTACTTGAACCACTCGACTGTGACCGGGTGCCGGCGGCCCACGGGGCCCGTGACGACGGGTTTGGGGTAGTACCGGTTCCCATAGGAACGCACCAAGCCGGCAATCGCAAAGCCATCCATCTCATCGGCGAAGTACGCCACCATGTCTCCCCGGTACTGCTCGCCGTCCACCAGCAGGTCGAGATCGAGGTCTTCTTGGATCTTCACCCACTCCGCAGTCGCACGGCGCTCTAGGGCGGTGAGTTCCTCCTTGGAGATCTGCTTGCGGAGGAACTTCCGTCTCGCCTCGAGCAGGTACTCAGGCTTGGGATAGCTCCCAACGGCTGTCGTGGGGAGGAGGGGCAAGCTCATGCCGGGGCTCCTTTTAATGCCGCGGCGGCCGCGCGGGTCCCTTCCACTAGCCGCTGGAGTTTCCGCCGTGCCACGGCGCGGGGCAAAAACTCCAACCCCGCACTGGGGGCCACCATCAGGCGGTCGGGCGGGACGACGGCGCTAATGCGCCGGATGGCGGTCAACATCTCGTCTACCGTCTCCAGGCGCGTGTTGCGCGCATCCAGAATCCCGAACATCAATCCCTTGGAAAACGGCGCGCGGCGGATGATGTCCCAGTTGCGGTAGCCTGCGACAAAATCTAACCCAATGACGTCAAAGGGCAGCTCCAGGATCTGGGGGTACACTCCGCCGACATCACCGAAATAGGTGGCCAGCACCTTCTGCGCTGTCACGCCATCCGTGAGTGCGCGCATGGCGTCAGCAAAGAGCGGATAGTCAACGGAAGGCCCGCATAGCGCCGGCTCATCGATCTGGATGACGGTCGCCCCCGCTCCCTGCAGGGCGCGCAGTTCGTGGTTCAGGGCCCGCGCCACGGCGAGCGTAAACTCGCGCGGGGAGCGGTAGTGGGTGGTCCGGCTGAGCCGGGCCAGCGTGAACGGTCCAGTGACGACCGCCTTAACGGGCCGAGGACTGTTCTGCCGCGCGAACTCGAAGTCGCGTACCGCAATCGGAGACTCCCACGCCACCTCTCCTTCGGCCACCGGCTCTCGGAAATAGATGTTTGTATCGAAGTAGCGCTGCAAGCCGTTGATGGAAAATCCGCGCAGGTGTCGGGCGAAGTAGGTCTGGCCATCCTCCCACCGGATCTGACCGTCGGTCAGGAGGTCCACCCCGGCATCCAGCTGATCGCGGATTGCCTCCAGAGTGACCTCGTCTTCAATCTGATGGAATTCCGCCTCGGTGATCTGCCCTTTCTGCAGCTTCTCGACCCCGCTGCGCCATTTGCCCGGGCTCGGCATCTCAGGAATCTTAGGGTAGTTGCCGATGACAGTCGAAATCACCGCGTGATCCTCCACAGGCGTCTGGGGCCCAGAATCCTTCCGGACCCAGGCGTCCCCTGCAATGTGTCGTGGTCTATTGCCCCGTTCTTCCCCGCGTACCCGTCAAGTGTAAAACCTCACGCCGAGGGGCGCAAGTTAGGCCTTCACAGGAGTCCGGGCCAGGCGGACGAGTTCGAGGACGGCATCGAAGCGGCCAAAGGAGGGGATCAGGTAGACGCCGCCCACGCGTGAGCGGATCGCCTCGAGCAACTCATCCGCGAGGCGGATCCCTTCCTGCCGGCTATCTGGGGCGGTGCGCATGCGATCTCGCACCCAACCCGGCACGACAAATCCTGGAAGCTCGTTGTGCAAGAACTCCGCATGGCGCGAACTCACGAGTGGCAGCACGCCGACGAGAACAGGTACCGGCAAACCCCCGGCCACCCGCACAAACCTATCCAGTGCCTCGGGCTCGTAGATCGGCATCGAGCACACAAAGTCTGCTCCCGCGGCCACTTTGCGTTCCAGCATCCGCACTTCCTTATCCAGGTCCGGGGCGGAGAGGTTGAGCGCGACCCCCACGGTAAAGGCGGTGGGTGCGCCGATGGGATTTCCGGCCACATCGCGGCCCTGGTTGAAGTCCTTGATGAGCCGCACCAGCCCGGAGGGCTTCACATCCGACACGGCCGTGGCCGTGGGGTAGTCGCCCGCCTGCGGGGGATCCCCGCGCAACACTAAGACGTTACGCACGCCCACGGCGTGGACGGCCAGCAAGTCGGATTGCAGGCGCATCAAATTCCGATCCCGCGTCGTGAAATGCAGAATGGTCTCCATCCCGACTTCCGACTGGATGCGGTGGCACATCGCCCAGGGGCTCATCCGCAGCCGCGCCATGGGATTATCGGCCACATCGATGGTGTCGACTCCGGATTCTTTGAGCCGACGGCACCCATCCAGCTCGCGGCGGTCGGTGACCCCCCGGGGCGGGTCAATCTCAACAGTGATTACGAAGTGTCTGCCTAATTTGTGGGCCAGGGTGCCCGCTTCCGGCGCGGTGGTGGTCACAGCAGGCTCCGAGGATGGACGTGGTGCGGGGGTGCTAGCAGACTCGATCACGACGCGCTCGGTTGGCACCGGCTGGGCGAGTGCTGCCCTGATCGCA
>DATGVF010000170.1:0-26158 GCA_035300645.1 bacterium
AGGCGGAGAGGTCCTTGGCGAGGTCCGGATTGGTATCCACCTGGGCCGCCAGGGTGATCACCGTTGTCACATCGACACCATTGAGCGAGATCGAAGTCTTGGACATGGTCCCCTCCATGTGGTGTGTAGTTGATCCTCTCCCGCGCGAACTCCGGCACGACATCCGGCGGAGATGTCATCCACCGAGCCTGGCACACACTCTGTTATGGGCCGAGAAACCTTATCCCGGCGAACTGCTTCAGAAGGATGCGGTTGGCAGACGGGACTGCGTGAGTCTAGACGGAGTGCGGCGAAAGCATCGTCTGCTTCCGCCGGCGACAGATGCAGCTGCGCGGCGCGTACCGAAGGTACCGCATGAATGTTGGTATTCTTGTACCATCATGTCCGGGTTTCGTCAAGGCCGTATAAGTCCAGGACACATCCGCGATGTTGACGCGGTGGACTGCGGCTGCGTAAGATAGGTAGTGAAGTACCGAAGCCCGTTGCCTTCTGGGGCAGGGTGAGACGGCATCAGCCGTCAATTCCCGATCGGCGGTTATAGCCCGTGAGGCCCGCGAGGGCCGTGGCCCGGTGGAATTCCGGGGTCGACGGTATAGTCCGTATGAGGTGAAGGCTGCGCGGCACCGGCGCCTGAGTGCCCCGACAAGACGCCCATTTTCGGGCGTCTTTTGCTTTTGATTGCACACGGCACGCAAATCACAAGGAGGTGGACGTGATGGCTGAGACGGGAACCGAGAGCCTGAAGCGCGGCCTAGCCCAAATGCTCAAAGGCGGCGTGATCATGGACGTCACGACGGCAGCCCAAGCGAAGGTCGCCGAAGAGGCCGGGGCGGTGTCGGTGATGTCCCTCGAGCGTGTGCCGGCAGATATCCGGGCAGAAGGCGGCGTGGCCCGGATGGCCGACCCTGCGCGGATCAAAGAGATCATGGCCACCGTGACGATTCCTGTGATGGCCAAGGTGAGGATCGGCCATTTTGTGGAGGCCCAGGTGCTGGAAGCGCTCGCCGTCGACTTCATCGACGAAAGCGAAGTCCTCACACCGGCAGACGAACAGTTCCACATCGACAAGCGGGTTTTCAAGATCCCGTTCGTGTGTGGCGCCCGTGATCTCGGAGAGGCGCTCCGCCGCATTAGCGAGGGCGCCGCGATGATCCGGACGAAGGGTGAGGCGGGGACGGGGAACGTCGTGGAGGCCGTGCGGCACATGCGCGCGATTAGCGGTCAAATCCGACAGTTGCAGGCGATGTCAGACTCAGAGCTCGCGGCCGCGGCCCAGGAGTTTCGTGTGCCCGTGGAGCTTGTGGACGAGACCCGTCGGCTGGGTCGGCTGCCGGTTGTGAACTTCGCCGCCGGCGGCATTGCGACACCGGCCGATGCAGCGTTGATGATGCAGCTCGGCTGCGACGGGGTGTTCGTCGGGTCGGGCATTTTCAAATCACAGGACGCGGCACGGCGAGCACGCGCCATAGTCGATGCTGTCGCCCACTACGACGACCCCAAGGTCGTCGCCCAAGCATCAGAAGGGCTCGGGGAACCAATGCGGGGATTGGACGTGCGTAAGCTCCCCCCAGCAGAACTACTCCAGACGCGAGGCTGGTGAGCCAAATAGCATGAGAACGCAAATCGGCGTGTGTGCGTTGCAAGGCGATGTCGCCGAGCACATCCGGGCCATCGAGGCCTGCGGAGCGGACGCGGTGCAAGTGCGCACCCCCGTCGATCTGGAGCATGTGGGGGGGATCATCCTCCCCGGGGGCGAGAGCCCCACCATCGGGAAGTTGCTCGCGCGCGTCGGGCTGGACAGCGCCATCGCGCGGCGCGCGCGAGACGGAATGCCCGTCTACGGCACCTGCGCGGGAATGATTCTGCTGGCCCAGGAAGCCGCCGGAGGAGAACCGGCGTTGCTGAAGCTCATGGACATCGCAGTGGCCCGCAATGCCTACGGGCGGCAGCGGGAGAGTTTTGAGGCGTTGGTGGAGGCGCCCGCGATTGATCCTTCACCGTTCCGGGTGATGTTCATCAGGGCGCCTGTCATCACGCGGGTGGGTCCACGCGTCGAAGTGCTCGCCCGACACGCTGGTCATCCCGTGTTAATCCGGCAAGGCAGTCTGCTCGCGTCCAGCTTTCATCCCGAAATCGCGCGATACGATGGAGTGCACCTCTACTTTTGCACACTGGTGGGAGGCGCCTCGCTCGTCAACCACTAGCGCCGATCCGGTCTTAACCGGAGGCTCCGAAGAGAAGGCTTCTGAGGCCCCGACCGACGTCTCCGGTATTCAGCTGCACCAGATTCCGCTGCGGCACCAATTGGGAGCATGACGCCCAGGTTTGACTACTTCACAAATGTCCAGGTGGGATTGGTCAACGGAAAGGCGATCAATCCAATGACCGCGGCGACCGCCACCAGCACATAGGGCCTCACGTTCCATCGGGCCAGGGCCGCCAGGCTGCCGAGCGCCACCACAATTGTCAGCCAATCGCCGATAGCAATTCGACCCAGAAGCACCGCCGCCGCCAAGATCGTCCCGATGGCGGCGGCATAGGCGCCTTTCACAAATCCCTGGATGTACGGGTTTGCGCGGTGTCGGATGAGAACCGGAGCCACGATCAGGATCAGGAGAAACGAGGGTAAGAAAATGCCTAATGTGGAGGCGAGCGAGCCCCAGAATCCAGCGACCAGATAGCCGACAAATGTCGCCGTGATCACGACGGGACCGGGACTCAGCATCCCGATCGCTACCGCCACAAGGAATTGCCGCTCATCAAGCCAGCCGGTTTGTTGGACGAGCCCTTTCTCTAGAAATGGAACGATCACGAGCCCGCTGCCAAACGTGAGGGCGCCGGCTTTCAGGAAGAAAGTGAGCAGCCGGAGGAGGATGCGCGCAGCAGCCTCTTGCCCGCTCGAGACAAGGGGAATGGCCGCCAAGAAGGGCAATGGCAGTGACTTTCGCTGCCGCACCACGGCGTAGTAGAGAATCCCGAGGATCCCTGAACCAACGAACAAGAGGGCGATTTCAGCGCGCAGCACCACGGTGACCGCAAAACACACGGCGGCGATGAGCCACTGCACCACGTCGTCCATCCCGAGCTTTGTCAATCGGTAGCAAGAGTAGGCGATCAGCGCGATGACGGCTGGACTGACACCGTAGAAGATTACGCGGACTAACGGCAAATCGCCAAACCGCACAAACAGCGCGCCGAGTGCCGCTACGATGACAAAGTTGGGGAAGATGAACGCCAAACCGCCAGCCCACGCGCCCCAGAATCCGCCACGGAGGTAGGAGATGAAGATGCCGACCTGGATGGCCAGCGGGCCGGGAAGTGACTGACACACTGCGACCACTTCGCGAAACTCTTCTTTGGTGACCCATTGACGATCGCGGACAAGATCTTGCTCCATAAGAGCGACAAGTGCGGCTGGTCCGCCGAAGCCCAGCGCCCCGAGGCGTAGGTAATAGCGGACCAGCTCGTTTATCGGGATCCGCGAAGCTTCAGAGACCCCTTGCACAGAGACCTCCTCCTGGATTGGCAGGATGATGTTTCGGCAGACTCGCGATTGATCCCGCTCGTATCGTATCGGGGTAGTTGAGACCGCCTGTCCTGTGTCTTAAGATTCAGGGGACTGCGCAGCCGGAGGCGACTCGCCGGGGTCCCTCCTTTTGGCCCGCGCGCACCACAGCACGGCCTCTCAGCTCTTGTAACGTTCTTCGTCAGACCGAGCGAAGCGTACGAAAGACACCATCACGGCCACAGGCCGGGCTAGTTCCGGTCGGGTTTTACCGGGGAATCCCTCAGTTCTTGACTCCGCCTGTCGGAGGGGGCCCAGGGGTATGTTTCCCACAAACGCGTCGCAAACGGTCGGGAGGCGTCAGGTCTGTTAGGTACGAACCCATGTTGAGGAACACGAGGAAGCCCTCGTCCACGATGCGGAAAGCACTCGCTCTGTCAATTGCGCTTGCGCTTCTTCTTACTCTTCGGGTTGCCATCCCGCCCGCGCGAGCCAAGAAGTCGCGTCCGGTGCACGTGCAGGTGCTGGTGGTCGGTGGGTCTCCTGCGGGGATCGCTGCCGCCGTTGCTGCTTCCCGCGCTGGCATGACCACGTTGCTGGTGGAGCCGCAGGAGGAGGTTGGCGGGGAGATCACTCTGGCGTGGTTGAACGTTCTCGACCTGAACCTGGGGCCTGCCGGACAGCCACTGACCCGGGGAATCTTTGGACAAATGTACCGCGCCTTGGGTCAGACCTTCGACATCGAAGAAGCCCAAATGGTCCTCGACAGGCTCCTCCGAGCGCAGCCGAAGCTCACCGTGCAGACCCGTACCAAAGTTGTCGCACCTATCGTGCACGATGGCGTGTTGACGGGTGTCGTTCTAGCGACGGGCGACGGACGGTCCCGGGTCGTCACCGCGGACGAGTTCATTGACGCGACAGACGACGCATCGCTCGCGGTGGCCGCAGGCGTTTCGTATACCGTAGGGCGCGAGGAGAGCGGGCTGGATCGGCGGATGCAAGCCGCCACACTTGTGTTCCGCCTGGCCGGCGTTGACCGCCGCGCAGTCACGCGTTTCGTCGCGGAGGAAAAAATGAAGCCGGGGCGGCTATGCGGCGTCCGCGGCCAATATGTGTGGGGGTACGGCGAAATCGTCAGACACTTTCGCGCGCGCAACGCGCGGGTGGCCGCGTTCGACCTCAACCTGGGATGGCAAAGCGATGACACGGTGTTAGTCAATGCGCTGCAGATCTTCGACGTGAACGGGGCGGATCGACGGTCCCTGCAGCAGGCCCGCGCCCAGGGAGAAGCAGAACTCCCGACTCTGGCGAGGTTCCTAAACGCGCGGGCCCCCGGGTTTGGGGGCGCCTACCTGGTGGGCGCGGCGCCCCACCTGTATGTGCGCGAGACGCGTCACGTTGCCAGTGTCTACCGCATGACCGCAGAGGATATTCTCTCCGGCAGGGACTTCTGGGACCGTGTGGCGGTTGCCTCGTATCCGATTGACTTACACCCTTACGGTCCCGGACAGATGAACCCGTACGCGGTAAGCAATCGCGTCTACGCGATCCCGTTCCGGATCCTCGTGCCGCTGAGGGTAGAGCGACTGCTGGTCGTCGGAAAACCTGTGGGCGCGACCTACTCGGCGGCAGGGTCACTCCGCGTCATTCCAACGATGATGGCCATGGGAGAGGCCGGCGGGGAAGCCGCAGCGTTTGCCATCCGCAACGGAACCACTCCAGCCCGGATGGCGCAAGACCCCGCACTTATTACACAGCTGCAGCGTCGGCTCGCTTCCGTAGGCGCGTACTTACCCAGTCCCGGGGAACTGATGGCCGCAGTCCCCTCCCGCCCAACCCCAACCTCGCCTTAACGTCCCCCAAGTTCCTGCGGTGCGGCCCGGAGGGGTTCAAACCTCAGTCTGAGTTTTCATGTGTAAGTCCACGCGGCGAAAATTGAGATTAGGCCCTGTTTCGAACAGCAGAGCTTGTGGAATGAAAGCTCCGCCGGCCAAAGAGAGTTGACTGAGAATTCTACGTGCGACCGACCCACTCGTCCGCGAACCGCCAAAAGGCCGTTTGCAGCAACTCACTGCTACTAACAGGGCTGACTCCCACCCAGGTGATCTTTGCTCCCATCTCCTCAATCGCCTGATTTTCTTCTTGGGGAAGACCGTGCGCCATCCAGTCTGTGCCTTTGATGACAGAGACCGGGCTGATCGCCCGAATGGCTGGGGCGAGGCTCTCGCTGCCCTGAGGCACGACGAAGTCCACCCACCGCAGAGCATCGAGCAGTTCCATCCGGCCCTCCAGCGGTTGCAACAGAGGGTGGCGTCGTTTGACATATTCGTCGGGAGCCACCGCCACCACGAGGGGAAGGCCGTGTGTTCTGGCGTGCTCGGCCGCCGCACGGATATAGCGAATGTGGCCGTAGTGAAGCGGATCGAATGCGCCACTGGCCAGGACCGCCATGCGGGGCTGGAAGAATTCGCTAACCCTTTGGAGCGACTCGATGATCATCGTCGCGCCTCCTTTGCAGCCTAAGGTATATGGATCGCGCCAACGTTCTGTCGCCGGTCCTACAATCCCATATACCGACGTGAGGCCGAATTTATGCACTGACTGGGCGAATCGCCAGGGATGCCCGACAATACCTATCGCCCTCTCTTTGCTGTCCCGCCTGCCTAAGAGGTATTGGAGGAGCGACCCTAATGGGTGCAATGCCACAGCGCGCTTTTGGGCGTGGAGGTGAAGACGACCAGTCAACCGTGGGTGTAAGGCGATGCTGGGTCGTCCCGCAGCAATTGTGGGTCCGTCATGAACAGAGAGGCACCTAGGAGAAGAGGTGGCAGGGAGGCTGGTTGGTGCGAGTGCCTCAGCGCGTGGCGGTGAGGTTGACGTTCAACGAAACGGGTCCCGATCGGACGGTGAGCGTCCGCGTGATGCTCGCGTAACCTGACTGGACGACGGTGATCCGATGGATGCCCGGTGGGACCTTGATGGTCAGGGGGGTCTTCCCCACTTCTCGGGCGTCGAGCACGACGATCGCTCCCCTGGGTGTCGACGTCACAGTCACGGCCTGCGCCGATGTGGCTTGAGCGGGGACGGGTTTCTGCGAGGTCGTAGCCGACAAGCGATGAGGCGGTGCGTTGAGACTCGCCTGCAGTTTGACGCTCTCTTGTGCGGCTCGTTGCACCCAGGACAGTCCGGTGAGGGCAGCCTGCTTCAGTGGAGGCACATTGCCGCGGACCTGGGGGACGAGACTCAACCCGATGACCAGAGCGTAGAGGACCAAGACCAGCGCAACGCCCCGGACGACAAGAGAGATCAGGTTTCGTATCAGTCCGAGGACGCGCTTCACGAGGAATGCCGGCTGTCGGATCACCGCCGAGAGGGCGGAGCCGATGGCCAGCCGGGGGCGTCTGACCCCAGCCTTTGGCCGCGGGGGTACGACTTCCAATCGGGAAAGAGTCGCGCCACATTGCTCGCAAAACGTCGAACCCGGGCTCTGCTGAACCGCGCCACACCGGGGACAAACCCGGGGATCGAGACCGTGCATCGGCTGGCTGTATGACATTGGCACTCTCCCGTACCGACGGCGGTGGTGCTGAAGTCGTCAAACGGTTGAGATCCCTTCTGTAAGACCTGCCCCAGTTTGAGAGCTCCGAGACCGTAGGAATTGGCGCATGGCAGTAGGGCCAGGATCGACCTGCCCACAAAGCAGGATGCGGTCCGCGGAATCAGACCGCTCGGCGGGGAGGTCATGCCCACGGGTTTGAGACTTGTGGCGGCGCGAGCGGTCGACGTGATACGAACTCTTCGAATGGCTGTGACGTTTCTGTTACTAGGACGGCGCATGGTGCAGCTAGCAAGTCATGGAGAGTTTGGGAGGCGCAAACACAATGGGACGGATACGGCGGCTGATCTTTATCGGAGTGGTTGTGATGGCGTTAGCGAGCTCCGGTGCGGTGTTCGCGCAAGGATATGGGGGCGGGAGCGATTATGGCAAACCGGCTGCAGGCCTCGTTGCGGCCTTTAAGACGGCGCAGACCCACGCAACCAACGCCGCACGCGCAGAGACGCTGCGCGACAGTTTGTGGCACCTGGGGCACGTCGTCAATTGCATGGAAGGGCAGCGCGGTACCCACTACGACGCCGCCAACGCAAACCCGTGCCAAGGGCAGGGGACGGGCATCATCCCCGACCTGGAGGCGATGGGCGGTCAGATGGGAGCGTCGAGTGCTCTTGATTCGGTGCACAAAGCCGACGCGCTCTCTCTGGAGACGCTGAAGCTCACAGATCTCACAATGGTGAAGGCGGGGGCAGAGAAAGTAGCCACGATGCTGACCCAGGCGTCGCGGGCCATCGGCCAATAGGCTGTCGCCCTATGGGCTTCGGGAGTACGCGGGAGATCGGAGGCTCTCCGGTCTCCTGGTCGTTTTCACCTCCTCTTCAGTTGTGAGAGATATTGACAGGCGGCGACCCTCTTTGTTACTCTGACAGGAAGCACCGAAGACGTGCGAGGGAGTGCGCCTAGGGTTCCACGGTCCTCACAAGGGTCGGTTGGTCCAAGCGGCGCAGGCGGTCCTCCGGGGCTGCTACACCGTCAGGACAAAAGCCTGAGGGATAGGTTCCTCTAGAATCTATCGCTCAGGCTTTTCATATCTGCCCATAGCAGTAGGCTAGCAGGAGAAGTAGTAGGCGGGGTCGGGCTTCAGAGAGCCGGGGAGGGTGGGAACCGGCAGCTACAGTCCCCGCTGAACTCGTCTCCACGTCGCAGCACCTCCTGGTGCTGCCGGATTCCTCCGTTATCGGGTTGAGCGTCCCCACGCACGATCGCGTCGCCGCGAAGGTGCTGGTCGCGGATAACGCGCTCCTTGCGTCGGGAAACTAGGGTGGTACCGCGGGAGCATCCGTCCTTAGGGTGTTCCCGCTACGTGTTTTCTGAGGAGGTCATCGTGATGGCTCGTCAGGTGATAGCACCCGGTCCGGCTAAGACGGCGCCGACGCGGCGGCAGATGAATGGAGCGCAAACGCTGATCGAATCGTTGCGCCGAGTGGGCGTGAAGCTGCTTTTCGGTCACCCGGGGGGGGCGTCGCTTCCTATCTATGACGCGCTCTACGATGCGCAGGACATCCGCCACGTGCTCGTCCGCCACGAGCAAGTGGCCGCGCACGCTGCGGTCGGATACGCCCGAGCTTCCGGGGGTGTGGGCGTCTGCACTGCCACGTCTGGACCCGGAGCCACTAACCTTGTGACCGGTCTCACGGACGCCATGATGGACTCCGTCGCAGTCGTGGCCATCACGGGCCAGGTCCCGCGAGCGGTGATCGGCAACGATGCGTTCCAAGAGGCCGACGTCACCGGCATCACGATGCCGATCACCAAGTACAACACACTCGTGATGCATCCCACGGACATTCCCCGCGCTATCTACAGTGCGTTCCACCTTGCGCGCACTGGCCGGCCGGGTCCGGTGCTGGTGGACATCCCTCGGGATGTCTCCCAAGAGATCTGCGAGCCGGACTTCGACACTGTCCCCCTGCTGCCAGGCTATCGGCCTGTGGTGGAGGGCAATCCGAACCAGATCACCGAGGCGGCCGATGCGCTGTCCGCCGCCTCGCGTCCGATCATCTACGCAGGGGGTGGCATCTTGAGCAGCGGGGCCACCCCTGAGCTCACCGCACTCGTGGACGCAACGGGCATCCCCGTGGCGCTCACACTGATGGGCAAAGGCGCCATGGATGAGATGCATCCCCGCTGTCTAGGGATGCTCGGCATGCACGGTAGCGCCTTTGCAAACTGGGCGATCAACAGCGCGGATGTCATTCTGGCGGTCGGGGTTCGCTTCGACGACCGCGTGACGGGTCGGTTGAAGGATTTTGCGCCCCACGCCCGCTTCATCCACGTGGACATCGACCCTGCGGAAATTGGCAAGAATAAGCCCGCCCACATTCCGATTGTTGGAGACGCCAAGCAGGTACTGGCAGCGCTGGGCCCGCGCGTGCGTGCCCCCCAGATCGAGGCATGGTGGAAACAGATCGAGGAGTGGCGCCGGCGCAACCCCTTTCGGTACCGGCAGCGCGACGGGCGTATCAGCCACCAATATGTCTGTGACCTCCTCAACCGCCTCACCGGCGGACGGGCCATCGTAGCGACGGATGTGGGGCAGCACCAGATGTGGATGGCGCAGTGGTACCGGTGCCGCGAGCCGCGGACATTCATCACGTCGGGGGGGCTGGGAGCGATGGGCTTCGGGTTCCCGGCGGCGATGGGCGCGAAGTTTGCCCGCCCGGACAAACAGGTGCTCGCCCTCGTGGGTGATGGCGGGTTCCAGATGACCCTCCAAGACCTGAGCACGGCCGTCGAGCACGAACTCAGCTTGCCCATCATCATTCTGAACAACGGCGCGTTAGGGATGGTACGGCAGTGGCAGACGTTCTTCTACCGCGGTCGGTTGTCTTCATCCATCCTGCGAAACCCCGATTTCGCGGCCGTCGCGCAGGCGTTTGGCGCGCGAGGCATCCGCGTCACCCGTCCCGATGAGGTCGAGGCGGCGCTCACGACGGCACTGGCCACCGAGGGAGTCCCGTGCGTGGTCGACGTGCACTGTGACCCCGAAGAGAATTGTCTGCCGATGATCCCGTCGGGCCAGTCCGTGGCGGAAATGATTTTGGATGAGTGAGATCGCGCATGCCGCGACCATTTCGGTACTGGTGCAGAACGCGCCCGGGGTGTTGGTCCGGGTGGCGGGACTCATCCGCCGCCGCGGGGTGAACATCCACAGTCTGTCGGTGGGTCCGACGGAGGACCCGAGTATCTCCCGGATGACCATCGTCGTAGACACGGCGCCTGAGCGCACTGAACAGTTCGCCAAGCAGTTGCGCAAGGTGGTTGAGGTCCTGCGCGCGACGGCGATCGACAGCAGTCCGACGGTGGACCGCGAGCTGGCTCTAATCAAGGTCAACGTCACACCCGGGACCCGGTTGGAAATCATGGAAATCGCCAACGTATTTCGGGCGAATGTGGTGGATCTCACGGAAAAGACGATGACTCTTGAGGTTACCGGCAAAGGGGAGAAGGTAGACGCCTTTGTGCAGTTGTTGGTGAAGTACGGGATCCGCGAAGTCGCGCGCACGGGTCAGGTGACCCTGGTGCGCGGGGCGCAGGCGACCTAAGCGGACGTTGGCGGGGCAGCACCAGGAGTTTGGGACACATCAGCACGGGAGGGAAACGCATGGCGATCATTTACTACGACAAGGATGTGCTGAAAGATCCGCTGCGAGGAAAGACCGTGGCCATCATAGGCTACGGCAGCCAAGGGCACGCACACGCCCAGAACCTGCGTGATTCCGGCCTCTCCGTCGTGGTGGGCCTGTACCGCGGTAGTCCCTCCTGGGCTAAGGCCGAAGCCGACGGATTCCGGGTGAGCTCCGTCGCCGACGCGGCGAAAGAGGCCGATCTGGTGGCCATGCTCACGCCCGACCACACCCAGAAGGCCATCTACGAGACCGAGATCGCGCCCCATCTGGGGTCGGGCGATACCCTCCTCTTTGCGCACGGTTTTACCATCCACTTCAAACAAATTATCCCGCCGCCTACGGTTGACGTGGTGATGATCGCCCCGAAGGCTCCAGGGCATCGCATGCGCGAGGTGTTTGTCGAGGGAGTAGGGGTCCCCGGGCTGCTGGCCGTGCACCAGGATGTGAGCGGCCACGCTAAAGAGACCGCCCTCGCCTATGCGCGCGCAGTGGGCTGCACCCGGGCGGGCGTTATCGAAACGACATTCAAAGAGGAAACGGAGACCGACTTGTTCGGCGAGCAGACCGTCCTCTGCGGCGGGATCTCCAGCCTGATCAAGGCGGGGTTCGACATCCTCGTGGAGGCTGGATACCAGCCGGAGATCGCCTACTTCGAGTGCTTGCATGAGATGAAACTGATCGTCGACCTCATGTACGAGGGTGGACTATCGTACATGCGCCACTCGATCTCCGACACGGCGGAGTATGGTGATTACAGCCGCGGCCACCGCGTGATCGACGACCGAGTGCGGGCGGAGATGAAACGGGTGCTCCGGGAAGTCCAGGACGGCACGTTCGCCCGGGAATGGATCAGCGAGAATCAGACCGGTCGTCCCAACTTCAAAGAACAACGTCAGCAAGAGCAGACGCAGCGGATTGAAGAGGTCGGTCGGCGCCTACGGGCGATGATGCCGTGGCTGTCTCGCAAAACACCCAAGCAGCCCGTGCGCGCGTCCTGACCACGGCGATGTCTACCCGCGTCTTCATCTTCGATACGACCCTCCGCGACGGGGAGCAGTCGCCGGGTTTCTCCATGTGGCCGGAGGAAAAACTGCAAATGGCGCGCCAGCTGGCGCGGCTGGGCGTCGACGTGATCGAGGCGGGGTTTCCCGTCTCGTCCCCCGGGGAGTTCGAGGGGGTCCGGCGAATCGCATCCGGCGTGCGCGGCCCGGTCATCTGCGCCCTCGCCCGCGCCAACCCCAAAGACGTCGAAATCGCAGCGGAGGCGGTCCGACCCGCCGAGCGTGCGCGGGTGCACACGTTCATCGCCACCTCGCCCATTCACATGGCGCGCAAGCTCCGGATGACTCCCGACAACGTGCTCGAGGCGGCGCGCCAGGCCGTGACAACGGCGCGGTCGCTCGCCCCCGAAGTGGAGTTCAGCGCGGAAGATGCGACACGATCTGAGGTCGATTTCCTCTGCCGGGTGTTCGAGGCCGCGATTGCCGCGGGGGCGTCGATCATCAATATCCCCGATACCGTCGGCTATGCGCTCCCCGAGGAATACGGAGCCCTGGTGCGGACCCTGATGGAGAGGGTGCCCGGGATGGATCGGGTGACGGTCAGTGTGCACTGCCACAACGACTTGGGTCTCGCCACCGCCAATACCCTCGCCGGGGTGCTGGCGGGGGCGCGGCAGGTTGAGGGGACGATCAATGGCATCGGCGAGCGCGCGGGCAATGTGGCTCTAGAAGAGGTGATCATGGCGCTGCAGACTCGCCGGGAGTCGATGGGCTTCACCACCGGGGTCGCGACGACGCAGATCCACGCTACGAGCCGCCTCCTCTGTGCGTTCACCGGCATCGACGTGCAGCCCAACAAAGCCGTCGTCGGGGCCAACGCGTTTGCTCATGAGGCTGGTATTCATCAGCACGGCGTACTCGTGGATCGGCGGACGTACGAGATCATGACGCCGGCAGCCATCGGGCTCCCGACGAATCGGTTGGTGTTGGGCAAGCACTCCGGCCGGCACGCCTTCGAGAAGGTCTTAGAGGATGCGGGAATCCACCTGGCCCCGGCAGACCTGGACCGGGCGTTTAGTCGGTTCAAGGATGTCTGCGACCGCAAGAAGACCGTGTCCTCCGACGAGGTCATCGCGCTGGTGGAAGAACAATTCGCCACTTTCCCGCGCACTTGGGAGTTGGTGCGGTTTGCGGTGACTACGGGGAGTGGTCGTCCCCCCGAGGCGACCGTGGTGGTGTCCAAGGGACCAAGGGACGAGGAGCGCACCGCCAGCGGAGACGGGCCGGTGAATGCCCTGTTTGATGCCATTGCCTCAGCCGTGGGGGTTCGCCCGGAGTTGGTGGACTACACGGTCCGCGCCGCCGCGGGCGGGGCGGATGCGGTGGGCGAATCGGTGGTCAAACTCCGGTGGGACGGAGATCTGTCCGTGGGCCGCGCCAGCAGCACCGACGTGATGGAGGCCAGTGCCCGAGCGTACCTGGCGGCGGTCAATAAGATTCTCTCTCGCCCTCCGGTGGCGGCGATGCCCGCCCCGCGGGCGACAGCCGGCGCGGGTGAGGGGAGGGCGTAGGTGATGAGCATGACCCTGACTGAAAAAATTCTTGCCGCCCACAGTGGGCAGCGTGAGGTCCACCCCGGCGACTTGATCGATTGCCACGTCGATTTCCTTTTTGCGAACGACATCACTGCTCCGATGGCCATCAAAGAGTTCGAGAAGATGGGCGTGGAGAACGTCTTCGATCCCGACCGGGTCGCGTTCGTATTTGACCACTACGTGCCCAATAAGGATATCGCCTCCGCGCAGCAGTGTAAGATAACGCGCGAGTTTGTCAGCGCACATCACTTGCCCCACTTTTATGACATTGGCCGTTCTGGCATCGCGCACGTGCTGCTGGCGGAGCTGGGCTTCGTTGCCCCGGGCGAGGTGTTCGTGGGGGCCGACTCTCACACGTGCAATCACGGCGCCCTGGGGGCGTTTGCCACCGGCGTGGGGTCTTCTGATCTCGCTGCGGCGATGGCCCTGGGCCGGTTATGGTTGCGGGTGCCGGAATCGCTAAAATTTGTTTTCACCGGGAAGATGCGGCGGTGGGTCACCGGCAAAGACCTGATCCTCACAGTCATCGGGGACATTGGGGTGGACGGGGCGCGGTATGGGGCTATGGAGTTTTCAGGCGACGCGCTGAAGCAGTTGACGATGGACGAGCGCTTCTCGATCACCAACATGGCCGTGGAGGCGGGCGCGAAAAACGGCATCATGGAGCCTGATGACGTCACGCTGGCGTGGGTGACCCCTCGCGCCCGCAGACCGTTTACAGTCGTCCACAGCGACCCCGACGCCCGCTTTGCCGACGTGCGCACATACGATGTGTCATCCATGGAGCCGGTCGTCTCTGTGCCTTCCTCGCCAGGTAACGTGATGCCGGTGCGCGAGGCTGCCGGCGTGAAGGTCGACCAGTGTTTCATCGGGACCTGCACCAACGGTCGCATCGACGACCTGCGGGATGCCGCCAAGGTGCTCGCGGGAAGGACGGTCCACCCACAGACGCGGCTGTTGGTCATCCCCGCGACGCCCGCGATTTACCGCCAGGCGCTAGACGAGGGTTTGGTGCAGATCTTCCTGGACGCCGGGGCCGCGATTAGCACCTCGACCTGCGGTCCGTGCATCGGCGGGCACATGGGGGTGTTGGCGGAAGGCGAGGTGTGCGTCTCCACGAGCAGCCGCAACTTCGTGGGGCGGATGGGCCACCGGGGCAGCAAAGTGTACTTGAGCAATGCTGCGGTGGCCGCCGCAGCAGCGGTCGCGGGGAAGCTTGTCCATCCCGACGAGGTCATCCGCGACATGGTCCCGGCCTAGGGCAGATTCGATGGCGATCCGCGGGCAGGCGCACATCCTGGGGCACCATATCGACACCGATGTCATTATCCCGGCGCGCTATTTACTAACCTCCGACCCGGCGGAACTGGCACGGTACGTGTTCGAGGATCTGGATCCCGCGCTCCGCCAGCGGGTGCAACCCGGAGACATTCTCGTTGCGGGTGAGAACTTTGGGCAGGGGAGTTCACGCGAGCACGCGCCCCTGGCCATCAAAGGCCTGGGCGTCTCGTGTATGGTCGCCCGCTCCTTCGCGCGCATCTTCTATCGCAACGCGTTTAATGTCGGTCTGCCGATCGTCGAGTGCCAGGACGCCCACAGTCACACCTCCGAGGGCGACGCTCTGGAGGTCGATCTGGCGACCGGACGGGTGACCAACGTGACTCGAGGTGAGGTCTACGCGGGAACGCCGGTGCCGGAGTTTATGCAGCGGCTCCTCGCCTCAGGCGGTTTGGTGGGGTACGTGCGCGCGGAGTTGGCGCGAAAGCAGACGTGATCGAGGAGGAAACTGGGATGGAAGCCGCAGGGCAGGAGCCTCTGGAGGCGTTGTTCCAGGATCTGACGGATACCACCAGTCAGCGCGAGCGCCCCGCGGGGGCGGACGCCAAAGACAGCGAGTGGGTGATCGAGCGCATCCAGGAGTCGTTCGACAGCCGTGCCCGCTGAAGTTCCCATCGCTCTCCTTCCGGGCGACGGGATAGGCCCCGAGGTTATCCGCGAATCCGTTAAGGTCCTGCAGGCCGCCGCTCGGACGTCTGGGTTTTCGGTCGCGTGTACGGAACTCCCGATTGGGGGCGCTGCCATCGAGGCGCGCGGCGTACCGTTGCCTGAGGAAACCCTCCGGGGGTGTCAGGCCGCCGACGCGGTTCTCCTGGGCGCCGTCGGCGGGCCCGCGTGGGATCATCTCCCCGGGTCGGCCCGGCCGGAAGCCGGGTTGCTGCAACTGCGCCGCGCCCTCGGGGTCTTTGCTAATTTGCGGCCCGTCCGGGTCCTCCCGGTACTGGCCGCGCTCTCGCCCCTGCGCGCGGAGATCGCCGCTCCGACCGATCTCCTCATCGTTCGCGAGCTCATCGGCGGGGTGTATTTTGGGCAGCCCCGCGGTCGCACCACCGATGGCGCCGTCGACACGATGCGGTACACGGCAGGAGAAATCGCCCGCGTGGTCCGCGTAGCGTGTACCCTGGCCCGGCAGCGGCGGGGAAGGGTGACCTCGGTCGATAAAGCCAACGTCTTGGAGACCTCGCGACTGTGGCGCGAGACCATGGATGGTGTTGCTCGCGAATTCCCGGACGTGGCAGTCGAGCACATGCTTGTCGACAACTGTGCCCTGCAGCTGATGCGAAATCCCGGGCAGTTCGACGTCATCGTCACGGAGAACATGTTCGGCGATATCCTGAGCGACGAAGCTGGCGCCATCACAGGGTCGATCGGGATGTTGCCCTCGGCCAGCATCGGCGACCGCCCGCCTTTTCTGTACGAACCGGTGCATGGCTCCGCCCCGACTCTCGCAGGCAAGGGTGCGGCCAATCCTGTGGGCGCGATTCTGAGCGTTGCGCTGCTGGTGCGCCACTCACTCGGGCGGGTCGAAGCCTCCCGTGTGATCGAGATGGCGGTTGAGGAGGTGCTTGCCGACGGTGTCCGGCCGCGTGACCTCGGCGGCCAGGCGTCGACAGTAGAGGTCGGTGATCGAGTCGCTGAGAAAGTGATGCAGATGGCACGGTCGCGTTCGCGCGACAGCACGACAATGCGCGCAAGCCACCTTTCCAAGGAGACATAAGCGTGCCCACCCTCTCGCGTCCCCGGAGTGCTCGGATTATCGACGGTCCCGATCGGGCGCCAGCCCGTGCCATGCTTCGAGCTATCGGTTTTACCAACGAAGACTTCCGCAAGCCACTGGTCGGCATTGCCAACACCTGGATTGAGCTGATGCCATGCAACTATCACCTTCGGGGCGTCGCCGAGCAGGTGAAAGTCGGCGTGCGCGCCGCGGGCGGCACGCCTGTGGAGTTCAACACCATCGCGATTTCCGACGGCATCTCCATGGGCACGGAAGGCATGCGGGCTTCGCTGATAAGCCGCGAGATCATTGCCGACTCCATCGAACTTGTAGCGCGGGGGTATCAGCTCGATGCGCTTGTGGCTATCTCCGGGTGTGACAAGACGATTCCCGGTACCGTCATGGCGCTGGCGCGTCTTGATCTCCCGTCGCTGATGCTGTATGGGGGATCCATCCTTCCGGGTACGTTCGAAGGCCACGATGTGACTATCCAGGACGTGTTTGAAGCGGTCGGCTCCTACTACGCCGGGAAGATGTCGGAGGAACGCTTATCGCAGCTGGAGGCCGTGGCGTGTCCTGGGCCGGGAGCGTGCGGGGGGCAGTTTACGGCGAACACGATGGCTATGGCCTTTGAACTCATGGGCATCTCGCCGATGGGGGCCGCCGAAGTACCGGCGGTGGATCCGCGCAAGGCGTCGGTGGCAGAAGCCGCGGGCCGTCTGGTGATGGACGTGCTGCGCCGCGATCTACGGCCCCGGCAGATCATCACGCGCGAGTCGTTAGAGAACGCCATCGCCGCCGTAGCTGCCTCTGGAGGATCCACCAACGCGGTGTTGCACTTGCTGGCTGTGGCACGCGAGGCCGGGGTGGCGCTCTCGCTGGATGACTTTGATCGTATCAGTGCGCGCACGCCCGTGCTGGCCGATCTCAAGCCAGGGGGACGGTTCGTGGCCGCAGATCTCTACCGCGCGGGTGGCATGCGGCTATTCGCCCAGCGTCTGCTCCAGGCGGGGTTGCTCCATGGCGGCGCTCTCACCGTGACAGGCCGCACGTTAGGTGAAGAGGCAGGGCAGGCACGAGAGACGGCAGGGCAACAAGTCGTTCGTCCGCTCGCGTCTCCTCTCAAGGCGTCGGGAGGGATCGCGATCCTTCGCGGCAACTTGGCCCCAGATGGTTGTGTGGTGAAACTTGCCGGTCACGAGCGCCTCCAGCACCGCGGGCCGGCGCGAGTCTTCGACAGCGAGGAGGAGGCGTTTGGTGCGCTGCGCCGCGGGTCCATCAAGGCGGGCGACGTCGTGGTGATTCGCTATGAGGGTCCGATGGGCGGACCCGGCATGCGCGAGATGCTCGCGGTGACCGGGGCGCTCGTGGGGGCCGGCCTAGGCGATTCTGTGGCGCTCGTCACCGACGGCCGGTTCTCGGGAGCGACGCATGGGTTGATGGTGGCCCACGTGGCACCGGAGGCGGCCAGGGGAGGACCGATCGCGGCTGTCCGGGATGGCGACACCCTTGTCATTGATGTTCCTCGCCGCCAGTTAGATGTTGTCATTAGCGAAGCGGAGGTGCGGGATCGCATGGCCCAGTGGATGCCGCCGCCGCCGCGTTACCCGTCGGGGGCGATGGCCAAGTACGCGCAATTGGTCTCCTCGGCGTCGCTTGGGGCGGTAACCGGATAGGTGAGCTACTAACGGGGAAGACGGCGGGAGCTGGGTATAGAATTAGATGAGAAGCAGACATCGGCACGTGTGGAGGTCTACCGATGCATAAGCACCTGACATGTGCGTGTGGGTACGTTGTCCATGCCGATTCAGACGACGAGATGGTTCGCAAGGCGCAAGATCATTCGAAGTCAGCGCATGGCAAGATGATCTCCCGCGAGGACGTCCTGAAGATGGCCAAGGAAGCTAAGCACTAACCGACTTCACCTTGCTTTAAGTCCGCATAAATAGTCGAGCCGCCGGTCAGTGCTGACCGGCGGCTCGTATGCTGTCTGCTTTTAGAAGTCCTCGTCAGGCATCCCGCCGCCGCCCCCCGGCATGGCAGGGGCTGACTTCTTCTTCTCTCGCTTTTCGACCACGACCGCCTCGGTAGTGAGGAGCAGTCCGGCCACGGATGCGGCGTTCTGCAGCCCCAGCCGTGTGACCTTGGTGGGGTCGACGATGCCGGCCTTGATCATGTCCGTAAACTCTCCCTTAGCCACGTCGTAGCCGGTGCGTCCGGTTTCTCGCTTCAGCCGCTCGACGATCAGGCTGCCCTCCACGCCAGCGTTGGCCGCCAGCTGCCGCGCGGGCTCCTCCAAGGCGCGGCGCACGAGGTTGACCCCGATCGCCTCATCGCCTTCGGCTTCCACCTTGTCCAGGACTGATAGCGCCCGGATGTAGGCCGTCCCGCCGCCGGGCACGACGCCCTCTTCGACCGCGGCTTTGGTTGCGTTCAGCGCATCCTCGAAACGGTGTTTCTTCTCCTTCATCTCTGTTTCGGTGGCCGCCCCGACTTTAATCTCCGCGACGCCGCCGGCGAGTTTGGCTAGGCGCTCTTGCAGCTTCTCGCGGTCATAGTCGCTGGTGGTATCTTCGATCTCCTTTTTGATCTGGGCAATGCGCCCCTGGATCTCTTTACGCGGGCCCTTGCCGCCGATGATCGTCGTATCGTCTTTGTCGGACTTAATCTTGTCCGCGCGGCCGAGCATGTCCGTCTCGACGGACTCGAGCTTGATGCCGATGTCGTCGGAGATCACCTTGCCACCGGTCAGCACGGCCATGTCCTGGAGCATCGCCTTGCGGCGGTCGCCGTACCCTGGGGCTTTCACGGCGACGCTGTGGAGCACGCCGCGGAGTTTGTTCACGACGAGGGTGGCGAGGGCTTCCCCCTCCACATCTTCGGCGACCACGACGAGCGGCTTGCCAAATCGGATGACCTTCTCCATAAGCGGCACGATGTCGCGCGCCGCGCTGATCTTCTTCTCGGTGAGGAGGATGTAGGGATCCTCCACCATGCACTCCATCTTGTCGGGGTCGGTGATGAAGTACGGGGAGATGTAGCCGCGGTCGAACTGCATGCCCTCCACGACCTCGACCGTCGTCTCGATGCCCTTGCCTTCCTCAATCGTGATGACGCCGTCCTTGCCCACCTTCTCCATGGCGTCCGCGATGATCTCGCCGACATCCGGGTCGTTGGCCGCAATGCCGGCGACGTGGCCGATGTCCTGCTTGCCTTCGAGCGTGATGGAGGCTTTCTTCAAGCCCTCGACCACAGCATCCACCGCGCGGTCGATCCCGCGCTTGAGCGCCATCGGATTGCTGCCAGCTGCGACGTTCCGCAGACCATCCCGCACGATCGCCCAGGCCAACACCGTCGCGGTGGTAGTGCCGTCGCCCGCGGCGTCATTGGTCTTGCTGGCCACTTCTTTGACCAACTGGGCCCCCATGTTCTCCATGGGGTCCTCGAGTTCGATCTCTTTGGCGACGGTGACGCCGTCCTTTGTAATGGTCGGCGACCCCCACTTTCTCTCCAAGACAACGTTGCGCCCCTTAGGCCCTAAGGTGACGCGAACCGCGCTGGCTACCTTCTCTACGCCCCGCTCAAGCGCTCGCCGGGCTTCTTCATCGTATAACAGCACCTTCGCTGGCATTGGACTACCCCTCCCCGTAATGGAATGTCATGTGAGCTCCCCGCGCCCCTCTGTGTCCCGGGTGCGCCGGGATTAGCACTCGCGGCATGCAAGTGCTAACTCCTCCTATTGTCCGCAGGGCAGGGGTTCAAATCAAGACCTTTCCGACAAAAACACCGTAGGCCCGGCCGGGGGCTGACCGGGATGGGTCGGAGTGGCGTTTGACAGTCGCTTCTAGGGGGGTGGGCCCACCAGCGTTTTGTAGATGGTTTGAGCGGGGATGACGGCGGCGATGTCGGGCCGGTTCTCGAGGAAGCCCACCACCATGCCGACGAGGGCTCCGTCGGCTGCATCGATGACAGGAGCGCCGCTTGTTCCTGGGTAGCTGGTCAGGGGGAGAGCGACGGACGCAGGGTGGTTCTTGAACCGGATCTCGCTGTAAATCCGCGGGATGGCGACTTCCACGAGGTGGCTCCCGCGCTCGGATTCGTAAAGCATGTACAACGCCCGAAACGGGGTGGTCGGGAGGGGTTTCCAGGACCACAGGATGGGGAGGTTGCCTCGTGCGATCCACAGGACCATGAGATCGGGGGCGTCCCATTTCGTGACACCGCTGGCGGAGAGTGAGTCCCGGCCTCCGATGGTCGCTCGGTACTTGCCGTCGGGCTGGTAGCAGTGCGCGGCCGTATACACCGCGCTGCGTTCCGCCTCGGTCCACCCGACCCAGCCGGTGCAGATCCCACGGCGATCCGGCAAGTCGATATCAATGCGCACCGTGACTGTCTCTAAGAACTGGTGAAGATGGTCAGTCGGGAGGGCTTGCGCCTGGAGCGAAGGCATCGCACTGGCCGGCCATTCCAGCAGGACGACCGCCACGAGAACAACTGTACTCCACCGCGCGAGACGCAACATACTGCTGCCTTACCCGGGTCCAATGTCGATAGACCCTATGATCTTCCATAGACTCTATCTTGACGTCCTGCAGGGGGCATGGTACGGTTGTGGCCCGCCTCAAAGAGGGCTGGCAACGCCGGGTGCTTTTGAAAGCTCACTGGACCCGCACCCGGTGCAAGGCCGGTGATTCTCGCGAGCGGGGATGTTGGCGGCTGTGGCAGCCGAGAGATCCTAGGGATCACTCGGCGGCAGCCGCTAACGGTTTTTATGCGCAGAGTTGGCGGAAAATCCCCCCGCATTGGTCCATCGGATCGTGGCGCCTTCTGGCGGCAAATAGATATTGTTCACGCGGCGCGATCAGCGCGTCTGCTTGCCCTGCTCCTAACGCGGCCTGTTTTCCCCCAGTCCAAGAACAGGCACCCTTGTGCGCAAACCGTTCGCGCACTATGCTGATGGTGTCCCCCTCCCCAGGGGGGAGGGGAGGTGCCCCCGGAGGAGCTGACAAATGGCCATTTCGAGTGCCCACCGCAGTCATGGAACTCCCGCCGTACGCGCCCAGGCCGCCGCGCGGCTGCGCAGTGTCGAAGGACATGTGCGTGGCGTCGTGCGGATGGTCGAAGAGGGGGCATACTGCATTGACATCATTAAACAAACCCTCGCGATCCAGCGCGCGTTGGAGAAGGCGAACGCCCTGCTCCTGGAAGACCACCTAGAGACCTGTGCCAGCACCGCGATCCGGTCCTCGGACCGCGCCGAACGCGAGCGGACGATCCGCGAAGTGCTGGACGTGTTCAGCATGTCAGGGCGCCTGTGATGCACCCTTTCGTTCTGCGCAGGATCCGGCGCTCATTACTGCAGCCGCGATCGGGCAGGACCGCGTGCCCGCAAGGGGCGTAAACCCATGCCTATGAAGCGGGCCGAGTTGCCTGTAGAGGGAATGAGTTGCGCCAGCTGCGTGGCCAAGGTGGAAGACGGGCTGCGCAAGACGGACGGCGTGAGTACCGTTGCGGTGAACTTCGCCTCCGGTCGAGCTCGTGTGACCTTCGACCCGGTGAAGGTCGATTTTCCCCGGTTTGTTAACGTCGTGCGTTCGCTCGGATACAACGTGCCGGTGCAAACGATCCAGTCACCTGTTCGGGGGATGTCGTGCGCCTCGTGCGTACAGAACGTCGAGCGCGCTCTGAACGGGGTCGACGGTGTGCTGCGCGCCTCCGTGAACCTCGCAACAGAACGGGCAACCGTGGAGATGGTTGCTACCACCTCCGTCGCCGACCTGCGCCAAGCCGTGCGCGAGGCCGGCTATGACCTGGACGTCGAAAAGAACAGCACCGACGATTACGAACGGCAGGCGCGCACACGCGACCTCGCCATGCTGCGCCGCAAGCTCATCGTCGGAGTCCTCCTAGCCCTTCCCATCGTTTGGGGCAGCTTGGCGCACATGGGCGTGCGGGGGATCTGGACGCCTGAAGTCCTAATGGACTGGAAGTTGCAGTGGCTCCTGGCCACCCCTGTCCAGTTCTGGGTCGGCTGGCAGTTCTACCGAGGGGCCTGGGCGATGGCTCTCCGGCGGACCAGCGACATGAACACGCTGATCGCCGTGGGCACGACCGCGGCCTATGGGTACAGCGTGGTCGGCACGTTTGCCCCGCAACTCGTGCGCGCAGGCGGATTGCAGCCGCAAGTTTACTACGAGACCTCGGCCATCATTATGGTCTTGATTCTTCTTGGGCGTTTCTTGGAGGCACGGGCGAAGGGCGAAACCTCTGAGGCCATCCGGAGGTTAGTCGGCCTGCAAGCAAAAACAGCACGGGTCCGCCGCGGCAGTCGCGAGGTCGACGTTCCAGTGGACGAGGTGGAGGTGGGTGCCCTTGTTGTCGTGCGGCCCGGAGAAAAGGTGCCAGTTGATGGCGTCATTGCGGAGGGCCGGTCGACGTTAGACGAATCCATGCTGACCGGAGAATCTCTGCCGGTGGACAAAGGTCCACGAGATCCTGTACTCGGGGCCACGCTGAACAAAACGGGCGCGTTCACGATGACGGCCACGAAAGTCGGCAAGGATACGATGCTGGCACAGATCGTGCGCTTGGTCCAGGAAGCGCAGGGGTCGAAGGCACCGATCCAACGTCTTGCCGACCGTGTCGCTAGCTACTTTGTCCCGACCGTGATGCTCGTCGCCGCGCTCACGTTCGTGCTCTGGGCGGTATTTGGCCCGGTCCCTTCCCTGACGTACGCGCTTGTGACATTTGTGGCCGTGCTGATCATTGCGTGCCCATGTGCTCTGGGCCTGGCTACGCCGACGGCCGTCATGGTCGGAACTGGTCGGGGGGCGGAGCTGGGTGTGCTCATCAAGAGCGGGGACGCTCTTGAGGCGGCACATCGTGTGGACACGGTCGTGCTGGACAAGACCGGAACGCTCACCCGGGGCGCACCGTCTGTAACGGATGTTGTCCCGGTTAACGGCTTCGACGCGGCAGCCGTCCTGCGGCTGGCTGCATCAGCGGAGTGGGGGTCGGAGCACCCACTGGGCGAGGCGATGGTCCGCCACGCGCACGATCAAAACCTGGCGCTCATTCGGCCGGAGGAGTTCGAGGCGATCCCGGGGCAGGGGATTGTCGCCAGAGTCGGATCCCAGACGGTCGTTGTGGGGAACCCGAGGCTTCTGGAATCACGGGGCGTGTCGGTGGACGGCGCCAACGAAGCCGGCGAGAGGTTTGCTCGCGCAGGCAAGACGCCCATATTCGTGGTCGTGGACGGCTCGGTCGCAGGGATTGTGGCCGTTGCGGATACCCTGAAGCCTTACTCGCGCGAAGTCGTCCAGGTGTTACGGCGAAGAGGGCTGGACGTGGTAATGCTGACCGGCGACAATGTGGTGACTGCTCAAGCCATCGCTGCGCAGGTCGGCATCGCGCACTTCCGCGCCGGGGTTTTGCCTCAGGACAAAGCCGACGAGGTCAGAAAACTCCGCGCCGCGGGTCGGCGTGTCGCGGTAGTGGGTGACGGCGTCAACGACGCCCCCGCGTTGGCGGAGGCCGATTTGGGGATCGCGATCGGGGCGGGGACTGATATCGCCATGGAGTCGGCCGGCATCGTGCTGGTTGGCGAGGATCTCCGGGGAATTCTGACGGCGATCACTCTGTCACAGCAGACGATGCGGACGATCCGCCAGAATCTCTTCTGGGCGTTTGCGTACAACGTGATATTAATCCCGCTGGCCGCGGGTGCCCTCTATCCCGTGTTCGGAATCCTTTTGAACCCGATGCTGGCAGCACTCGCGATGGCGTCGAGTTCGGTCACCGTTATAACAAACAGCCTGCGACTGCGCTGGTTTGCGCCGCTGCATATGGCAACTGGGGAGGGGAGGTAGACAGATGCAGGTCACGTTGAAGGTTCCCCGGATTCACTGTAGTGGGTGTGTGCACACGGTCACGACCGCGGTGGGGAAACTCCCGGGCGTCACGACCGTGGGCGCGAGCGAGGTCACCAAGGAAGTGAAGGTTGAATTCGACCCCGCGCTGGTCACTGAACAGAAGATCAGGTTGCAGCTCGGCCAGGTCGGCTACCCGGCGGCGTGAGAGCCTCGGGCCTGAGGCGGGAGCGTCAACCGGATCGCCACGCGGCCAGCCGCGAACGGCAACGCCGCAAGGCCCGGTACGGGATGCGCGTCAGCGGTCGCTCCACACGGCTGCTCGCCCGCTTGTTGTCCTCCGGGAAGAAGACAACTCGCAAGAAGCGCGCCCAATAGGTCTTCCCGTCTGGTCCGCACTACCCGCAGTATAATCAGGCCGTGCGCCCGTAGCTTAATGGATAAAGCGCTGGGCTTCGAACCCAGTGACTGGGGGTTCGACTCCCTCCGGGCGCGCCAGTTCGAATAGGGGGCATGCGCTTCAGGGCGCATCCCCCTATTTCGACTCTTTCAACACCACCGTCGGAACGCGTCCCTGAGTCCCGCGCGGGTCGTGTCGTTTCGTTGGCGTCCCACAGATGGGCGCGGACTTGTACTCGTGCGAGGCGCCGACCCAAGGTGTGGAGAACTTTCGCGCCTCCCCATACGTCATCACAGGTGAACCGGGTCGTCAGGAGGAGGCCTCCAATGAAA
Organism: bacterium; assembly: GCA_035300645.1. Classification (GTDB taxonomy): domain Bacteria; phylum Sysuimicrobiota; class Sysuimicrobiia; order Sysuimicrobiales; family Kaftiobacteriaceae; genus 13-1-40CM-64-14. The sequence goes on from DATGVF010000170.1 coordinate 24,999, forward strand.
CTCATCGCCGCGTTTGCTGCTGCATTACTGCTCCTACCCACGGCCGCGTGGGCGGACAACGAGTCCAAGTCCCGGTGGGCGGATGACGGGTCCACGTCCAGAAGGATTAATATCCAAGGGATGATCACAGCCGTCGACTTCCAGCGCAGGGTGATCAGGGTGCAAGAGGAGAACGGACGACGCTGGCTTGTCCTCGTGCGTGCGGACACCGAAATCGCATTCGAAAACCAGGGCGACAATTACGACGAAGGGGACTTCCCTGCGGCGGGCCTGGATTCTCTCCAAGTGGGGGATATGGTGGGGATCAAGGGGCTCCGCCTTGGCAACCACCGGATCCTCGCGCTCACGCTGCTGGTGGAGAGCCCGCAGCAGGGTGTAGGTGTACTTCTGCCACCGCAGCGGGTCGTGCGGGGCGTTGTCGTCGCTATCTCCAATGGGAGTTTCACGCTCGTCCTGCAGGATCGCACCGTCACCGTGGTGGTGCAGTCCACGACCCAGTTCATCGCCCATCAGCGACCTGCGAACGCTTGGGCGTTGGCCAAATACGCGGTCGTCCAGGTGCATGGGGAAGATCTCAGCGACCAAATTCTTGCAGACGCCGTGGAGGTGGAGTTTGCCGCCGGTGAAGGGGTCGTGCTCACCGGCACCGTGGGCGGTCTGTGGTTCCCGGGCGGGATGTTTCTGCTCGCGGACCGACAGGTTTGGGTCAGCTTCACCTCGAGCACTTTCGTCATTCAGGGCCAGTCCATAGTACCCCTGGAGTCCGTCCAGCCCCACACCTCGTTGATCGTTTATGGCGTCAACCGGTCTGCGGGCACACAGGCCATGGTCATCGTAGTCCGCTGAAAGCGCATCATTGGCAGTCGTGCTTCCGCCCAGGGCGCCACGACGGCCAGCCACCCAATTTCACGACGAGAAAAGACGACAGCCCGGGGAGTTCTCCCGGGCTGTCCTGCTTCTGCCCCCAAACTATCGTAGACGCAACGACCCCGTGGGTGTGACCCGCCCGTTCCGCCGCTATTTTCCTTTCACGCGAGCACGATCTGTCCGTCGCGCATATCGGACACAATGGCGAGGGACTCGACGGGCACGCCAAGCGGGATGAGGGCTTCTCTCCCGTGCTCGAAGGACTTTTCGATCACCGTCCCCACCCCCACGAC
>DATGVF010000171.1:0-2961 GCA_035300645.1 bacterium
CGTCCCGAACAGAATTGCCAGCACATTCCCATCGGAGGCGAATCCGCCGTGACGTGGCCCGCGGATCCAGTCCGTGAAATACTCGCCATTCCAAAACACCCGCTGGAGTGCTGCGCTAGTTCGACTCGCCGCGTCCTCAAACCGGCGAGCGTCCTCCATGTGGCCGAGCCACTCTTTCAGAGCGCGGCAGGCCCGCAGCGCTTCGTAAAAGGTCAGGTTAAGATAGAAGACCTTGTCCTTTTTCAGGATCGAGTCCATCCACCCAGCCAAGTACCGGCTCTCGATCAGGCCGTCACCGTCGTGGTCGTGGCTCAGCAGCCACTGGATGGCACGGTCCATTGCAGGTTCGAAGTGCATGCAGAAATCCATGTCGTGGCTGTGCGTAAAGTACTCGCGTGCGGCAATGATAAACAACGCAGTCGGGTCCAGGGGGTCTGCGAAGACCGTCCCCGCGCGGTACAGAGCCTTGAGTTCCATCCGGCGAGTGTGATAGTGGCCGAAGGTGTGACCGAGAAACTCGACGCGCACCGGCAGTTTCCCGGAGGGCATCTGGTATTCGACAAACAGGTTCAGGTGGGCCTTGACTTGCTCGACATCGCCGAGGGCGAGCGCACCCAGGGACGCCCAGAATCCGTCACGCGCCCAGTACGCGTTGAAATGCAGCCGACCGGCGACAATCCCGTCGGGATTGTAGCAGGCGCGCAAATCGCGGACGGCGATGCGGTACGCGCGGTGAACGACCTCCTCTGCGGGGCTCCTCATCTGAATCCACGCGACCTATGCCCCTCACACGATCGTCCAGGACTGCTGCAGATACCTCTACCTTCCATCGGGGATCACCCGTCCCTGTGGATCCAGACGCACTAGGCTGCGGCGGCCGAAGATTGGACCGACATCGAGGTGGAGGTGTGCAAGTAATGCGAGAGGCACGCCAATGTCGGCTAGGTAGAGGGCGCCCACGTGCGGCCTGGCGCTAGGAGTCAGCAACCCCGTCTTGGGCAACGCGAGGGTGATCGTTGCAGCCGCGTTGATGCACGGATGGGCGGGCTGGCCTGTCGTCGCATCAAGTCCCGAGGGAACATCGAGGGCGATCACGGGCGCTGGCTGCGCGTTGATGTGTGTGATCGCCGCTGCCGTCCATCCGCGCGGGTGGCCTCTCAGTCCGTACCCGATTAATGCATCGACGATGAGGTCCGCACGGGTACGATCGAAGAACTCCAGTGCCCTAGCCCCCTCCCGACGATCCACCGGCAAGTGTGCGAGTGTTTCCCACTGTCGGTGCGGTACTTCGGGAATTCTCTCGGCAGACTCTATGAGCACGGTCACAACCGCGCCCCAGTTGCTCAAATGGCGGGCCGCGACCTGACCGCCGCCTCCGTTATTCCCATGGCCTGCGGCGACGACAAGGGACTTGCCAGCCACGGCGCCCCCGAGGTGCATGCGGACGAGATGGGCAAGGGCGTGTCCAGCCACCTCCATCATCTGGAGCAAAGAGACCCCGTACGTCTCGACCATTAGTCGGTCGACTTCGCGCATCTGCGCGGCGGTGACGGCGGGAATGAGCGGGGCGTCGGGGGCCACTGGACCAATCTACGCTCAGATCAACGCCCTGAAACTGACCGAGGGGAAAGCCTCATACAGGTGGTCCAGCCGCAGCGCACGACTGCGAACGTGTGGGGAACCGGAGAGACAACCACTCGGCTGGTCCTCATCGATGCGATCTCCCGTTGAGCTCCCCTTGTGTCACACGGCGCAGCCCCTCAGGATCGCAAATTACGATGTACCGTTGCTCGGTGACAATGAGGCGGGCTCCTCGGAACCGGCCCAGCGTGCTGGTGACCGTTTCTCGCGTGGCTCCGATCATGCTGGCGATGTCCTGGTGGGTGAGGCGGAGGGTCAGCCGCAGCTTGCCGCCGACCCTTTCACCATATGCTTCGGCCAGCCGGAGCAGCAGCCCCGCCAGTCGGCCGGGTACGTCGCGGAACACCAAGTCAGCGATCTCCTCCTCGGCCACCCGCAGCCGCGCGGCCAGCAACCTCATAACATACATCATCACCTCGGGTTGGCGGCGGAGGAGGGCGACGAAGTCCCGCCGCGATAACTCGCAGATCAACGTGTCTTCGAACGCCTCCACATGGACCGGTTCAGTCTCCCTCCCTAGCGCCAGTTCTCCGACGAGATCGCCGGGTTCTAAGAGGGCGAGAATTTGCTCGCGGCCTTCGGGAGAGTAGCGCGACACTTTCACCCGACCTTCTTTGATGAGGTAGACCATCTCCTGTGTTTCCCCAGGATGCAGGATGACTCTGCCGCGCGTGAACTCACGCATCGTGGAGCGCCGGGCGATCTGCTGCATCTCAGACTCGCCGACCCCGGCGAATGCGTCGATGTGTTGCAGATACCAGACCTTGTCGAATCTGCGCACCGCGCTCATCCTACGGACCAACGCCCCAGGGTGGAGCGCCCATTCCGAGTCCGGCAAAGATCATCCGCAAAGCCTTTGCCCTTACCAGTTCAGGCCGGGAGCTTCTTGGTTTGGAGGAGGAAATACAAGAAGAGCACGCCGAGGACGACATGGATGAGAATTGACGGCGTCGCGCTTTCACCAGCTCCCAGCATCACGGTCCGTATCGCGACCCCGAGCGATAGAATCTGCACCACGAGATTTCCCGTCAAAACTGGGCGCAGGCCCTGGCGGTTTGCCCCTCGGGCCATCCAAGTAATGACGCCGAGCCCTACAAGCGTCGCCCCATGAGCTTGAGCGACGGTGGCCACCATGGGGGGCATGGCGAGGCCGGTGGGCGCATAGAAGGGTCCTGGCGCAAGAAGGAGCACAGCTCCAAAGAGCCATGCTAGGACAGCTGCGATCGACAAGAAGATCTTCACCGTTTCCTCCTCAAATGGGAGATCCGACACGCAGGCGTCGTTTCGTCTTCGGCCATGCGGAATCTCCTTGAGTTTGAG
>DATGVF010000172.1:0-2838 GCA_035300645.1 bacterium
TTGGTCGACGTCCGTCGTGGTGAACGACAACGTCGATGTGGGCGGGCCGACCGATCAGTTCCAGCCTTCAGTCGCTGCCGGGTCCGGCGGCGCGGTCGTGATCGCCTTCTATGACCGTCGCCGGCCCTGCCCGGACGACCCGAGTGTGCTTGGGGTGGACGTTGGGCGTACGAACTTCTGCATCGACACCTCGCTCCAGGCGTATAAAGACGCGGGTGCGGGGGCCGTCCGTGTCGGGGGAAACGTGCGCATCTCGCAGTTCACCTGGGATCCGGAGCAGCCGGGACAGCGCCTCGGCGGGCTTTCGCAGTACCCGTGCACGGGGGGCCGAGATCCATGCCCCGTCGGGCGCGGTTTCATCGGCGACTACTTCGGGCTCGCCGTCTCGGCGACGAATGTTTACGCTCTATTTGTCTCGACCCACTACCCATCGAGTGTGACGGCGGATGAGGGCGGTCCCGTGTACTACCAGCAGCAAGTGCTGGCGACAGTTCCGCGCTCGGCTATCGGGTTAGGACCCTAGCCAACGCTGGCCAGAGGCTATGCCACGGGAGTGGTTTGGTCAGGGTGACTCCTCCCGCCGCCAAGTTGATTGCCGGGGGCGGCGGAGTCCCACCCGTTGGTGCCTCTTGAGCGTTTCATCTCGGCAGTGTTTCTTCGGCCCGAGCGTCAAAGCTCAGCGGCCCAGCGCCGAAGTACGCGATGAGCAATGCGGCACCAATCCGTGAGATGTTCCCCACGAAGAACCCGAGCTGTACCTGCGCCATCATCGGGTCTTTCACGGCCCAGAAATTGTGCATGAACCCAGTTACGGGTGCCAGAAAGAGGACCAGCAGCCCCGCGCCGATCTTTGCCCGGTAACCCAGAATGACGCTCAGCCCGCCTACCAGCGAAATCACGCCAGCCAGCGGGACCAACAACCTGGGGAATGGTACTCCCTGGGCGGCGGCCCAGGCGATGCCCTCCTGCGAGAAGTTGCCCGGCGCGAACAACACGAAGGCGGCGGCAAACGCCGCGCGGCCCAACGGCACGAAGTAGCGAATCCAGGAAGCAGCTGATCTCATCGCCCTACCTCCCTGACGACTCATAAGTGAGTGAGAGGACGCGGTTGCTGAACGCTCGGGACCCCACGAGCTTCAGAGGCACCCTCCCGGTCCAATCCTCGAACAGGCGCTTTCCCGTTCCCACCACGATCGGGAGAGCAGGAGCCCGAGCTGGTCTAGGAGGTTCTCGCGGAGCAGCGATCGGACCCGCGTGGCACTTCCGGTGATAGAGATGTTCTTTCCGGGTTGCTGCTTGAGTTGGGTGATCTGCTTCGCCACATCGCTGCTGATCAGTCGGGAGTTCCGCCATTCGGCAGCCTTGAGAGTTTTGGAGACGACGACCTTTGGGGTGTTGTTGATGTAATCTGCAAACGGGTCGTCGCTGGCAGTCTTGTCGGGCCAGTAGGCGGCGAAATCCTCGTACGTGCGACGGCCCAGCAACAACGTGTCCGACGCGGCCATCGCTGCCCCAACCACTTGTCCCACCTCGTCGTTGAAGGTAGGCGAAGGTCCACTTATCTGGCGCCTCAACGACGCCGTCCAGCGACATGAACAGCCCTGCGACAATCTTCCGCACTGTGCTTTCCTCCTTAGTCTGCGCGGTCCCGGCAACTAGTTAGACTGCGCGGGGAAGCGAAACTTATGGGTGGCGTCTGCGATCATTCGCTCGTCACTTCGAAGAGGCGCCACGCGCCGGGGACGCCTTTGAGCACCTGCGGGGGACGCTCCGCGAAGGTGAGTCCCGACCCAAACACGAGGTCGCGCACCGTGCCTGTCGCGAGTACTTCGCCCGGGCTGGCGAGATCTCTCACGCGTGCCCCAATGATCGCGGCAATCCCTCCCATCTTGCCCGCGACGACCTCACACTCTCCTGTGTGCACTCCGGCCCGGATCTCCAGGCCGAGGCGCCGTACGCCGCTACGGACCGCGAGTGCGCAGCGCACCGCGCGGGCCGGACCATCGAACGTGGCATAGAAGCCGTCGCCTGCGGTATCCTGCTCGACTCCGCGGTGCCGGGAGACCTCGGCGCGCACCAGGGCATGGTGACTCTCCAGCAGGTCCCGCCAGCGCCGGTCGCCGAGTGCTGCGGCTTTCTTGGTGCTCTCGGCAATATCGGTGAAGAGCACGGTGGCGAGGGTCCGGTCGTGCTCGGGTGGCGGCCTGACACCGGTCAAGAATTCCTGGATCTCGGCGAGGATCTCGTCTTGATGCGATGCCCAGAATAGGTGATCACCGGACGGGAACTCGACGTAGCGGGCGCCGGGGATGTGCGAGGCGATGTAGCGCGCATCCCCCGTTTGGACGTCGCGGTCACCCACCGCGTGGAGGACAAGCGTCGGAACCCGCACACTGGGCAGCACATCGCGGACATCCGTGTACGTGTTCATCCGCAGCAAGTCTGCCGCCGCTTTCGGCGATGCACTCCGCCGGAAATAGGTGTCGAGCCAATCCTGGAAGCTTGCGTTGTCCGCGACGCTGGGCGCGTAGTAGGCGAGGTCGGCGATTTTTGGCTCGCCCCAGTGCCGTTCAATCTCCTCTGCCCCTCGCAGCCGCTCCTGGAGTGTGGGCGCCCAAGGATAGTCGTCTGAGCGCTGGCGTTTCGCGAACGCGCCGTACATGGTGAGTGCGAGGGTGCGTTCGGGGTAGGTTGCCGCGAAGAGGATGCACATTGCCGCCCCCTCGGAGTGGCCGAACAGCGCGGCGCGCGACGAGCCGACCGCATCCATGACCGCCCGCACGTCGTCCATGCGCTGTTCCAGCGTCGGGAGCTCGGCGACGCGATCGGACAAACCCG
>DATGVF010000173.1:0-2336 GCA_035300645.1 bacterium
CACCTCCGCTCTAGTGGCCTAGGTCCCGCGCGTGCCGTGTCCTAGGCTTCCGTCACATGAACCAAATCTGCGATCCACCACAAGGCGCGGCCCATCCTGGGCGCATCATAGCGCGATACGGAATTCACCGTCCATGTTCCAGCTGACGGATCCAGGCGTGAGCCGGGTCGTCGCTCCATGCTCCACTCACGACCCGCGGGCCGGCAATCGCCCAGACATAGTGGAGCTCATAGCCCGCTGCCGCCACCACCGGATGGTAGCCTCGCGGCAACAGAACGAGATCCCCGCCCCTGACTCGGTACATCTCATCCAGTGATTCAGGATCGTCCGGCGCTGAATAGATCAGCTGCAGGCCGAAACCTGAGTCCGGCCGCACCGTGTAGTAGTACACCTCCTCCATCGGCAGTTCACCCGCATCTGTCAGACGATCGTGCTTGTGCGGGGGATAGCTCGACCAATTCCCGGCCGGATTGACCGTTTCGCCCACGAGCAGGCGTTCAGAGACGCGCTGGTCGACGACGGAGCGCACCCTGCGCGTCCAGTTGTTCGCGCCGACCACGCGCTCAGACGTGTGACTCGGACTGATGAGCTGGACGCGCTTGTGAGCAGTAGCCGGGGCGGTCGCCACGGCAGCCAGCATGGATTCGCGCACACGCACATTCAGCGCCACTCCTGGGGGGATGTAGACGGCCCAGGGCAGGTCGTCAAAGACTGATCCTCGAGGGCCCATGTCCCCGCCCTGTTCCCCACCGCGCACGGTCGCCGCACCCTCCAGCAGGAGGATGACCGCTTCCCGGCCGGGGAACGTGAGCGTGATTACGGGATTCGTGGGGGTGAGTCGGAGCACTCCGAACTCAAGAAACGAAAGTGGATGCCCGTCGGCGCGGACGGCCGCTACGGATCCCGCCTTAGATACTGGATGGATGCGCAGCGACATGCTACACCTCTCCTACGCCGCCTCCCGCCGCTTCTCCTGGAAGGAGCGCAAGGACGAAAATGGGAGTCTCGGCTCACCTCCCCAGACAAGGCACCCCAGGGACGAGGAGCCACAGACTCTATGGGGACACGGATTGAACTGGTCCGCACAACCGGACGAGAAGGGTAGCGAGGGAAGACCATACGCCGCGCGATAACGTCACTTTCACCAAGGGCCGAGTAAAGAGGAGTACAGACATAAAAAACGGAAGGCCACTTCCTTCCCGTAAAATCGCACAGACTCTGTGACAACAGCGACCTCCGTCGCGGGAGAAGACATCATGACAACCATCATCGAGCACGAAGCAGAGCAGGTACGGCGGGCGAATGCAACTGAACGGCAACCCGTCGTCTTCGTCCACGGTCTCTGGCTGCTGCCAAACAGTTGGGACCGCTGGGCTAAGCTCTTTGAGGAGGCCGGCTACACGGCGCTCACGCCCGGCTGGCCTGATGACCCGGAAACCGTCAGCGAAGCGAAGGCAAAGCCCGAGGTGTTCGCGCACAAAACCATTGGGCAGGTCGTAGACCATTTCGCCGAGATCGTTCAGGGGCTGGAGAGGAAACCGGCGATCATCGGCCACTCGTTTGGGGGCTTGCTGGCGCAGATGCTTGCCGGACAGGGCCGCGCCGCCGCGACGGTGGCCATCGACCCAGCTCCTTTTCGTGGTGTGCTTCCGCTTCCGTTCTCAGCCCTGAAGTCCGCGTGGCCAGTCATCGGGAACCCAGCTAATCGCAACCGCGCGATCCCGCTGACGTTCGATCAGTTCCGCTTCGCCTTCGCCAATGCCGTCAGCGAGCAGGAGGCGAAGGAACTCTACGCAACCTTCTCCGTGCCGACCTCAGGTGTGCCGCTCTTCCAAGCCGCGGCCGCCAACCTCAACCCATGGACTGAGGCCAAGGTCGACACCGAGAACCCCAATCGCGGGCCGCTTCTGATCATCGAAGGCGAGAAGGATAACACGGTGCCGTGGGCAATCGCGGAGGCGTCATTCAAGCTCCAGCAGCGCAATAAGGCCGTGACCGAGATGGTCAAAATCCCCAACCGTGGGCACGCGCTGACGATTGACAGCGGCTGGCGAGAGGTCGCCAACACCGCGCTGGCCTTCGTGAAGCGTTTCGTTTAGCCTAGGCACGCGATACGAAGCGCCGAACCATCGACTGGAGCGGACCGGCTGCGTCGGCCGCTCAGTCGGAACGCTAGGCGGCGGAAGGCTACCAGTAAGGAGACGCTGATGTCGGAGAAGAAAGCTCCGGACAAACTCGCCCACGCGAAGGGCACGCGGAAGTCCGCCAAGAGCACCACCGCGATCGGCAAGACGTTCAAGGGATTTACGGACGAGGAACGAGTCGCGATGAAGGAG
>DATGVF010000174.1:0-3748 GCA_035300645.1 bacterium
ACCAAGCCCGCGCTCACGCGCTGCCCCGTGGTGAGGTTGAGGTCGTCAGGCGCATGCCCCGATTCGAGAATCAGACGCGACCAGGGCAAGGCCCGCTGAGCGATGTCGGCGCGGACGATGGATCCGAGTGTCCACCTCTTAAGGTGCGTGCCCTGAACACGCTCGATTGCTCTCGGGGCGATCACGACGTCAGCGTCCACGAAGAAGAGGATGGCGCCGCGGGCGCGACCGGCGCCCTCATTTCTGGCCGCGGCTGGACCCGAGTTTTCCGCGAGTGCGACGACGGGCATGCCCATGAGAGCTGCGACGGACGGCGTATCGTCCGCGGAGCCGTCGTCGACGACGATGATCTCGGCATTCGGCGTGATCGCCGGGATTGTTGTGGACGGGGACGATGATCGAGATGCCAATCTCGGGGCGGGGCTGGCGGCTCACGGCCTCCCGCAACGACCTCCCTCAGGTATCTGCCACTGCGATCCGCTGGGTTCCGAGGGCGTCCCCCCGGCCCTGGCGCCTGATCAAGGGACGAGCCGGAGTCTATCAGGTCCACGTTGGCCTGGGCTAAATTAGAGTACTGATTGGTCATGCGTGGCTCGGCCGGGGCGGCCCCGCGGCGCTGACCGGTTGGTCCAGTGCTCAGGATATTGAAGGGCACACCACGGCACCCGCATGACCCTGCTGGCTGATCTGAAAATGTATGGGCGGTTCGCCTGGGGGCTACGCGGGTTCCTGCGCCACAGGATCTCGCTGCACGAAGCTCGAGCCATCGTGCGCCACCGCATGGCTGAACGGGAGAATAACTTTCTGCGATTGGTCGAGCGGGGCGTCTATGGGTATCCGCGTAGCCCGTATCGACCCTTGCTCAAGCTCGCCGGGTGCGAGCTGGGGGACCTCCGGGCGATGGTACGGGCCAGGGGGTTGGAAGCGACGCTCCAGGCCTTACGGGAGGCCGGAGTCTACGTCTCCTTTGAAGAGTTCAAGGGGCGCATGCCCATCGTGCCCGGCGAGCAGGTTATCCCCGTGCAATCCCGAGATTTTGATAACCCGCATCTCAGCCACTACTATCAGGCCGAAAGTGGCGGGACCACCGGTGCAAGGCATTCTCCTTCACGTCCCTGCTGCCCTCGACGCCCAAGCTCTTGCTGAACGTGGAGATGGATGACTACGGCATCGTCGAACACCGGTCGTGCGGGTGCCCGGTGGAGAGCTACGGGTTCACAGAGCACTTACGGGAGATCCGCAGCTTCCGGAAGCTGACTGGCGAAGGGGTGACGCTCGTCGGCAGTGAGATGATCCACATCCTGGAGGATGTGCTGCCGGCTCGCTTCGGCGGGAGTCCGCTGGACTACCAGCTGCTGGAGGAAGAGGATCCGGATGCCTTCACGCGACTAATCCTGGTGGTGAGCCCCAAGGTCGCGATCGCCGATGAGAGGACCGTGATCGAGACCGTGTTAGAAGCGCTCGGACGCGGCAGCGCAGCAGCCGATCTAGCCCGGGCCGTTTGGAGCCAGGCCCAGACCCTGCAGATTAAACGAATGGAGCCCATCTGGACCGCGCGCGGCAAGCTAATGCCCTTACACTTGGCCCAACGTGGAAGGGACCGCCGAGCATCCGATTTGATCTAGGACCTTGCACCGGCGTGCCCCACGTCATTGCTACAGGTGCCATATCAGAACATCTCGTGCTAGCAAGCCGATTGGGATGGGGCTACAAAGGCCTGCTTGCACAGCTTAGCCTAGGGAAATGGCCAGGCATATGCCCCCGCGTCTCAAAGTTGGCGTGATCGGCTGCGGCCGCGTCGCTCAGTCGATTCATCTCAATATCCTGCTGAGCATGGCCGGTGTCGAGGTCGTTGCCCTTGCCGAGCCGGATCTGCAGCGACGGGGAGAAGCCAGCCGCCGAGTGCCCGGAGCTCCCAGCTATGCAAGCTACGAACACCTGCTGAAGCTTCCGGACGTGGAAGCCGTATTTATTTGTGTGCCGACGGCGCTCCATGCCGAGGTCGCCCTGGCTGCGCTCGAACACGGGAAACATATCTACCTCGAAAAGCCCCTCGCGACGAATCTCGATGAGGCACGAAGCGTGCTAACTGCGTGGCGACGAGCAGGGGTCGTCGGGATGATCGGCTTCAACTATCGGTTCAATCCCCTATTCCAGACAGTTCGCCGGCACATTCAATCGGGCAGACTCGGCACGTTGATCGGCATACGCTCGGTCTTTTCGACCGCGGCCCGGCCTATGCCTCTCTGGAAGCAAACGCGGCAAAATGGTGGCGGGGTTCTCCTCGATCTTGCTGCGCATCATGTTGATCTGGTCCATCTCTTTTTCGGACAGGAGGTCCGCCAGATCTACGCGGAGCTGCGATCTCATCGCAGCGAGGACGACAGCGCCGCGCTTGAACTCAGGCTAGCCGACGGGCTCCTCGTGCAGTCTTTCTTCTCACTTTGCGCCGTTGAGGAGGATCGCTTCGAGATCTATGGACAAGCCGGCAAGCTCGCGGTCGATCGGTATCGCTCCCTGGATGTTGAGATCATTGAGGCAGGCAGGGAGTTTTCCCTTCTTAACCGCGTGGGCCGCGGGCTGCGGGCCTTATCCAGGGGTCCGTATGTCTTCAAGAAACATTTTGCTGTCCGAAATGAGCCTTCATACCGCGAGGCCGTTCGGCAATTCGTGTCCGCAGTGCGGGGCAATGCAGTTGCCGCCCCTGACTTACAGGACGGCTACCGTTGCCTCGAAGTCATCTGCGCAGCCGAGAGATCGGCCCACACAGGACAGACACTGTTGCTGTCGTCCTCATCGTGTGGTCCGCCCCGATGAGAAGATGTCGCTCGCAACAGTGCCGGGGATGGGGGAAGAACGAGTGAATCATAGCGACTCTCCTGATATGTCAGTGGTCATTGTTACGCCGGACAACTATCAGGTCATCCGCAAGACGATACGCCATCTCAGGGCGCAAACCATCAAAGACCGTCTCGAAATCGTTATAAGCGCCCCCTCAGAAAAGGAGCTTGATCTGATCGAGTCCGATCTCGAGGGATTCCACAGCTACAAGATTGTCGAAGTCGGCGAAATCCGAATCCTAGCCAACGCCAAAGCTGCTGCAATTCCACGGACGAGCGCGCCGATTGTGGCCTTCGCCGAGGATCACTGCTTTCCTGAGCCGGACTGGGCCGCCGCTCTGATCGCTGCGCACAGGCGAGGATATCCGGTTGTCGGACCCGTCATGAGAAACGCAAATCCCGCGACTTCGCTGAGCTGGGCAGGGCTCTTTTTGCAAAGCGGCTGTTGCCTTCAACCGGCCCTCTCAGGGCGGTGCACCACGTTGCCTTGGCACAACACCTCGTACAGCCGGTATCTCCTATTGGGGTACGGTTCTGAACTAGCGGTAATGCTGCTGGCGGAAGGAATACTGTTGGATGACCTCCGCGCCAAAGGGCATGAGCTCCATCTGGAAGCAACCGCAACGACCAATCATGTCAACATTTCCATCCTGTCGTCATTCATTCGCCATGCTTTCTGGGGCGGAAGGCTGTTCGCGGCGTTGCGTGCCCAAAAGAAAGACTGGTCGCTACTGAGGCGTCTCGCCTACATAACCGGCTTCCCACTCATCCCAGTCGTACGACTTTATAGGACGCTGCGCACCGTTCGCCAGGTCGGGAGAACTGCGCTGATTCCTAGAGTCATCCCCGCAATATTGGCAGGGTTGCTGCCCCATGCCCTAGGGGAGGCGGCTGGCTACGCGATCGGA
>DATGVF010000175.1:0-4382 GCA_035300645.1 bacterium
GGTTGGTTCCGCGCTGATCGGGCAGCCATTCGACGACCCGAAGTACTTCTGGGGGCGGCTCTCGGCCACGAGTCCGTACTCCTATAATGCCTCTTCGTCAAGCGGATCCAACCTCGGCCCGACAAGCAAGGCCCTCCGCGAGGCCGTGACGGGCCGCATCGCAGCGCTCCGAGCAGCCGATCCCCAGACAACGGGCCCGGTCCCCGTCGACCTCGTGACGGCCTCCGCAAGCGGGCTCGATCCTGACATCAGCCCGGCCGCAGCAGACTATCAGGTTCGGCGGGTCGCGCGCGCCCGCGGTCTGAGCGAACAAACCGTCCGTCAACTCGTCCGCCAGAACACCACCGGGCGCCAGTTCGGCATCTTGGGCGAGTCACGCGTGAACGTGCTAGAGTTGAACCTGGTCCTAGATGGCCTCAGGTGAACTCGACGGATGGCAAGAGAACCAGAGCGCCCTAATCCCGATGCTCTGCTGACGCAGGCGAAGCAAGAGGAGAGCCGCGCCGGCAAGCTCAAGATTTTCCTGGGGTACGCGGCAGGAGTCGGCAAAACCTACGCGATGCTGGAGGCTGCCCGCCAACGGCAAGCCGAAGGCGTCGATGTGCTCGTCGCCTTGGTGGAGACGCACCACCGCAAAGAGACCGAGGTCCTACTGGAAGGCCTGTCCGTGATCCCCCGCCGCAAGCTCGAGTACCGCGGGGTTGTACTCGAAGAACTGGACCTGGACGCGGTCCTCGCGCGACGGCCCCAGCTCGCGCTCGTCGATGAACTCGCGCACACCAACGCCCCCGGAAGCCGCCACGCCCGCCGCTATCAAGACATCGAAGAACTGCTCGCCGCCGGCATTGACGTTTACACCACGCTGAACATCCAACACGTCGAGAGTCTCAGCGATGTGGTCTCACAAATCACGGGCGTCGTGATTCGGGAGACTGTGCCAGATCAGGTCTTGGAGAGAGCCGATGAGGTTATTCTCATCGACCTCCCTCCGGATGAACTGATCAAGCGGCTGCACGAGGGCAAAGTCTACGTCCCGGAGCAGGCGGGAACCGCCATTGAGAAATTCTTCCGTCCCGGCAATCTCACGGCGCTCCGCGAATTGGCCCTCCGCCATCTGGCCCGTAAGGTTGACCGCCAGATGCGCACGTACATGGGGGCACATGGGATTCCCGGTCCCTGGCCCGCGGGCGAACGCGTGCTGGTCTGCTTGGCGCCGGGGCCTATTGCCGAGCGCCTCGTTCGCGTAGGCCGTCGCCTTGCCGCCACCTTGGATGCCGAGTGGATCGCCGTGTTCGTGGAGACCCCCGAGTACAGCCGACTACCCGACGCGGAGAAAGATCGCATCGTGCGCGCGCAGCGGCTGGCTGAGGAACTGGGGGCCCGCACCGAGACACTCACCGGCATCAGCCCGCCACAAGAGATTGTGCAGTACGCGCTTACCCACAATGTGACGAAGATCGTCGCCGGCGCATCTCGACGACCGTTCATTGAACGCCTGATCCGCGGGTCTCTCGTGGATTGGATCCTGCGGCATACGGAGAACATCGACGTCTACGTGATCAGCAGCCCATCCAGTCGGGGCGCGACTCCGACCACCTCTCTCCCGCGCCGACCTGCGGCCCTGTGGCCTTATGCGTACGCGATGGCCATCGCATCCGCAGTGGGATTGTCCGGCAGCGTCTTCCCTAGCCGGCTGGAACCAGTGAATCTGACCACGCTCAACTTGCTCGTCGTCGTCATCGTGGCGTACTACTGGGGGCGGGGCCCGGCCATCTTGGCCGCGTGGCTTGGTGCGGCGACCTTCTACCTTTCCGTGGCGCCACGTCTGACCGTGCGGGGGGTCGTCAATCCCCAGTTCCTCTTGACGCTGACGGGCGCCCTCGTGGTCGGGTTGGTCATTGGCACCCTGACCAGCCGCATTCGAGAGCAAGCACAGGCAGCCCGAGCCCGGGAAGCCTCCACGGCGGCGCTGTACGCGCTCAGTCGTGACCTCGCGGCCGCCGTGAACATGGAGGAGATTCTCAACGCGGTGACCCGGCACATCGCGAGTGTTTTCAGCCGCCAAGTCGCGATTTTTCTCCCCGGCGACGGGAAACTCGAAATGGCTGTCCAAAGTGGCGACTTCCCCTTTACTGACAACGAGCGCGCGGTCGCCACCTGGGTGTTCGCGCACGGCGAGCCGGCAGGGCGAGGGACCGAAACACTACCCGCGGCTAAAGCGCGGTACTTGCCTCTGAAAACGGCCCAGGGCATTCGCGGAGTCCTGGGCGTTCTTCCGGCGGCAGAGACGCTACCCGCCTTGGGACCGGAGCAGCGGCACCTGATGGAGGCCTTCGCCAGCCAGGCGGCCGTCGCGATCGAACGCGCGCAGCTCGCCGCTGAAGCTCGGCGGGCTCAAGTGCTGCAGGAAACCGAGCGGCTGCAGTCGGCCTTGTTAAACTCCATCTCCCACGACCTGCGGACACCTCTCGCCGCGGTCACTGGCGCTCTGAGCACGCTGGTCGAGAACGGGAATGCCCTCGACGAGGCCACACGACGCGAACTGCTCGAAACCGCGCGCGAAGCGGCTCAACGACTCAACCGCCTCGTGGGCGATCTGCTGGATATGACACGCCTGCAGGGAGGAGCGTTGCGCCTTCGCCGGGCACCGGCCGACATTCAGGACCTCATTGGGACCTCGCTGTCGCAGCTCGGAGACGCGGTGACCGGACGGAAGATCGAGGTCGACGTCGCTCCGAACATACCGCTGGTCTCCGTGGACTTCGCGCTAATCACCCGGGTCCTCGCTAACATCGTGGAGAACGCCATCAAGTACTCCCCGCCTGAGGCGCCGATCACGATCCGCGCCCGCGCGGTCGGGGGGAATCTGGAAATCATGGTCGCCGATCGCGGCCCGGGCGTCCTCGAATCCGATCTGGTCCAGATGACCGGAAAATTCCGACGCGGCCGCAGTGGGGCAAACAATGGCACAGGTTTGGGGTTAGCGATCTGCAGAGGCTTCGTCGAAGCCCACGGGGGGCGCGTCACCGTGGAGAACCGCCCGGGAGGCGGCTTGAACGTCTTCTTTACGCTCCCGCTCGACGAGAGCCCGCCGGAGGAGGCCGCGCGCATCCCCGATGAGCGAACAAGGTCTGAGGGTGCTGGTCGTCGATGATGAACGGGCAATCCGCCGCCTTCTGCGCGCAGCCCTCACCTCACAAGGTCACACGGTCATCGAAGCGGAGACGGCGCAGGCCGGGATTTCCGCTGCCACGAGCGAACGCCCGGATCTGATCATCCTTGACCTCGGTCTCCCTGACCTGGACGGCCTTGAGGTGGTACAGCGTGTCCGGGAGTGGAGCGCCACCCCCATCATCGTCCTGTCCGTCCGCAGCCACGAAGACGATAAGATCGCCGCACTGGACGCGGGTGCGGATGACTACATTACCAAGCCATTTGCGACGGGCGAACTAGCGGCACGCATGCGCGTGGCAGTGCGCCACGCGACGCACCCCCGCAGCGAACCGATCTTCCGCACTGGGGAGCTCACGGTCGACCTGGACCGCCGCGTCGTGCTCGTCGTGGGGCGGGAGATTGACCTGACGCCCGTGGAGTACGGGATCCTCAAAGCCCTGATCGTGCAGGCGGGAAAGGTGTTGACGCATGGACACTTGCTCGCGGCAGTCTGGGGACCGGGGTATCAGAACCAACGGCACCTGCTGCAAGTGAACGTCAGCAACCTAAGGCGGAAGCTCGAGGCAGACCCCACCCGCCCCCGCTACGTGGTGACCGAACCTGGCGTCGGTTATCGATTGACGGAAAGCTGACCCCTCGACCGAACAGGTCGAGAACTCAGATCGTCATATGCCCCCGCGAGTGTCCTGGGAGGGCCATCGAGATTCTCTCGATTCCCCGCGGGTACCACTAGACGCAGCGTGTGTTGTCCCGTCCTCCTCATCCTCAGGGTTCGGATCCGGCCGCATTCTGCACGCGATCGAGGAGGCTCTCGCCCGCCGCAATGAGCGCGTGGGCCTCCCCCTCGGAGATCGGGTCGCTTCCAAACCCCGCAGCGTAGAGAACGGCCTTCATGCGAGCCGCCAGCCGATTGCGTTCTGCTGTCCAATCTTGGAGCTGTTGAGTTAGTCGCGCGTAGGTGGGTTCGTCAGTCGCAGCCAGCGCGCGGGTGGACACCGACAAGCTCGTCCGCGCGAGATCTCCTATGGGAGCATTGATCTTCTTGTAGAGAGTCGCCAGCCGAATGAAGGTCTCGCGACGCGTGCGGAGTGAGTCGGGTAACCGTCCCGGCGAGATAATCTCCGCCAAGACACGCCCATCGGATATGTACTGGTCCTGGAGTCCGAGGAGAGCGAGCATGGTCGGCCGGACATCCGTGTGGTCCGCCC
>DATGVF010000176.1:0-8754 GCA_035300645.1 bacterium
TCTCCCACGAGGACGGAATTGGGCTGGGCGGCGGTTTGCAGACGGGCCGCTGTGTTGACGGCGTCTCCGTAGGCCGCGGTCTGGTGGGTTCCACTGACTCCGAGTGAGCCAAGGACCACGGGCCCGGTATGAATCCCCACGCGCACTCCGAGACCACTCACCCCCCATGCTTGCACGACCTCGTCCGCGTACCGCCGGGCCTCTTGCACGATTTGTAGCCCGGCGCGGACCGCTCTCTCGGCGTCATCCTCATGGGTCACGGGGGCGCCGAAGAGCACCAAGAGACCGTCTCCGGCGATGTCTTTCACTGTACCGCCCCATTCCTCGACAATGCGGATGAAGCGGCCCACCACTTCCCCGATGATCAGCTTCACTTCCTCTGGGTCAAGCCGTTCCCCCAGATGAGTGGAGCCGGTCAGGTCGGAGGCCAGGATGGTGATGACCTTCCGTTCCTCATGCATCGATGGGTGGACTTTCCCCACTTCGATTTCCTGGCCCTGCTGTTTTAGATGGAGCAGATCGTGCGGTCTGGAATTCGTGTCAGTCGCCGTCGTGCGCTGAGGCTATGGGACCCCGATTTTCTCCACGAGGAGGACCGCCAGTCGATCGAGCGCGCCCTCCATTTCCTGTGGAGCAGCTGAGGAGACCGAGGGAAGCTCCATCCAGACGGAGTCGTGCTGTGCCTCGGGCTTGGCCGTGCCCACGCGCAAGACCAATCGGCCGGGGTGACGGAAGCCCTCCACGAGGACGACCTGAGGGGGACCCCCATCTAGATGCTGCGCTGCGGCGATCGCGATCTCAATGGCCCTCTCGCGTTCGAGGGGTCGGCCGTCGAGCTGCAAGCGCACCGCCGCTTCATTCGGTCCGGCCACCAGGACGACGCCCGCGCCCGCCTCGAACATCCGAGCGCTGTCTGTTCCCGGTTGGTCAAAAGCGAATCCGTGAGACGCATGCTTGACAGCGATGCCCCGGACACCAGCCTCCCGCAAGCGACGGAGGAGTCCTGCGATCACAGTGGTCTTGCCCTCGCCTGAACTTCCCACCACCCCGACGATCAGCGGAGCGGGATGTGCTGTGGGGACATGAAATTCCTGCCGATCCTCTGGCCGGTCGAGCAGCAGCACGGGTGCGTGTGATCCTGCAGGTAAGGGCGGGGTCCCCGGTCGGAGGAGCAGTAACCCGTTCGCGCGGGCCATCCCGCCGAGGATGCCGAGCGTCTTGTCTGTCAGAACATGTCCGTCCAACCCCCCTTTCCCACTGTCCTCGACGCGGGTCCACAACACGCGGAACCGGTCCGCTCTGCGCTCATGACCAGTGGCGAGCCGGACCGGGGTGATGGGTCTGACATAGGAGTGGTGCCCTGCGAGCCGGCAGAGGAGGGGACGGAGTAGCAGATGGTAGGCGGCGAGCAACGCCGCGGGGCTGCCCGACAAACCGATCGCCCATGTGGATCCAAGGAGGCCCGCGAAGAAGGGACCGCCAGGTTTGAGATCCACGCGCCCGACAATCCGCTTCGCGCCCAGGTCCAGCCAGGCCCGCGGGACCCTGTCATAGGGGCCGACTGACACTCCGCCCGTGGACACCACCACGTCAAAGGCGCTATCTGCCGCCTCCTGAAAGGCGGCGCTCAGTTGCTGTCGATCATCGCGCACGATCCCGCGGTACTCGACGAGGCAGCCCGCTGACTCCATCTCGCCTTTCAGCACCCATGCATTTGTGTTGACGATGCGTCCGGCGGGTGCGGATGGTGCGATGTCCTGCGCGTCGATCAGCTCGTCTCCCGTGGAGATGAGCGCCACGCGAGGCCGACGGTAGGTGAGCACATCGGGGATGCCTGCGCCCGCCATCGTGCCCACGGCAGAGGGGCCGATCAGGTCTCCCATCCGCACAATGACGGCCCCCAGAGGCAGCTCCTCGTCCGCTTCGGCAACGTGTTTTTTTGCGTCGAGAGGCCGGTGGATAACGAGGACACCATCTTGCCGCCGAGCGTCTTCGAGCGGGACCACCCGGTCCCCGCGCGAGGGAATCGCACCCCCAGTCGTGATGGACCACGTCTCGCCTCGGTTCGGGCCGTCCTGCGGCCCCTCGCCCATCCGGACTTCCCCACTGATGCGCAATCTCACCGGTTGCTCACGCGAAACCTCGGAGAGATCTGCCTCGTGACACACGTATCCATCCATCGCCGCCCGTCTGAAGCCGGGAAGGTGGCGCGCGGCTGTGACATTGGCTGCCGCCACGCGGCCCAACGCCGCCCGCACCGAAACGCGCTCGGCGGGGAGGGCTTGGGCCAGCGCGATCAGATGAGCAAATGCCTCTTCGATTTGTTGGGCCATTGTCGTGTCAGAGTTGGCGAGGGAGGAGGGGCAGACGGGTCGGCTCAGGCGCGCTGCGGCGCGTGGCGACCCTCAGGATTGGCCCTCTGGATTAGGCGCCCGATGATGACGTCAGGACGGGGAGTCGAATCCGCTCGTGCCCCGCGTAGATGTTAAAGCGCTCACCACGCAGGAAGCCCACCAGCGTCAAGCCGAAGTCGCGCGCGACCATCACCGCCAGACTGCTCGGCGCCGACACGGCACAGAAGATGGGGATCCCGGCTACCGCACACTTCTGCAGTAGCTCGAAGCTGGCGCGTCCGCTGACCATCACGATATGGTTTGCGAGGGGAGGGCGTCCGTCCAGCAGTGCCCAGCCGATGAGCTTGTCCATCGCATTGTGTCGGCCAACGTCTTCCCGTACCGCCACGAGGTCGCCGTGGACATCAAAGAGAGCCGCGCCGTGGAGCCCGCCCGTCATCTCAAAAATTCCTTGTGCTTTGCGGAGCTTGTCGGGAAGGGAGGTGACCACCTCGGCGCTCACTTCAGGTCCGGGGGAGGCGACGGGGCAGCCCCGTACCCGCAGGGCGTCCAGACTGGCCTTGCCGCACACCCCGCACGCGCTGGTGGTGTAGAAATGCCGCTCGAGTGTGGCAAGATCTGGGAGCGCGTCTGCGCGCAGCGAGACATTCACGATGTTGTATTGCTGATCGGACGGGACCTCCGCATCGAAGCAGTAGGCAATTCGGGCAATCTCATCGCGCGCGTGCAGGATGCCTTCGCCAAACAGGAAGCCGGCCGCCAGTTCGAAGTCGGCGCCGGGGGTACGCATGGTCACGGCGACGGTTTGCTTTGCGGGTCCAGCGAGTAGGCGGATCTCGAGGGGTTCTTCAGTTGCGAGCTGGTCTGATCGTGTTTGTCCCCGGCCTTCTTTGACCACCCACACCTCTGCGGGGGTTTTGGCTGCGGGGCGGTGGTCGCCCCGATCGCTCAGAGGGGGTGCCATGCTCGTTTTCCAGGTGCCCGGGGAGAGGACATGCCGAAGTGTATGGGAGTTCTCCGGTCTGGCAGTGCACTCCTCTGCTCTTTGCCCATCGGCCATCGTCGGTCGCGCCTTGACAGGGAGCACCCGCTCAGGCCTAAAATGACACCAAACCTACCGTCTATTTACTCCCAAGCCCAGGGAGGGGGAGCACGATGAGTGTTCCGACGATTACGCGCCGCACATTCCTCACCACAGGGGTGGCCGGAGGGGTGGTTGGCGCGGCGGTAAGCGTCTTCGGCTTCGACGTCAAGCCCGCTGCAGCTCAAGCCCGCACCCTCAAAATCGAGCGCACCACCGAGACCCGGAGTGTGTGTCCATACTGCGCGGTGGGGTGCAGCGTCATCATCCATACCCTGGGCGACCGCTCGCGCAACGTCACCGGCACCACCGTGGTGCACGTCGAAGGGGACCCGGATAGCCCGATCAACCGCGGCACGCTGTGTTCCAAGGGCGCGACGCTGCGGGACGACATCGTCAACGAGCGGCGCATGACCAAAATGCTGTACCGCGCGCCGGGGGCGGACCACTTCGAGGAAAAGTCCTGGGATTGGGCCATTGACCGCATTGCCCACCTGATTAAAGAGACACGCGATCACCGCCTCATCACGCAAGATTACAAGGGGCGGACGATCAACGCCCTGACCGCAATGGCCGTGGTCGGCGGCTGCACCGACTCCAACGAGAATAACTATCTGATCCAGAAGGCCTTCCGGGCGGGCCTCGGCGTCATCCCGGTGGAGCAGCAAGCTCGAATATGACACGGCCCCACGGTGGCCAGTTTGGCCGCCACATTCGGACGCGGGGCAATGACCAATGGCTGGACCGATATCGCCAACGCGGACGTCATCTTGGCGATGGGGGGCAATCCGGCCGAGAACCACCCCGTCGGGTTCCGGTTTGTCATGGAAGCCAAGCGCCGGCGGGGGGCCAAGCTGGTGGCCGTGGATCCGCGCTTCCAGCGAACCGCCGCGGTCGCCGACCACTTCGTCCAGATCCGTGCCGGCACCGACATTGCCTTCCTCGGTGGGCTGATCAACTACGCTTTGCAGACCGGCCACGTCCAGGTCGATTACGTCAAGCTGCACACCAACGCCCCGTTCATGGTGAAAGAGGGCTACAGCTTCGACGAAAAGACCGGACTCTTCTCCGGGTGGGACAAGGATAAGAAGCAGTACGACACCTCAAGCTGGCAGTACGAGGTGGACGCGCAGGGGAACGCGCAGGTCGACCCGACCCTCCAGCACCCGCGCTCGGTCTTCCAGCTCATGAAGGTGTTCTACTCCCGCTACACGCCCGAGAAAGTGTCTGAGGTTTGTGGCTGCGACGCCGAGGCGTTCAAGAAGGCGGCGGAGATCATCACCTCGACCTACCCCGCGAACCGCGCCGGGACGATTATGTACGCGTTGGGCTGGACCCACCACAGCTTCTCGGTCCAGCTGATCAAGACCGCCGCGATGCTCCAGCTGCTGTTGGGGAATGTGGGGATGCCCGGCGGTGGCGTGAACGCGCTTCGCGGCCACGCGAACATCCAGGGCGGGACGGACAATGGGATGGGCTATCACAACGTCCCGGGCTACATGCCGATTCCCAAGGCGGCGCACGTGAATATGGAGGACTACTTGAAGGTCGCCGTGCCCAAGCCGCTGCGTCCTAACTCGGTGAACTTCTGGTCGAACACGCCCAAGCTGTTCACGAGCCAGCTCAAGGCCTTCTATGGCGCGGCTGCCACCAAAGCCAACCAGTTCGGCTACACGCTTCATCCCCGCCTGCCCGAGGATCCGAAGTCCGGCAAACTGGAGAACTGGAGCTGGGCCTATATCTACGACCACATGGCGCAAGGGCAGGTCGAAGGCCTGGTCGACTTCGGGATGAACCCCGTCTGCAACGGACCCAACTCCCGGAAGATGGTGTTCGCCCTGTCGCAGCTCAAGTGGCTCGTGGTTGCCGAGAACTTCGAGACGGAGACGACCTCGTTCTGGAAGCCGGAGATTTTGGCGCTGGCGGACAAGAAAACCGAGGACGTCAAAACCGAAGTCTTCCTCCTGCCCGCGGCCAACTTCGCCGAGAAGTCCGGATCGTTCACCAACTCCTCGCGCTGGGCGCAGTGGAAATACAAGGCCCTCGATGCCCCCGGCCAGGCGAAGCCGGACCAGGAGATTATCGGGCGCATCTTCACGAAGGTCCGGGAGCTCTACAAGGCCGAGGGCGGAACCTTCCCTGACCCTGTCCTCGGTCTGGACTGGTCCTACACCAACCCGTTCTCCCCCGCCGAGGACGAAGTCGCTCGGGAGATTAATGGAAAGGATCTGACCACCGGCCAGCAGCTAGCGTCGTTCAGTGCGCTGAAAGACGATGGCACCACCTCCAGCGGCAACTGGTTGTACTGCGGCTCCTATACCGAAGGCGGGAATATGATGACCCGCCGCAGTACCGAGGACCCCACAGGATTGGGGCGGTTCTCCTCCTGGTCGTGGAGCTGGCCCGCGAACCGCCGGATCATGTACAATCGCGCATCCGCAGATGCGCAGGGGAAACCGTGGGATCCCACCCGCCCGGCGATTGTCTGGAACGGCAAGGCTTGGGTGGGTGATGTGCCGGATTACCCTGGAACGTCAGACCCGGAGAAGGGCGCGGGTGCGTTCATCGTGCTCCCCGAGGGAGTCGCCCGGCTGTTTGCCCCCGGGGACATCTTTAAAGAAGGGCCGTTCCCGGAGTTCTACGAGCCTGTGGAGTCCCCAGTCGACAACCCGATGCACCCGGGCGGGCAGAGCCGCAATCCCGCGGCCATCATTTTCAAGACTACCCAATGGGATGTACTCGGCACCGCTAAAGACTTCCCCATCGTCGGCACCACCTACCGGCTCACCGAGCACTTCCACTACTGGACCAAGAATCACCCTCGGGCGATCGAGATGATGCCCGAGTTCTTCGTTGAAATTCCGGTCGAACTGGGACAGGAGATGGGGATCAAAGACGGCCAGCGGGTCCGGGTCACCTCAGCCCGGGGTCACATCGAGGGCAACGCTCTGCTGACCAAGCGGATCAAGCCCATGACCGTCGCGGGCAAGAAGGTCTACCAGATTGGCATGCCGATCCACTGGGGGTTCATTGGATTGGGCAAGCAGGGCGGCAGCCTCGCGAACATCACCACGCCCCCGGTCGTGGACCCGAACTCGTTTTGCCCGGAGTACAAAGGCTTCCTCGTGAAACTCGAAAAGGTGTGACGCGATGAGCCCAGTGTCGAGCGCTTCGGCCCTGCAGGTCAAAGCGGTGTCCGCCTCCCCGCACACGGCGGCGGGCATCAAGGATGTCCCCGAACTCACCAAGCTGATCGACGTCTCGGTGTGCATCGGATGCAAGGCCTGCGAGGTGGCCTGCCAAGAGTGGAACGATCTGAAAGTCGATGAGATCCGGGAGTCACCCCCGCAGACGTACCAGACACTGCCCGATCTGGAGTACAACTTCTGGCAGCTCATCAAGTTCAACGAAACCGAGCGCGACGGGCGGCTGCTGTGGACGTTGACCAAGTACCAGTGCATGCACTGCGAGGACCCGGGATGTTTGAAGGCCTGTCCGGCGCCCGGGGCGATCGTGCAGTACTCCAATGGCATCGTGGACTTCGTCCAGGAGAACTGTATCGGCTGCCAGTTCTGCGTGACGGGCTGCCCGTTCGACGTCCCCCGGATCAGCCCGACCACTGGCAAGGTCTACAAGTGCACCCTGTGCTCGGACCGCGTCAGCGCGGGGTTGGAGCCGGCGTGCGTCAAGTCGTGCCCGACCAATGCCATCTCCTTCGGGACGCGGGAGAAGATGCTCGCCCAGGCCCAGGGACGAGTCGCCCAGTTGACCGCGGACGGCCTGGATCACGCGGCCGTCTACAACCCCTCTGGCGTGGGCGGCACCCATGTCATCTACGTGTTACCGCACGGCGACGAGACAAGTCTGTACGGCCTACCCACCAATCCCAAAGTGACGTTCGTAAACCTCTGGAAGGGACCGCTCAAGTGGTTGGGCAATCTCGTGTTCGCCGGCGGCATCGTCGGGGTGGTGCTGCACTACCTGCGATATGGACCGCGAGAGGTCGACGAATCGCGGCACGACGACGTGAAGCACTGAGGGCGGATTAGAACGACGGCGAGATCACTGACGAGGGGACCCATGGCCCAGCGCGCCGACGGACGCAATCTGATTGTGCGGTACCCCATGGTCGACCGGGTCGTCCACTGGACGATCGCCGGCACCTTTGTTTACGTGATGCTCACTGGGCTGGCGCTGTTTTCCCCGCCGTTCTTCTGGCTGGCCGACGTCTTCGGCGGTGGTCCTGTCATCCGCTACTGGCATCCCATCATCGCCCTGGTCTTCCTCGCCGCCTTGGCGGTGTTGTTGGTCCGATGGTTTAAGGACATGAAGGTGGACGCGGACGATCGCCGGTGGCTCGGGCACTTCCGGGAGTTTGTCACCGGAGATGAGAAAGTAGTCGCCGATGCCGGGCGCTTCAACTTTGGGCAGAAGGCGTTATTCTGGGTCCAGTCCGCCTCGGCGGTGCTCCTCCTGCTCTCCGGGGTGACCCTGTGGTTCCCGCGGTCCTTCGACGTGGGCCTGCGGCAGGCCGGTTTTATCGTCCACGACCTGTCCGCTATTGTCGCTATCGGCGCCCTCATCGTGCACATCTACATGGGTGTGTTCGTCACGCCGGGCAGTGTGAAGGCGATGACCCAGGGGACGGTGTCCGCGCGGTGGGCGGAGGCCCACCATGCGCGGTGGCTGAAGGCGCTGCGATCGGCGACTCCGCAGGCGCGTCACTAAAGGCAGGTGGATTGGCAAATCGCTGACACATCACCACGTTCGCCTCGCTTTCCCTCGGTAACACCCGATCGGTGGCTATAAACACGATTCTCGGGTTTTCATGGGATCAGCAGCGTGGCCGCGCGGAAGACCTTGCGACGCGATATCCGTTCGCGCAGGACGCGCTGGGCTTTTTCCGGCAATTGATCTCCTTCCAGGAGACGATGTTCGAAGGCCTGCCTGTCCAGCCAGAGCACGTCCCGGTCGAAAAGGACGGCCCGTTCCCCTTGCGCGAGATGTTCGCTGAGCAGCATCACGATCTATTGCTGTCCAAATTTCCAGAATTTCTCGACCTGGTCCAGAGGATCGCACCGAGCGCGCTCGCGGAGGCGGCGGGGGCTCTGCGGTCTGTGCCGGCGGAGCGCTGGGAAGCGCTGCTGGATGCTTATTGGTTCCAGGATACCGGTCAGGCGGATTCTCCCGACGAGGCGGGGGCGATTGATTTCTTTCCCAAGGCCTTTCTCCAGCCGTATGCGGCCGGACTCGCGAACTGGGTGCGCGGGGACGGGAATGAGGAGGGGATCGACTGGAAAGTCGCCGAGGGGATTGGGG
>DATGVF010000177.1:0-18303 GCA_035300645.1 bacterium
TCCTTCACGGTCATCGCGTCTTCCCTCCTCGCATTTGGTCCTTTAAGGGAACAGCCGAGTCGGCCCGCGATAAACAAAGGTCACTTCGCGGATATTCGGGCGCGTCAAAAGGACCATTAACATCCGGCTCAGCCCGAACCCAAACCCACCGTGCGGCGGGCACCCGTACTTGAAAAAGTCCAAGTAGAACTGGATTGGCTCCAGGCTCAATCCTTTCTCTTCCGCTTGGGCCACGAGGACATTGTACCGGTGCTCCCGCTGGGCTCCGGTGGTGACTTCGATCCCGTTCCACAACAAATCGAACCCCTTGGTGAGCGCGGGCTCGTGTTCATACCGCATGTGATAGAAGGCGCGCCCGGCGGCCGGATAGTCGGTGACAAACACGAACTGATGATGAAGCTCCTGGGCCACGTATTCGCTGAGCAGCCGCTCCCCCGCCGGGTCGAGATCGCCCGAGCGCTCGGGGGTATGACCTCGCCGGGCGAGAATCTGAAGCGCCTCTGCCATTGACAGGCGCGGAAATGGGACGGCTGGCACTACGACATCCACATCAAACGCCTCGTGGATCTGGGCCCCGAGCCTATCGCGCACTCGTTCGAGCGAGTACTGCAGCCAGCGTTCTTCAAACGCCATCACATCTTCGTGCGAGTCAATCCACGCCATCTCCACGTCCACGCTGGTGAACTCGGTCGCGTGGCGGGGGGTGAACGACGGGTCGGCGCGAAAGGCCGGGCCAATTTCGAACACCCGCTCGAACCCTGCGGCCATGGCCATCTGCTTGTAGAACTGGGGGGATTGCGCTAGATAGGCGGGCCGGTCGAAGTACTGCACCGTGAAAACCTCCGCCCCCGATTCGCTGGCACTGCCCATGAGTTTGGGCGAATGGATCTCCACGAATCCCTCTCGCAGCCAATACTCGCGCATCGCGTGTTCGATTTCGGTCTGGACCTGAAAGATCAGGAAGTTCTCGGGCCGGCGCAGATCCAAGAACCGCCAATTCAGTCTGATCTCCGGGTTGGGCTCTTGGACGCCGGAGACATCGATCGGAAGCAAGCGGTCCGCGGGACCGTCGACCGTGAACTCGCGGATACTGATCTCGATGCCACCGGTTTTGACAACAGGGTTGGCAACAACCGTGCCGGAGACCGTGACGGCGGACTCCCGTGTCAAGATGGCGATCCGGTCATTGAGGACAGCTGTTTCAGGAGAGCGCTCCACCGTGGCTTGTGCGAGCCCCGTGGGATCCCGGAGGATGAGAAACTGGACGCGCTTTTGGTCCCGGATCGCCTTGACCCACCCCTTCACCGTGACCTCGCGGCCTACCGCCGCGCGCAGATCCTTGATCAACGTCCGCTGCATCTGCTCACGCTCCGTTCGCTGCCGCCGTCGTTAGATAGGAAACGAGTTGATCGAGAGGAACGTCTTGCTGGGTCCCCGTGCGCATGTCCCGCACTCCCGCCCGCTGCACTGAAAGTTCCTGCTCGCCCAGGATCACGGCCACACGGACACCGAGCCGGTCAGCCTGTTTCATCTGGGCGCGCAATCCGCGGTCGGTTGTCTCTCCCACGACCCGCAGACCAGCGGTTCGCAGGCGGTCCAGTAGACGAAACGCCTCGTGCTCTGCCGGCGCGCCCACCGCGGCGACAAAGACATCGAGGCCCACAGCGCGCGCGGCGGTCGGGATCGCGAGCTTCTCAGCTTCCAGGACAAGCATCAGGCGCTCAAGGCCAAGGCCGAACCCGACCCCCGGCGTGTGCGGCCCGCCCAACTGCTCAGCGAGCCCATCATAGCGACCGCCCCCAAGGATTTGGTGCTGTGCCCCGCCCAGCCGGCCGGAGTGGATCTCTGCGGCCGTACGGGTGTAGTAGTCCAGCCCGCGCACGATGAACGGATCCTCAGTGTACGGAATCCCGAGAAGGCCAAATCGCTGCTTCACTTCCTCAAAGTGCGCCCGGCACTCGTCGCACAGGTAGTCCGTGATGCGGGGAGCGCCTTCAACAATCCGGTGACACGCCGGTTCTTTGCACTCCAGGATGCGCAACGGGTTCCCCTCCAGCCTGCGTTGACAGTCAGCGCAGAGCTGGTCGCGGTGCGGGCGGAAGTACTCGCGCAGGGCCTCGATGTACCGTGGTCGGCACTTCTGATCCCCCACGCTGTTTAGGCGCACCAGCACTTCGGTTAAGCCGAGAGTCTGAATCAGGCGGATGGGAAGGCTCAAGACCTCGACATCGGCCGCTGGCAGCCCCGCGCCGAGCACTTCCCCCCCGAACTGGTGGTGCATGCGGTAACGGCCTTTTTGCGGCCGGTCGTAACGGAACATCGGGGCGATATAGAACAGGCGCACGGGCTGCGGCCAGGCGGCCATGCCATGCTCGAGATACGCGCGGACGACGCCGGCGGTCCCCTCCGGGCGCAGGGTGAGACTCCGCCCACCGCGGTCCTGGAAAGTGTACATCTCCTTCTCGACGATGTCGGAAGTCTCGCCGGCGGTACGCTGGAACACTTCCGTATGCTCAAGCGGCGGCGTCCGGATCTCCCGGTACCCGTACCGCGCCGCGAACTCCCGGATCAACGCCTCCAACCCCTGCCACTTCGGCGTCTCGTCGGGAAGGATATCGTGAATGCCGCGGGGCGTTTCCATAATCGCTCCTTAACGTTCGCGGGAAGGAGATTCCCATCCCCACATTTCAGGGACGGGAATCTCCTTCCCGCGGTACCACCCTGGTTCTGGCGTCAGCCAGCCCTCACCCTCGTCACGGGGGCATCCGGCCCGGCCGACTCCAGCACGTCGCGCCACGGGCTATCCGTCTGCGCGAGCATCCCGGCTGATGTATTCGGTCAAGCTACTCAGGAGTGTCCTTCGGCGGCCACCCGGAGGGGCTTCGCAGCGCAGCCCCTCTCTCTGCGCGGTCGTGGCAGCCTACTGCTCTCCGTCATCGCGCGTTCGACTGAATTATACGGGTCGCTCGTCGCTACTGTCAAAATACCGAGCGCCCCTGTGCAGCGTGCAAGGAAACCCCCCGAAGTGGGCAAATTGTAGTCGAGGTTCACTCGGAGGTGCCACTATGCAGGCCATCATCCTCGCTGGGGGCAAGGGAGAGCGGCTCCGTCCAATCACTGCTGACCGCCCCAAAGCGATGGTGGAGATTGGAGGCGTGCCTATCCTTGGTTACCAGTTGCAGTGGCTGCACGCCCACGGGGTTCGCGAGGCGATCATAGCGTGCGGATACCGGCATGAGGTGATCCAGGCGTATTTTGGGACCGGTGAGAAGGTTGGCATGCGGATTCGATATTCGATTGAAGACCAGCCCTTAGGCCGCGGAGGAGCCCTCAAACTCGCGTTTGGGTTGCTGTCAGCAGGCGACGACGTCTGTATTGCCACAAACGGCGACGTGATCACATCCTTGGACCTGGGGCCAATGCTGAAGACCCATCGGGATAGTGGGTGTCTGGCCACCGTCTTGCTGGTTCCCCTGGTCAGTCCCTATGGAATCGTCGAGGTGGATGCACGTGAACGGATCGTCGCCTTCCGCGAGAAACCGCAGTTGCCCTATTGGCTGAATGCGGGGATCTACATCCTCTCCCGGTCGATCGAGCCGCTCCTCCCCGCCCAGGGGGACCACGAGGACACCACCTTTCCCAAGTTGGCGGGCGAGCATAAGCTGGGAGCCTTTAAGACACAGGCTTACTGGCGGGCGATCGATACGGCCAAGGATCTTTCCGAAGCGCACAAAGCGTTAGAGCAGCGCCTGCTCCCCACGTTCCACGGATAGTTCTAGATTGACGGTTGTCGCCTGTGCCAGTCCGTCAGCTGCTGGTAGGCATGCCCTAAGCGGAGCACGGTCGCGTCGTCGAACGGCCGTCCTACAATCTGTAAACCAATCGGCAAGCCGTCGCGACTCAGTCCACACGGAATGGACAACGCAGGAAAGCCGAGAAGGTTGAATGGATTGGTGAATCGCGTGTACCGCACGCTCAGCGCGAGCGACGCGCGCGCCCCGTGTGAGGTGTCTCCTTCGATGCGCGCGGCAGGTGCGGGCGTGGTCGGGACGACTAAAATGTCTACCCCCTCGAGCGCCCGGGTTGCTTCGCGGATCAGATAAGCCCGGGCCCGCTGCGCTGCGAGGTAATCTGCCGCAGAGAGAAACAGACCCCGATCGAGTCTCACCCGTACATCGTCTCCGAACGCGTCTGGATGCTCACGCAGGTGAGGTTCGTGATACGCCGCGGCCTCTGCCGCGAGGATCACCGCGGCTGCGGCACCGCACTCGGACGCATGCGGGAATGCGGTGGATCGCCGGACGGCTCCCCCCGATGTCAACACTCGCACGGCATCCTGACAGCAGGACATCACGTCGCGATCGAGCTCTTCCCAAAAGAACTCTTCTGGGACGCTCAGACGCACGCCCGTGAGGCCCCGGGAAAGCTCAGCCAGGACCTCCGGCACTTGTGCCAACACGGAGAACACGACCGCGGCGTCTGCCGCGGTGCGCGCAAGCGGGCCCACGTGGTCGAGGGTCCAGGACAGCGGGACGACCCCATCAACCGGCACGCGCCCAAAGGTGGGTTTGAAGCCGGTCACACCGCACAAGCCCGCGGGAATCCGGATCGACCCGCCCGTGTCGGTTCCCAACGCCGCGGCAACAAACCCGGCCGCCACCGCCGCGCCCGAGCCCCCACTGGATCCTCCAGGAATCCGCTCAAGATCCCAAGGATTGCGCACGGGCCCGGTATGGGGATTGATGTTGGTGACACCGTAGGCGAACTCGTGCAGTCCAGTCTTGCCGACGATTACCGCTCCAGCTGAACGCAGCCGAGTAACCACCGAGGCATCCGTCGGGGGGGTGTGATGGAAAAGGCGATGCGCGCCCGCAGTGGTCGGAACGCCCGCGAGGTCAATGAGGTCTTTGAGCGCCACGGGGACACCGGCCAATGGGCCAACTGGCCTTCCCGCTCGCACGGCGTCGTCGACATCGCGCGCCGCCTCAAGCGCCCCATCCGGCACGACTCGAATAAAACTATTCAGCCGCTGGTCGTGTTGAGCGATGCGCTCCAGAGCGGTCTCTGTGACATCGACCGCACTGACAGCGCGAGAGGTTACGCGTGCGACGATCTCCTGAACCGTGGCGTAACTTTGGGCGTGTTTGCTCACCGGGAGACGAATCGCACAGCGGGGAACTCACCATCAATCGGCAGGGCACGCAGCCGCGCCACGAGCTCCTGCAACCGCTGCACCTCAGGGACCACGGCGGCGAGGCGTTGGGGTGAAAACTGATGCCCCCGCATCCGGGTCACCGACTCTACCATCTCTAAAACGCGGGCGGCTCCGTGATCGTCACCCATTGGTCAGAGCTCCAAGGTTGATGCCTGTGACCACCGTGCCGTAGGCAACCTCGCGTGCCACGGATAGCGAGCCTGGTGGTATCTCGAGAACTCGCATTCCGTTCAGGGGGGTGTCGAGCAGACGGCACAGCAGAGCAGACAGGGGGTCCTGGTGGGACACCAACACCCCTACCCCTCCACGAGCAGCCCACGTCTGGTACGCCGCCTGCATCCGCTCAGCGACCTCGTCGACGGTCTCCGCTCCAGGCAGATGAAGTTGCTCTGGTCGTTCCCGCCACAACGTCCACTCCGTAGGGTACCGTTGCTGGATCTCTGGGATGGCCATCCCCTCCCAGGGACCGGACCTCCATTCCAGCAAGCGCTCATCGACCGTAACCTCGCACCCATGGGGGCGGGCGATAATCTCAGCCGTTTCACGCGTGCGCTCCAGAGGACTGGACGCGACCCACGCGATGGGTTCAGCAGCCAGCCGGGAGGCAACCCGTTGAGCTTGGGCCACACCTTGCGGGTTGAGCCTCACCCCAGGCAGGGAGCCGGCCATCCGGTTCTGTTCCGGCAACAACAAATCATGCATCCCGTGACGGGCCAGATAGATGATGCTTTCCGCCATACGTAAGTCTCGTCAGCTCCTGTCCTCCCCACCGGGAGATTACGCCAGGCCCTCAGTCTCTAGCTGGGTGATTGCCGCGACGACGCGTTCACACTCCTCGGGCGTGTTGTAAAAGTAGGGAGATAACCGGACGATTCCGGGACGAAAGTCCACGATAATGTTGCGCTGGGCCAGGGCCTTGACGACGCCCGCCGGATCCGCGCGCGGGATGGTGACGATCCCCGCCAAATCCTCCACCCGGCCGGGAACGCGCGGGTGGAGACCACGACGACGGGCCTCGTCCACAATGAGCGAAACCAGCTCCACTTGACGCTGGCGGATCTGGGAGATCCCGATTTCGGCGACCAGATCGGCGCCGGCGCGACCCGCGTAGATCGCGGCCACCGCAGGGGTCCCGCCTTCAAACCGTCGGGCGCCGTCCGCATACTCAAAGTGCTGGATATCGAAGGCAAACTGATTACGGTGCGCGAACCAACCGACCGCCGTCGGCTGCAGTGACTGAGCAACGTCTCGCCGTACGTACAAGTAAGCCACACCCGGTCCCCCGAGCAGCCACTTCAAGCCGCCGGTAACCAGGAAGTCGACGCCTGAGCCATGCACGTCGGTCGGCAACTGCCCGGTGGCCTGGTAGGCGTCGATGAGACAGTATGCGCCGCGGTCATGGGCGATGCGCGCAAGGGCCGCGATGTCTTGGATGACACCACTTGTGAAGTACACGTGCGAGGCAACCAGCAACTGGGTCCGATCATCCACGGCGTGGGCGTACCGTTCGGGCGGCACGGACAACGTATCTGGACTGCGGACCATCTCAACTTTGATGCCGCGCGATTCTTTCGCGGTCCACTGGTAGACCGTGGTCGGAAACTCCATATCGCTTAGGACGACCTTCGGACGACGGACACCGTCGAAGGCGCTAGCAACCGCGCTCAACGCCGCGGTGATTGACGGGAACAAAGCGATCTCGTCCGCGGACGCCCCCAGCAGGCTG
Source organism: bacterium (assembly GCA_035300645.1). Taxonomy (GTDB): domain Bacteria; phylum Sysuimicrobiota; class Sysuimicrobiia; order Sysuimicrobiales; family Kaftiobacteriaceae; genus 13-1-40CM-64-14. Next base: position 6,942 of record DATGVF010000177.1, read on the forward strand.
GCCAACCGCGCACGCAGGCGCTCGATCTCTCCCAACCATGGGCCGTACCAAGCCCCAGCGCCGTTCGCGTCCCACTGGTCCGTGAACTGGCGGACCGCGGCCGCCACACGCGTGGACAGCGCGCCCAGCGAGCAGCTATTGAAATATGTCTTGCTCTGGAAAATGGGAAACTCCGAGCGGTAGCGATCCCAGGCAACCGTCGGGGTAAGCGACGTTTTCAGCACATCCACTCCTCTCCCACTTAGCCGCCTCCACAGAGACGAGCACGTCGGTTGCGATGCCCGTCCTCAATACAGGTCGGGGGTCATGCCCGCTTGAGCTGTGCGGAGGGATGGGGCAGTCGCGCCAACCGCCGCTCGACTTCGTCCAGCGTCTCGTCGCGCTTGGGATACGCAAAGCGGATGTAGTCTCGACCGCGCGCGCCGTCGCGGAAAAAGCTGCTGCCCGGGACGGTCGCGACACCGATGTCATTGACCAGGTAGTGAGCTAACGCCACATCGTCCCGTCCAAACGCCGCAATGCTCGCCATAATGTAGTACGCACCGCGGGGCACAATCGGGACAAATCCAGCCTTCGTCACCAGGCGCAGGACCCGGTCGCGTTTGCCCGCGTACATCGCCGCGAGGTCAGTGTAGTACTTCCGAGGAAAGCGGAGCGCGGTGACCGCGGCCTCCTGCAACGGCGCTGCCGCGCCGACGGTGAGGAAATCGTGCGCTTTGCGGATGGCCGTCGTGATCTCCGCATTCCCGCAGATCGTCCAGCCGACCCGCCAGCCCGTGACGCTGTAGGTTTTGCTCACGCTGTTGATGGTCACCGTGCGTTCGGCCATCCCCGGCAGCGCGGCGACACTTAGGTGTTGGCGGCCGTCGTAGAGGAGATGCTCGTAGACCTCGTCGGTGACCGCAACGACATCATGGTGCCGACACAGATCGGCGATCAACTCCAACTCGGGTCGGCTAAAGACCTTGCCTGTGGGGTTGTGGGGCGTGTTGATGATGATCGCCTTGGTCTTACTGGAAAAGGCGCGCCGCAGATCGTCGGGATCAAAGGCGAACTCCGGATCATCTAGGTGCAGCATGACGTACTTCGGAGTCGCCCCGGAGAGCGCGGCATCGGGGCCGTAATTCTCGTAGAACGGTTCGAAGACAATGACTTCATCGCCGGGGTTGATGATGGCCAACAGCGTCGCCATCATCGCCTCGGTCGCCCCGCAGGTCACGGTGATGTGCTTGTCGGGGTGCACCTGCACACCGTTGTACCACGCAGCCTTCTCAGCGATGGCCGCGCGCAGACGCGGCGATCCCCAGGTGATGGCGTATTGGTTGTACCCCGCCTGTAGCGCCCGCGCGGCCGCGTCCAGCAGTTCTGCGGGAGCCCCGAAGTCCGGAAACCCCTGGGCGAGGTTGACCCCGCCTGCCAGATCACTCAGGCGCGTCATCTCGCGGATGACCGATTCCGTGAACAGCCCCACGCGCGCTGCCGTCAGTGCTTTCACCAGCGCCTCCCGATCCTCACGTCGTTGCCTGGTGGCATGTTAGACGCCCTCGCACCGACCCCTGCAATGACGGGTGGTGATGCCCTTTTTCTCACACATCTCCCAGAATTTGTTTCACAAGGTCGCGTGCGTCGAAGTAGACACGCTGCCTACGGATCTTACCGCCCTCCATCTCCACAAACATCGCAAAGTTGTGCCGGTAAGCACGCGACGGCGCGGGGATGCGGCCGGGAATCCGTAGGTGGAGCGTTCGGTGCCGACCTGTCACGGTGCCTTCCGCGGCGGCCGTGGCCCCGGACATGATCACGACGCCGTAGGTACTGGTCTCCTCCCAATTCTCAAAGAAGGATGCATACGCGCGGCGGATATTGGCCTTCCCCTCCACCGGAGGACTGGCGGGGAAGACGAGCACCGCGTCGTCGGCATAGAACGTCATGAGACGATCGAGGTCCCGTTGATTGAGCGCCTTCAGGTGATCCGCGAGTATCTTGGAGAGGACCCGTGGGCTGGCCGCCCTCAGGTGCCGGACCGATGATTTCGGGGTCCGCGGGGGGTTGGCGGACCGCTCACGCTTCACGAATGGAGCACTCGCTCGACGGAGTAGACCTCAGGGACTTTCCCCACCTTCTGCATGACGCCGTGCAGTTGAGCGACGTTGCGGATGTCCAGGACAACGTTGATGACGCCGACTTTGTCCTTGCGCACACGGGCGTTCACGGAGACGACGTTGGTCTTGCTGTCGGCAATGGCGGCCAGGATGTCTTTGAGCAGCCCCACGCGGTCAAACCCCGCCACCTCGACCTCCACCTGGTAGGACCCATCGGGAATCGACTCCCATTCCACGTCGATCAGCCGCTCTGGATTGGTCCCCAACGACTTCACGTTGGAACAGTCCTGACGGTGGATCGTCACCCCGCGCCCGCGTGTGACGTACCCGATGATGCGATCGCCCGGCAGCGGCGTGCAGCACCGGGAAAACTTGACCAGCACGTTCGCCGTCCCACTGACGCGCACCCCGCCTGGTGCCGGAGCGGCAGGAAGAGGAGTGGGGACGGAGACCGCCGGGGCTGGTTCAGTACCAGGCACCTCCCCGCGCAACGCGGTGATCACCGGGAGGAGCCCCACGTCGCCATTGCCCAGGGCCGCGAGGAGATCTTCCTCCCCCACGAGGTTGAACTCCGGCGCAATCTCGCGGAGCTTTTCAGCTTTCATGAGTGCGGTCAGCAGTCCCAGATGGCGCAGTTCCTTTTCCAGGACCTCCCGACCGCGGATGACGTTCTCTTCGCGCGCCACCTTCTTGAACCACTGCCGGATCTTGGTACGCGCGTTGTTCGTGGCGACAAACGCCAGCCAGTCGCGGCTAGGGCCTGTTGTGGTTTTGCTCGTCACCACCTCCACGATGTCTCCGGTCCGCAGGTGGTTCGACAGCGGGACCAGGCGGCCATTGACCTTGGCACCGACGCAGCGGTGGCCGACATCAGTGTGGATGTGGTAGGCGAAGTCGACCGGGGTGGCCCCGGCGGGGAGGTCGACGACGTCGCCCTTCGGTGTAAAGACAAAAACCTCGTTTTGGAAAAGGTCGAGCTTGACCGACTGCACAAAGGACCGCGCGTCTTGCAGCTCGGACTGCCAGTCGAGCAAGTGCCGCAGCCAGGACAGCTTTTGCTCGAACTCTTTCTCGGCGGGCTTGCCTTCCTTGTACTTCCAGTGAGCCGCAATGCCGTGCTCGGCTTCCTGGTGCATATGCAGGGTCCGGATCTGGATTTCGAGGGGCTCCCCTTCGTAGAAGACGGTCGTGTGCAGCGACTGGTAGCCGCTCGTCTTAGGGTTGGCGACGTAGTCGTCGAACTCGCCGGGGATGGGCTTCCACAGTGAGTGCACGACCCCCAGCGCCGCGTAGCAGTCTTTGACGTCATCCAGGATGGCCCGCACACCCAGTCGGTCGTAGATTCGGGCCACCGGCTGCCCCTCGTACTTGGGTCGCTGCATCTTGCGCCAGATGCTGTAGACGTGCTTGGGGCGCGCCGTGACGCGTTCGCGCGCGACCTTCACGCCGGCGTGGGTGAGCTCTCGGTGCAGCGTGTCGGCGAGCTGGTCGAGAAACTGAGCCCGCGTGGTCTCTGCCTGCGCCAGTTGGCTCTGAATTTCCTTGTAGGCATCGGGCTGCAGGACCGCAAACGCGTAGTCCTCGAGTTCCCGTTGGATGCGACCGATCCCCAGGCGCTCCGCGAGCGGCGCGTAGATGTCGAGGGTTTCCTGGCTGGTACGGCGCTGCTTCCACTCGGGTAGGTACTGGATCGTGCGCATATTGTGAAGCCGATCCGCGAGCTTGATGAGCACGATCCGGATGTCGTTGGCCATGGCCAAGAACATTTTGCGCAAACTCTCGGCCTGCCGTTCCTCTCGGCTCATCCACTCGATCTTGCCGAGCTTGGTGATCCCGTCCACGAGAGAGGCGATCTCGGCTCCGAAGTGCTCCTGCACCGTCGCTAGCGTGGCTCCGGTATCTTCGGCCACGTCGTGCAGCAGCGCAGAGGCGATCGTGACAGGATCCAGGCGCAGATCGGTGAGCGTGGTAGCGACGGCGATCGAGTGGTTGATGTAGGGTTCGCCGGAAGCCCGGGTCTGGCCACGGTGGGATTCCTCCGCGAGCAGGTATGCCTCCCGGACGACATCGAGGTCGGCCTTGGGGAACTGCTCGCGCATCTTGGCAAGCAACTCCTGGACTGCCGCGGGCAGATCCGCAAATGCGCTCGGTTGTTTTGCCTGGAGCCACTTCATCGTCGTCCGCGTTCCCTCAGGCCATCCGGCTGCGGCTCAGTGCACCGCTCCCGGGCTGGCGACCGCCTGCAAGATCTCAGTCAGAGGACCAAAGGCAAAGGCCTCTAATGCTGCGAGTGCCTCGGCTTCGCGCCGCCCTTCGGCAAAGCGCACGGATGTCGTTAAGTCCTTACGGTCGGGTCCTCCTAACGTAATCCGCCAGTGATCCCCGTCGAATTCCCGTTGAATCACTCCCGCCTCAGCCAGAATGTCCAGACCCAACCCCACCACCTTCGGGGGAAGGCCCGCGGAGCGCAGCGCGGCTGCGAGCGTTTCGTCCGGCCACATAACGGCTCCGCTCCGCTCCGCCTCGGATCGCAATACACGATAGAGTGACGCGAGCATCTCGCGCGTCGGGTGCCGCTCCACGAGTACGCTTTCTGCGGCGTGCAAGTCGTCTCTCCGGTAGGCCAACGTGACGGTGGCCTGCCGTCCGTCCAGTCCGGCCGACCCAATGATCTCCGCCAGATCCGCACGGGTCGTGGGCAGCCCAGCGACAACCACTTGTCGCACGTCCCCGGGGGCTGCATCGGCCGCAAAACCGTCCGCGGCGACCAAGATGGGAATCTTGCCATCAGCGAACAACTGCTCGAGCACCTCCCGCACCCGGAGAGGCAGGCCACCGTGGTAATACGCAGCGCGCTCGTTTCCTGCCTCCCGCAGCCGCGAGGCCAGTTCGACTGCGGCGGCCCGCGCGCCAGTGAACAGCAGGGTCTTGTCGCCGCGCACACACACCGCCGAAATCAGCGCGTCGCGGTCCCCTACCTCCCGCCGGTCCACCAGCCGCAAATTCGTTCGGAGGAAGGGATCACTGACTCCCTCCGTCGCCTCCAGATGTGGCAACGCCACGGCAGGTTCGGGGGGGCGAGATGAAAACCACCCCCAGAGGGGGTCGCCCAACGTCCGGACCACCGCGGCAAAGGTATTTCCATCTATTGTAGGCTCGCTGTCTAGCAGAATCAAAGACGGACGCCACGGGCCCGAGGGGCGCCATTGGCGCAAATATTCTACGCTGGCCACCAGCACGTCGAGCGAGCCGGTCTGCATCCCCTCTACCAAGATCTGACGCTGCCGGAACCGCAATCCGCCGTGTGCGCGGGCGCAGCGGAGCCCGATTTCCTGAAGCCGCCCGGCCAGCCGCTCGTACCACCGATCCACCTGCGATTGCAGCGGGGCACAGAGCACGACCGGGCCCCGCCCGGCAATCACCCACACCGCCGCTGCTACCTCCATCACGGTCCGTCGACCACGGCCCGGCCCGAAGACTCCCTTGACCGAACGCCCGCCCAGAAGGGCGCGGACGGCGGTGCCTTGGATGTCGCGGAGCATTCGCCCCCGACAGAGATGTACGCACACGCGCGCCGTGATCTCGTCCAGGGGCAGGGACGTCCACCCCATCCGTAGAGTCCGAGATGGATCCACGTCCTCCCGAGGTAACCCATTCTCGCGCCGCACGTAGAGATTGACTCCGAAGCTGCGCTCTCCGCCGCCTGTGATCTGTGAGACGTTCGCCGTGTACCGTGCGCCGGTGTCCATCGAGGGGGCAAGCCGGGATGCCACACGCCCGCTGAGGTAGCCGATCTGTGCGCCAGACTCGGTCAACACCTTCACGGCATGGGGATCATGAGGGTTATCCGGCTCGCGTCGCAGCGCGAGGGTGTCCCCCGCGCGCAGCGCTTTCACGGTGTCTTGGCGTCCTTCGAAGGTCACCCCGGCAACCTTAGTGTAGAAGGCGCCGGCGTCCTCGAGCCCGAGCGGCTCTTCGTCGAGGTAGTCGGCAGATCGCGCAAATAAACGATCCACTAATACACGACCGTCGGTCAGGACGTCTGCTAACTCCACTCCAGGGGTTTTCAGATCTTGGACAATCAACTGGAGGCGAGGCCGATCCTCCCACCGATCCACCACAACAGTGAACGCCAGATCAATACGAGCGCGAGTGAACGCCAACAACTCGGAGGCATCGCCCAGCCGAAAGCCCACAGCCTCCGCAAACGCGTCTCCGTCGGTGACTCCCAGCCGTAGGTGTGCCCCATCTGACATGACGCGCGTCGTCACCGCCACGAGATCCCGGGCGGCAAAGATCGGTTCGGGATTGCCGGCCCCAAACGGCGCAAGACGCTGCAGCTGCTCGGCCATGGGGAGGGTGACAGCCGACAGCGCGATCTCGGAATCGATGGGCAACGTGGGCACGAGATCGTCGGGGGTGAGATGTGCGGAAGCGACCTCCTCGAAACGCCGCGTGAACTCGGGAATCCGCTCGGCTCTAATGGTCAAGCCCGCCGCCATCGCATGTCCTCCGTACCGCTCCAGCAAGTCAGCGCATTCGGCCAGAGCGTCGACGAGGTGAAAGCGGGCGATGCTGCGGGCCGACCCCTTCCCTACCCCCTGCTCAACCGCAAGAACGATGGTCGGCCGATAATACCGCTCGACCAGCTGTGAGGCCACGATGCCGATCACGCCGGGGTGCCACCCCTCGTCGGCAAGGACAATCGCCGGAGCGGGCGGCCGGTCGGCGGACTCCATGCGCTCGACTGCTTGCGCAAGAATCTGGTCGGTGAGCTCGCGCCGGTGCTGGTTCATCGCGTCAAGTTGCGCGGCAATGCCTTGGGCTTCCTCTGGGTCATCGGTGGTCAGCAGCCGCACCCCGACCGTCGCATCCCCGAGCCGCCCCGCGGCGTTGATCCGTGGTGCTAGGGTGAAGGAGACCTGCCGCGCTGTCGCTTCCCCACTGAGTCCTCCCACTTGGCGCAGCGCGGCGATCCCGGCGGTCGGCGATGTCTGCATGCGCTGCAGACCCCAGCGGGCCAGGATCCGGTTGTCTGCGACGAGCGGAACGACATCGGCGATCGTGCCCAACGCCGCCAGATCCAATAAGTCTTCGGGGAACTCCGGTTGATGAAGCAGACGCCGCACGGCCCGCATCAATTGGAAGGCCAACCCCGCCGCCGAATACTCGGCAAACGGCCCGGCGGCATCGTGCCGCTTCGGATCGACTACGGCCAGCGCCGGGGGAAGCACCAAAGGCGGCTCGTGATGGTCGACGACTACGACCTCCTGGCCGCGGTCCACTGCGTGCGAGATTTCCGCAGTCGCCGTGACGCCGCAGTCCACCGTGACGATGAGGCGCTGACCCGAGGCGGCTAAGCGCTGGAGCGCCGCGTCATTGAGACCGTATCCTTCCGTGAAGCGCGAGGGAATGTAAAATGACGCCGCGCCGCCCACCGCCTTCAGGCCCCGCAGCAAGATGCTGGTCGCGGTGATCCCGTCCGCATCGTAGTCGCCGTAGATGGTAATCGGCTCGCCGGAGACAACAGCGTCTCTAACGCGTTCGGCGGCAACACCCAAGTCAATGATCTGCCCAGGGTCACTCAGGGACTCGAGCGGCGCATCGAGAAACGATCGGGCACGATCGGGAGTGGCATACCCGCGGGTGATCAGAACTTGGGCGACCAACGGGTCAACGGCGAGCGTTTGTGCAAGCGTGGCGACGGCGGGGTGAGCCGGGGCGGTCTCCCAACGCGCCCCCGCGTCCCCCCCGACGGGGCGAGGAGAATTCGGCATTAGCGGCGGGCGGAAGCGAGCCTCCCCGTGCGATCTACGCGGGAGATCGGAGCCACGGCTACGCCTCTTCCTCGCTAGCGATCTCCCGCTGACGCTCCTGCTCGCGGAGTTTCGCCTCGGCGGCCTTCGTCCGGGCGTCCGCATTGCGCAGCAGAATGCGGTACTGTTGGGCCCTCCCCCAGGAGATGCCATAACCGACAACGAGCCCTGCGATCAAGGGGATGAGCACGGCCCATCCGACGTTAGTATCATGCCGCCACGACAGAAAGGAGATCGACGCAGGCGCTTGATTCTGCCAGGCAAAGAGGGCAAAGACGACCGCCAAGAGGATAAAAACAACGATCATTGCCATACCTTTTGCCGACAGGCGGATTATCCCCTTTTGTTCCGTCCGGTCGCGCCCAGAGGGGTAGGTGGAGACTGTGAGACGACGGCTGGTGACGCGCGGCGGCTCCGGCGCTCACGCCACAGGTGCCAGTCGACGAGGATGGGGCTAGCGTTCAGGACCGAGGAGTAGGCACCGGTGAGGATCCCGATCATCAGGCCGAAAGCGAAGTCGTGAATCGTAGAACCTCCAAACAGGAACACCGCGCCAATGGCCAGGATTGTGGTCATCGCGGTATTGATTGACCGCACGAGTGCTTCGAGGATACTGCGATTCACCAACCGGTCAAATGCTTCTCTCGTGCGCAGAGCGAGATTCTCGCGGATGCGGTCAAATACAACGATCGTATCGTTGATGGAATACCCCACGACCGTCAGCAGTACGCCCACGAAGGAGCTGTTGACCTCCTTGCGGGTCATCGCGAACGCGCCGATGACGACGAGCAGGTCGTGCAGCAGGGCAATGTCCGCGGCTACAGCAAAGCGAAACGACTTAAACCGCCACGCAATGTAGACCACCTGTAAGGCCAACCCGATGATCACGCCGAAGATCGCGACGTTCCGTAGCTCTCCCCCGATCTTCGGGCCCACTTGATCATCACGCAGGACATCGACCGTGCCGAGCTTCGTCCGCAACGCGGCGATTAGGGCTGTCTTCTGCGGCGCGTCCATCGGACGCGTGCGGATCAAGACCTCCTGTCCGGACTTTTGGATGATGCTTTCCCCCACGGCGAACTGGTCCACCACGGGGCGGACGTCCCCCTCCGTGAAGGGCTGTGCGATCCGCAGTTGCAAGAAGTTGCCTCCGGTGAAATCGATCCCCCAGTTCAGAGCGCCCCGGCCCTGCACCCCGTGCAGAATGAGGGCGATCAGTCCGGGGAGGATGATAAGCAAGGAGAGCGCGTAGCCATAGCGCCGCCGCCCGATGATGTCCCAGCTACGCCCGTTCACTGGCAGGCCTCCCTCCCACGGCCACGCGCGTGATCGCCGCATCCAGGCCTAACAGCGAGGCGAGATCGACGAAAACGCGCGTGACGGTAATGCCGGTGACGATGCTGGCGAGCACGCCAACGATCAGAGTGACGGCGAAGCCTCGGATCGGCCCGGTCCCCAGCAAGAAGAGGACGACCGCCCCGATTATCGTCGTCACGTTGGAGTCGATAATGGTGACGATCGCGCGGTTCCAGCCGGTCTGGATCGATTGACGCACACTCTTGCCGGCCCGGAGCTCTTCTTTCACCTTTTCGTAGATGATAACGTTGGCATCGACGGCGATACCGACGGAGAGGATCAGTCCAGCAATTCCGGGGAGCGTGAGCGTGGCGTGCAGCAGGGCAAGGATGGCGAGCAACATCAACATGTACACGCCCAAGGCCAAATCGGCAAGCACACCCAGCAGTCCATAGAACAATCCCATGAAGAGCACGACCGCGAACATCGCCACAAATCCTGCATGCAGGCTCCGGTCGATCGAATCTCGGCCCAACAGAGGCCCGATGGTGCGATTTTCCACCACCTCAACGGGGACGGGCAGCGCGCCGCCTCGCAGCAGCACCGCCAGATCGCGCGCCCGAGTCAAGTCCCGGAAGCCTCCGCTGATCTGACCGCGGCCCGCGGTAATGCGGTCCCGAATGATCGGCGAGGAGATGACTTCGTTGTCCAAAAGGATCGTCAAATACTTCCCGACGTGTGACCCCGTGAACTCCTCAAACACTTTGGCGCCTTTGCCTTTGAACTGGAAGTTGACGATGGGCTGTCCGGTATTCTGGTCAAAGGCCGCTTGCGCATCGGCGAGGTCCGCACCGGTCAGGATCACCTTCTTCTCGAGTTGCACAGGTTGCGCACCCGATGGAAGCTGCACGGTCTTGCCATCGGCAGACCACCGCGCTCCTTCGGGCAAGGGGGTAGTACCCGTGTCCACAAATTCCAATAGCGCCGTCTTGCCAATCAGGTCGATAGCACGCTGGGGATCCTGGATCCCTGGGAGCTCCACGATGATGCGGCGGCTGCCCTGTCGCTGCAGGGTGGGCTCGACCACACCCAGCTGGTCGATGCGGTTGCCGATGACTCGCAGCGCCGCTGCGACCGCTTCCGAGGTCACGGGACCAGCCGGTGTGTCCTGCGCCTCCAGAACCAGGTGGCTGCCGCCTTGCAGGTCCAAGCCCAGGTTGAGGCGTAGGCGGGGGGCCTGGAACTCTGGTTGCCAGTCTGTAACCTTGATCGGCTGGAAGGCAATCAGAAAACCGACAAGTGCAGTGATGAAAACGATGAGCAGACGGAGCCAAGGACGAGACTTCACACACTCACTCCCTTGCCATCATGGTACGCTGATGATGGGACTGTGAAAGGGCGCAGAGCGATACACAAGACGATTGCGTGCTGCGCAAGCCCGATTCATTATAGGAACAGCCCTAAATAGTGTCAATTCAGAGGCATCCGTCGGGTGGATACTAGGGAAACGGGGATGAAACAACTTACACTTGGCACCTCCGAGGGCGCGCAGCCTGTGAGCCTTGGGACCTGTCAGGTGTACATTGGAACGTGCTCATGGGCAGACGCTAACTTCGTTAAAGAGGGGCAGTTCTACCCGCGCGGGGTAGGGACGGACCCGCGCAAGCGCCTGCAATTCTATTCGACCGTGTTCCCCACCGTCGAAGTCGATGCGACGTTTCACGCCCTCCAGCCCGCGGACCGCTCTGCGAACTGGGTGCTATGGACCCCGCCGCAGTTTATCTTCTCGGTCAAAGCCTTCGCGCTGTTCACCGGACACGACACCGACCCCCGGCGTCTGCCCAAGGAAATCATCCCTTTACTGCCAGAGTCCCTGCGAACAGCAGAGGTCGCTTCCGCAGCGCAACTTCCAGAAGAAGCCCTGATTGGGTGTTGGGACTACTTCGCGGCGTTCATTGATGTGCTCGTCAAAGCGGGCAAACTCTCGCATGTGCTCTTCCAGTTTCCCAAAGGCCAGGGCTACACGCCCGAGCTCTTCGAGCACTTGGAACGGTGGGAACCGTACCTGCGGCGGTGGCAGGTGGGTGTCGAAATTCGGCACCGGAGCTGGCTGGAGGAACCTGCCCGGACAGAGTTTTTCTCTTTCCT
>DATGVF010000178.1:0-18030 GCA_035300645.1 bacterium
CCCGCGCAGAGCAACGGCGCGGCAGTGGTATCGTCAAACGCTTCCGGCAGACGGTACACGAAGTCCGCACGGGCGATCATCCACTGCGCGTATCCGCCGTCGACGTGATAGCCGGTAAAGGTGATCTGCTCGCAGAGGTTCTCCTCCCCACGTCGACAGGCAGCGCACACTCCGCAGGCGGCATACAGCCACGCCACCCCGACGCGCGTCCCCGGCGTAAGGGTCGTGACCCCTGGACCGAGGCGGTCCACCACCCCGACCACTTGGTGACCGGGAATGAGAGGGAGCTTGGCCTCAGGCAGTTCGCCTTCCACTACGTGCAGGTCGGTATGGCACACGCCACAGCGCACGACACGGATGAGCACTTCCCCTGCGTCTGGGGTAGGGACCGGCAGCTCACGCGACTGGAGCGGAGAGGCATCGACAGGTTGGGGTCGGGCCAGCACCATCGCGTTCATCTGTGTGCACTCCTCAGTGCTCGTGATTCCATGATCGCAGGACGACTGCACCCATCAGCGAACTTCACCCGCAAATGAGAGGGTGGTGGGTGGCTATCGCATCAGTCCTCATCCTTGCTGCCTGCGCCCGCCCGCAGTCTCCCCTCACGGAATTTCACGACCCTGAGTTCGGCTTCACCGTCCGCTACCCGCCGGGGTGGGCGTCCATCCGCCGCGCAGAGGCAGTCTGGTTCGTTCCGCCCGGCCGCACACCTGAGGCAGGCGAATTCATTCAGGTGGTCACCCGCCCCGCGGATGCCCAACTGGATGATGCGGCGATCCGCCGGGCTGTGTTCGAGCAGCTGTCGATCCACGGAGTCTCGGGGTTCCAGCAGGACGCACGCACGACCCAACGTGTGCGGTGGTACAAATTTGAAGTGACGGGGTCGTCAGGGGGGCTGGAGTGGGCCTCGGTCGGGGCAGTCAGTGCCGGAGATGCCCGCTATCACCTCATCGTCTGCGCCAAACCGCTCGCGCAGTGGCGCGACGGCCAAAAGCAGTGCGACGAAGTCGTCAAAACCTTCCAACCGGGCCCGCTGCAGTAGCGACCCGTCTCCCCCCACATCACATGTGCCGGCGTCAGCGCACCGTCGTCTTGTACCGTTTAGTCGCCTCCTGCAGTCGCCGCAGACCCTCCTGGATATTGTCCACGCTGTTTGCGTACGAGAACCGCAGGTACCCGCGGCCGTGCTCGCCGAACGCCGTCCCTGACAGACACGCCACACCGCCAGTGGTCAGCAGGAAGTCCGCAAGGCGTTTGCTGTCCGCGTCAATCCGCCGGACGTTGGGGAAGGCGTAGAATGCGCCCGCAGGCATGGCGCACGAGACTCCCTCGATGGCGTTGAGGCCCGCGACGATGACATCGCGGCGGCGCCGGAATTCGGCCACCATGCGCTCAATGGGGGCCCGCGGGCCGCGCAGAGCGGCGATCCCGGCCAGTTGGGTGAAGGAGGCGGCGCAGGAGTTCGAGTTCACCATCAACTGTGCCATCCGGGCCGCTAGCTCCTTGGACATCACGCCGAACCCTAACCGCCACCCGGTCATGGCGTACGCCTTCGAGAACCCGTCCAAGAGAATCGTCCGCTCCTTCATCCCGGGCACACTGGCGATGCTATGGTGGCTGCCGTCGTAGAGGATCTGCCAGTAGATCTCATCTGCGAGGACAAACGCTTTCGATGTTTGTACGGCTTCGGCGATCGCCGTCACGTCCTCACGCGTCAGTACCGACCCGCAGGGATTGTGGGGAGAGTTCAGCACAATGAGCTTGGTGCGGGGCGTAATTAAGGACCGGAGCTCGGCGGGGTCGACGCGAAAACCGCGTTCTTCCCGCATCGGAAGCGGACGAGGGACCCCACCTGCGAACTTTGTCACCGACTCGTAGATCGGATAACCGGGGTTGGGGCAGATCACTTCGTCGCCGCGATCGACAAGCGCCATAATCGCAAAGAACATGATCGGCTTGCTGCCGGGCGTCATGACCACTTCATCCGGATGGACCGGGATCTTGCGCGTGGCCTCGACCTGCTCGGCCACTGCTTCGCGTGCTTCGTACAGCCCGGCCGACGGCGTGTAGTGTGTAGCCCCGTCGCGCAGCGCTTTGACCGCCGCCTCCTTGATGTGCTCGGGGGTGTCGAAATCGGGCTCCCCGATCTCCAGGTGCACGATGGACTTGCCCTGCCGTTCCAGGTCCCGCGCTCGAGCGAGGACCTCGAAAGCGGTCTCGGTCCCCAGGTCGGCCATTCTCGCGGCCAACGGTAGATTCATCGGGTTGCCTCCACGACGTACGCCTAACAACGGAACGCCCAGCACATGCGCGGGTGACGACAGCGCGCACCGCGCGCGAATCAGTGCTCACCGCTTCCCCTTTGGACCGCTAGCGTCCTGCCGTGATGCGCGTTCCTGTCTCGCCGGCCAGCGCCCGCTCGATGCGCTCCGGCGAGGTAATCAATGCTTCGTGGCCGCCCGCCTCCACAAACTGCAACGCGGCGCGGATCTTCGGTCCCATGCTGCCCGGTGCGAAGTGTCCCTCGCTGAGGTAGCGCTTGGCGTCGTCGACGGTCATTACGTCCAGATCTTTTTGGTGTGGCTTGCCGTAATGCAGCGCGACCCGTTCTACGGCGGTCGAGATCAGCAACAGGTCGGCACCGATGGATTGAGCGAGCAAGGCGCTGGCGAGATCCTTGTCGATGACCGCCTCGACGCCGGTGAGATCCCCTGCGGGGCCCCGGACGACGGGGATCCCCCCGCCCCCACAGGCAATGACCACGATGGCCTGGTGCACGAGTCCCTTGACGACGAGGCGCTCGACGATCTCGGCAGGCAGCGGGGACGGCACTACTCGCCGCCATCCTCGCCCAGCGTCCTCGACCATCTGCCATCCGCGTTCTGCCTGCAGGCGCACAGCCTCATCTTTCTGGTAGAACCGACCAATCGGCTTCGTGGGTCGTTGGAACGCCGGGTCATGGGCATCCACGACCGTCTGCGTCACCACGGTCACGACGCGCTTGCGGATCGACCTCCGGCGCAACTCGTTGCCCAGGACCTGCTGGAACAGATACCCAATGGAGCCCTGGGTCTGCGCCCCCAAGACGTCCAGAGGTAGCGGCGGCGCGGCCGGGGCTGCCAGCTCGCTGCGGAGGAGGTTATACCCCACTTGGGGACCATTACCGTGTGTGAGCACGACCTCCCACCCGGACGCCAGCATGCCTGCGATGTGCGCAGACGTCTCCTGCAGCGCCGCAATCTCACCGGCGACGCCTGGATGCGCATCGTCTCTGACGAGGGAGTTGCCGCCAATGGCGACAACGGCTACTGGCAACGCAGGCTCCTTAGGGGAAGAACGCGTGCGGTAGAGTTCGATGCCCGGTGGGCCCTCCCTCTGCTGATAGCGATCTCGCTCTGGGGACGGACGTTCTAGTCCCCTCATCCGGGCTGGATCGTGTCGATCGCCTGCCGTGGCCCCTCCCCCAGGCCCCTGTTAAAATGAAGGGCGTGCCGTCTGCCCGGTTCATTCAGTACGGACTTGGCCCGATCGGGGTTGAGGTCGCAGCGCTCGCGCTACGGCGCGGTCACCAGCTCGTGGCCGCCGTGGATATCGACCCGGCGAAGGCAGGCAAGCCTGTTGCCGCGTTGATCGCTGCTGCGCCGCCTGGCGTCATCGTCGCCTCGCATGCCAGTGATGTGGTGAACACGGGCGCTGACGTCGTCTTGCACTGCACGCAGTCGCGTCTGGCCCAGGTCCTCCCACAGCTGTTAGCACTGGTCGATGCAGGCCTGTCTGTAATTTCCACCTGTGAGGAATTGGCGTTTCCCTGGCACCACTTTCCGACTGAGGCGGCAGCGCTAGATACGCTGGCCCGGTCCCGTGGCGCGGTCGTGGTGGGACTCGGGGTGAATCCCGGGTTTGTAATGGATCTGCTGCCGGTGGTCCTCACAGCCCCGTGCTCCGAGGTTAAGCGTGTCGTCGTCGAGCGGATCGTCGACGTCGCCGGGCGCCGTCTTCCCCTCCAGCGAAAGGTCGGCGTAGGCCTCAGCACCGACGCATTCCGCGCAGGTATCAGCGGGGGGACGATCGGCCATGTCGGGCTGCCGCAGTCGGTCGCCATGATCGCCCATGCGCTGACGCGCCCGCTAGAGAAGACTGAGGAATCGATCGAACCTGTCGTGGGTTCCAACTCGCGGGTACTCGGACTCCATCAAATCAGCCGGGGCTTCGTCGATTCTACCCCATTTATCACCTTGGATCTCACCATGGCGATGGGCGCAGACCACCCACGCGACCGCATCAGCATCGACGCCAGCCCGCCGGTTGACGCCATCATCGAGGGGGGCCTGCAGGGCGACTTGGCCACCTATGCGATCGTGGTCAACGCGATCGGTGCTGTGCTCGCCTCTCCCCCGGGACTCCTCAGTGCGCTGCACTTGCCTGCCCTTTCCCCGTCGCGACACGGGCCGGTCCCCTCAGTGAGAACGCCAGGACCGACGGCGAGGACTTCCTGAAAGCGCGAAAACAGCCCAAAGCCGAACGGGGCACTTGGAGAATGGCGAAAGGGGACCGTCGAGGACCCCAGGGCCTCCCCGTGCGGCTCTTCAAGCGGGGCGCCGATTGGACAACGTGGCTAAAGAAGCATCACGCCGCGTCTCGGGGGCTCTGGCTGCGGTTGGCGAAGAGACACTGGGGAATCATCTCAGTCACTTACGCGGAAGCGCTAGACGTCGCTCTGTGTTATGGGTGGATCGATGGCCAGGGCCGACGCTACGATGCCGCGTCCTGGCTCCTAAAATTCACCCCGCGGGGACCGCGGAGCATCTGGTCAAAGCGCAATACTCAGCGTGCCCGCGCGCTCATTAGAGCCGGTCGAATGAAACCCTCGGGGTTAGCAGCGATCACAACCGCCAAGCACACCGGGCGGTGGCAGGCGGCGTACGATTCCCCCCGCGCGGCGGTTGTCCCAAAAGAGTTTCAGGCCGCATTGGATCGGGTCGCCTCCGCAAAGGCGTTCTTTGAGACGCTGGATCGCAAGAACAAATACGCGATCTTCTTCAGGGTGACCACCGCCAAAAAGGCGGACACGCGCGCGCGGCGCATCCAACAGTTCGTCCGCATGTTGGCCGAGCGGCGTGTGCTGTACCCCTAGCCAGATCTCAGGTCCCTTCCGACCACGACTGCAAGTAGATCCGCTGCTCTTCGGTTAATTCATCGACGCGGATCCCCAGTGCGTCCAGCTTCAGGCGGGCCACCGACTGATCAATGTCTGCGGGGACCGTGTAGACGGATGGGGCGAGGGTCTTCGCGTGCGTGGCCAGGTACTCCACTACCAGGGCTTGATTGGCAAAACTCATGTCCATCACCGCCGCCGGGTGTCCTTCGGCCGCAGCGAGATTGAGCAATCGACCTTCGGCGAGCAGATAGAGGCGCCGGCCGTCGCGCATCCGATACTCTTGCACGAGGGGCTTCACCTCCCGGGTCGACTCGGCGAGGTCCTCCAGCGCCGGAATATCGATCTCGACGTTAAAGTGGCCGCTGTTGCCCAACACTGCGCCGTCTTTCATCGTCTCAAAATGCTCTCGGCGCATCACTCCGCGGTTGCCGGTCACCGTAATGAAGATGTCACCTTCCATCGCCGCGTCCGCCAGCGGCATCACTTCATAGCCTTCCATGACCGCTTCAAGCGCGTGCAGCGGAGAGACTTCGGTCACGATCACGCGAGACCCCATGCCGCGGGCGCGCAGAGCCAGCCCCCGACCACAAGACCCGTACCCGCAAACGACGAAGGTCTTGCCAGCCAGCAGCAGATTCGTCGCGCGCAGCAGCCCGTCGATCGTCGACTGCCCCGTCCCATAACGGTTATCAAACAAGTGCTTGGTCTTCGCGTCGTTCACCGCCACGATGGGGTACTTTAGCGCGCCGTCTTTGGCCATGGCGCGCAAGCGAATGACCCCGGTCGTGGTTTCCTCCGTGCCGCCGATGAGGTCGCGCAGCAAGTCCACGCGCGTGCTGTGGATGGTCGATACCAAGTCGGCCCCATCGTCCATCGTGATATGGGGCTTAATATCCAGGGCCTGACTAATGTGGCGGTAGTAGGTGTCCCGGTCTTCGCCCTTCACGGCGAAAACGGCGATCTGGTCTTCCACCAGCGCGGCGGCCACGTCGTCTTGCGTGGACAAGGGGTTGCTGGCGCACACGCGCACCTGGGCGCCGCCTGCAACCAGCGTGCGCATCAGATTGGCAGTCTCCGTGGTCACGTGCAAACATACCGCGATGCGGAGGTTCGCCAGCGGCCGGGTCCGCGTAAACCGCTCGCGGATCCGTCGCAGTACAGGCATCTCCGCCTCCGCCCACTCGATGCGCAGTCGTCCCTGCTTAACCAGACTCAGGTCTTTGACATGATGCTCCACGGGATTCCCCTCTACAGACGAAGAAGGCTGACGGCCGCGCCCCAGGGCGCACCCTCAGCCTTCTTCCAACTCCGACCGGTCACTCGATGAAATCCTTCAGCCGCTTACTGCGAGACGGGTGACGCAGCTTGCGCAGCGCTTTGGCTTCAATCTGGCGGATGCGCTCCCGCGTGACGCCGAACTCCCGGCCGACCTCTTCTAAGGTACGGGGGCGGCCGTCGTCTAGTCCGAAACGCAGCTTCAAGACCTTCCGCTCGCGGGGCGTCAACGTCTCCAGCACGTCTTCGAGTTGCTCCTTGAGCATCGTGAACGACGCCGCCTCGGCCGGAGCGAGCGCGTCTTGGTCCTCGATAAAGTCCCCGAGGTGGCTGTCTTCCTCTTCGCCAATCGGGGTCTCCAGCGAAATGGGCTCTTGCGCGATCTTGATGATCTCGCGCACCCGCTCCACGGGCAGGCTCATCGCCTGCGCGATCTCCTCCGCGGTGGGCTCGCGGCCCAGTTCCTGCAGCAGCGAGCGGGAGATGCGAATCAACTTGTTGATGGTCTCGACCATGTGGACCGGGATGCGAATCGTCCGCGCTTGGTCCGCCAGCGCGCGGGTGATGGCCTGCCGGATCCACCAGGTCGCGTACGTGCTGAACTTGAATCCCTTCCGCCAGTCGAATTTCTCGACGGCTCGGATGAGGCCTAGGTTTCCCTCTTGAATGAGGTCCAAAAAGAGCATGCCGCGGCCCACGTACTTCTTGGCGATGCTCACGACCAGGCGCAGGTTCGCTTCGATCAGGCGGCGCTTGGCTTCCTCCTCGCCTTTCTCCATGCGCTTGGCCAGGTCCACCTCTTGCTCGGGAGTCAGGAGGGCGACTTTGCCGATTTCCTTTAAGTACATGCGGACCGGGTCGTCGATGGCGACGCCCTCGGCCTCACGGGTCTCCTCTTCCTCCTCGGCCTTGCCTTTTTGTTCTGCTTCCTTGGCGTCTTCGACCACGTCGATCCCCTGCTCGAGGAGCACGGTGTAGACGCGATCAATCAGCTCGATGTTCTGTTCGGCCTCCGGGAACTGCTCGAGAATGTCGTCGTGGGTCAAGAATCCCTTCTTCTTGCCCATCTCCACGAGGGTTTTGATTTCGGCCTGAATCCGCTCGTCGGAAATCGGCGGTTCAGGCGCTTTCTTTTTGGCCATGGTTGTCACCCCCTTTCGGCGCAGGGGTCGTGGGCCCACCAGGTACCGGAGATGACCCGGTTTCGTGTCCGGATGGCCCAATTAGTTTTACATACGCCATTTGCAACTGGCGAACCTGCTGTAGATCTCCCGCGGCCTGGGCCTGGTGAATCTGACGCGCGAGTGCTTGACGCTGCTGCGCCGCGGGAACCCGTACGCTAATGTAGTCGATCGTTTCGCGCACAACTTGCTCCTTTTCTTTTTCCGCCACAGGCGGCTCCTCAAACACCAAGCGCATCAGAAGCCCCTGGGTGTCCTCATCCTCTAGACCCTCGCGGAGGCGATCCACGTCTGCGTCGGGTGTGGCGAACAGAACACGGGCCAATCGGCCGTGCGGAGGGTCGACGAAATCGCCGGGTACCAGGACGCCACCCACGATGGGCCGCAGGGCCGGGTCGTGTACCATTAAGTGGATAAGCAGCCGCTCGGCTTGGTTCCGCGCCCGGTCGGCGGGCGGTGCACTGGGCGGCTGTCCTCGGTGGGCCTCAGGGGGCCGGCCGCGCGCGGTCAGACGCTGGCGCACGGCATCCTCAGCCAGATCGAATCGCTGTGCGAGACTGCGCAGGTACTCGGCTTGGCGCACCGGGTTGCTCACCGCGGCGATCGACGGGAGCAGGGCATCGACAATGCGCACTTTCCCCTCGACCGTCTTCGCATCATACCGGGAGGCCGCCAAGGAGACTTGGTAGTCAAAGATCGGCACCGCGTTCGCCACCAACTCCCCAAACTTCTGCGGACCGGCCGTCCGCAGAAATCCATCGGGATCGCCAGACGGCAGCACCGCCACCCGCACCGGCAGCTCCGCTTCTTCAAACAGACCCTGTGCCCGTTCCATCGCCGCCTTGCCCGCGGCGTCTGCGTCATAGACCAAGACGGCCTTCCCCGCAAAGCGCTTCAACCCCAACACCTGCTCGGCCGTCAGCGCCGTACCCAACGTCGCCACGGCATTCGTGATGCCAAACTGATGACACGTCAACACGTCCATATTCCCTTCAACCACCACGACCTCGTCGTGCTGGCGGATCGCTTCGCGCGCCCAGTTGAGCGGATAGAGCGTCTTGCCCTTGACAAAGACCGCCGTCTCTTTTGAGTTCAGGTACTTCGGTTGCGTCTCATCCAGCGCACGCCCGCCGAATGCAACCGGACGGTCCTGGAGATCCAGGATCGGGAAGATCACCCGATGGCGGAACATGTCGTAGTACCCATCGCCACCGGCTCGCATCTGCACGAGCCCGCCGCTGGCCAGGAGCGGCGGCGCGAAGCCTTTCGCTCCCAACGCCTTGAGCAGATCGTCCCAGTTCGCCGTCGCGTACCCTAATCGAAATCGCTCCGCCGTCGGAGCATCCACGCCGCGACGGGCAAGGTACTCTTGCGCCAGACGACCCCGCTCGGGATGGAGCAGGTTCTCTCGAAAGATACCCGCGGCCGCTTCCAACGCCCGGTACAGGCGATCCCGTTCCGTCGCTCGCTGGATTTCTTCCGGACTGCGCTCCAAGCCCACACCGGCCCGGCGGGCGAGCATCTCGGCCGCTTCGCCAAACGACACGTTGCTCGTCCGCATCACGAAATCGAACGCTGAGCCTCCCAAATTGCACCCAAAGCAATGCCACAGACCTCGCTCACGGTCGATGTGAAACGACGGCGTCTTCTCCTGATGGAAGGGACAGAGCCCTTTGTAATACCGGCCCGCCTTCTTGAGGGCCACGTGAGCACTCACCAGCTCAACCAGGTCGATCCGCTGGCGGATTTCGTCTCTTATATCGGCCGAAAAGCGTCCGGCCATGAGGGCGTTGCAACCTCCCCGCGTACAATGCTGGAGGGCCCTATCTCTGTGGAGATAAGGCCCTCCCATCCGTGATGTAGCATCTGGCCTTTCGGCGGTCTTCGCTTCACTCCTGCCGAACGCCGCGAGTGTCGATGGTATTCCCCCGGGACCGGGAAAATCGCTCCACCTGCGTGCGTCCTGGACCCACCCCGCCCAACCCACACTCGCTCGGGCCGGCCCGATCGGGAGGCGCCTTTAGCGGGTCGCGGCTTCGGCCTTCTGGTGCTTGGCCTCGGAGATGATCCGCTCGGTTACGTGCGGAGGCACATCGTCATAGTGCGAAAACGCCAACTCAAAGGTTCCCCGCCCCCCCGTGATCGAGCGCAGGTCGGAGGCGTAGCGGAGCACTTCTGCTTGCGGGACCTGGGCCACCACCACGGTGGTGCCATCGCCTTGCGGGTCCATCCCCTGAATCCTCCCGCGTTTGGCATTGAGGTCTCCAATGATATCGCCCATCTGTCCTTCGGGCAGGTGGACCGACAAGGTCATGATCGGTTCCAGCAGCACAGGGCGAGCAGAGGTGACCGCCTCTTTGAAGGCCATGGAGCCAGCAATTTGGAAGGCGATGTCTGAGCTGTCCACGTCGTGATACTTACCGTCTACCAGCGTGACTCGGAGATCGACGACGTGGGCCCCAGCCAGCACCCCTTCTTCGAGCGCTTTGCGGACGCCCTTCTCCACGGACAGGATGAACTGGTTCGGAATGGCCCCGCCGTGGATTTCGTCCACGAACTCGAACCCCACGCCTCTGGGCAGAGGCTCGATCTCGAGGAAGCACACCCCGTACTGCCCGCGGCCGCCAGTCTGTTTGACATAGCGGCCCTGCGCTTTGCCCTTGGCCCGAATGGTCTCCCGGTAGGGGACTCGGGGCGGCATCAAAGTGACATCGACGCTGAATTTCCGTCGCAGGCGGTCGGCCATGATCTCCAGGTGCGACTCGCCCATGCCGGAAATGATCGTCTGTTTCATCTCGGTCGCGCGGTTGACGTGAAACGTCGGATCCTCCTCGGTCAGCCTCTGCAGCGACATCCCCAATTTGTCCTCATCGGCCTTGCTCTTAGGTTCTACCGCAAGCGAAATCGCTGGAGGTGGGAAGGCAATCACCGGAAGCAGTAACGGGGTCTCCTTGGCGCAGAGAGTGTCTCCCGTCGAGGTCTCCGCGAGTTTGGCGACAGCCGCCAGGTCCCCGGGACCTACTTCGG
This sequence comes from bacterium, assembly GCA_035300645.1. Lineage (GTDB taxonomy): Bacteria > Sysuimicrobiota > Sysuimicrobiia > Sysuimicrobiales > Kaftiobacteriaceae > 13-1-40CM-64-14. The sequence continues at coordinate 10,642 of DATGVF010000178.1, forward strand.
GGGCCGCCGTCTGATGCTTACCTCGGACGAAAAAGATCTGCCCGATCCGTTCGGGTTTCCCTTTCGTCGCGTTGAACACCTGAGAGTCTGACCGCAGCACCCCTCCGTACATGCGGAAGTACGAAAGCTTGCCGACGAACGGGTCGGCGACCGTCTTGAAAACTAGTGCCGCTAGCGGACTGCCCGTCTGTTGGGCTACGGTCACCGGCTTTTGCGTGCGCGGGTCGGTCGCTGTGATCTCGTGGCGTTCGGCTGGAGCCGGCAGCAGGGTGACGATCTGATTGAGCAACACTGAGATCCCGACGAGCTTGCCCCCCGCCGCACACAGAACGGGGACCAGGGTGCCCGCCTTCACCCCCGCGTGCAATCCGCGGCGCAGCTCCTCTTGTGAGAGCTCCCCGGCCTCCAGGTATTTCTCGACCAACGCGTCTTCGGATTCCGCCGCCGCTTCCATCAGCTTTTCTCGCGCGGCCTGCGCGCCCGCGACCAAGTTCGAGGGGATCTCCGACGGCGTCATCTCCCCGTTCTTGGCGGTGTAGGCTTTCATCTCGACCAAGTCCACTACTCCGCTAAACGCTCCCTCCGCCCCGATAGGAATCTGAATCGGGGCCACCTTATTCCCAAACCGCGTCCGCAGCGACTGGAGAGTCCGGTCGAAGCTCGCGTTCTCGCGGTCCAGCCGGTTCACCACGCACATACGGCTGACGCCTGCTTTGTCCGCCTGTACCCAGGCGACTTCGGTCTGCACCTGCACGCCTGAGACCCCGTCCACGACCAGCACCGCTCCTTCGACGGCCCGGAGTGCACCAACCACCTCGCCGACAAAGTCGGGATAGCCCGGCACGTCGATGAGGTTGACTTTCACACCGTTCCATTCCAGGGGTGCGAGGGCGGTATTGATGGTGTGCTTGCGGCGTTGCTCTTCGGGATCGAAGTCGGTGGTCGAGGTTCCGTCGTCGACCTTGCCTAAGCGGTCAACCGCCTTGGCGGTGAACAGCGCGGCCTCAACGAGCGAGGTCTTGCCCGTGCCGCCGTGCCCGACCACGGCGACATTGCGAATACGGTCCGGAGGATACGGCTTCACGCCTCTGCCCTCCTCACCCAGGGCGGCGTGATGCAGACGCCGGTCTGCATCGCAGCCCTGCCCTTCGCCTTATGGAATCTTGTCAGCTCAGCTGAAGGATTCGTCGCCTGAGGGTCAATAGCCTCGTTCGGGATCCACGAGATTTCGCAACGGCGTGCCGCGCAGGTAGCGCGCCAGGTTCTCACAGAACAGCGGCACGGCGCGGTCCATATAGCGTGGGGAGGCGCCGGAGACGTGCGGGGTCAGGATCACGTTCTCCAGCTCGTAGAGGGGGCTGTCGGACCGGAGGGGTTCGTGTTCGAAGACGTCGAGCGCTGCGCCCGCGATTCGTCCCGCGCGCAGCGCCTGGATCAACGCCGTCTCGTGGATGATCGGACCGCGCCCGACATTGATGAACCATGCGGTCGGCTTCATCATCTGCAGCTCTCGCTCCCCGATCAACCCGCGCGTCTGGGGGGTCAGGGGCAGAGCCACGACGACGGCATCCGACTCCCGCATCACCTGGGGGAGGCCATCTGGGGGAAGCACGCGGTCCACGCCGGAGATGGGTGTCGGCGTTCGCTTGGTCCCGATCACCCGCATGTCGAAAGCCTGGGCCTTGCGCACCAGCTGCTGGCCGATTGTGCCCAACCCCAAAATCCCGAGCGTCTTCCCGCTGAGCTCGTCGCCGACAGTGTGGGTGCGGTCCCACTTGCGTTGCAGTTGCAGGCGCATCGCCACGTGCAGCCGGCGCTCTAATGCCAGCAGGAACGCAAAGATGTGCTCCACTAATTGATGGTGGATGCCCATGCTGGCAGTCAAGATAATCCCGCGTTCGCGGATCTCGGGATAGAGCAGCTGGTCCACGCCGGCTGCGGTGGAGTGGATCCACTTCAGGCCAGTCGCCCGCTGCACCGCCTCGCGCGGGATGTTCCACCCAACCAGGATCTCCGCCGTCCGCACTCCATCAGTACCCCGCGGCTGATCCGTCACCAGCGTCACGCGCACGCGGGGGTCGACGGCACGGATCTGCTCGAGGTGACGGGTCTCAAGATGTGCATACACCAAAATGTCGACGTCGCGGTCCCCCGCCATCGCTCAGTGCACCCCTGACCTGCGCACGCCCTGGGCCGCCTCACGCAGCCGGGCGACGACGAAGTCTCGGTCCAGCGCCGCGAGAAACCATCCGGCCTGCGGGCCCGAGGCCTTGCCCAAGAATGCCAAGTAGATTGCGCCAAACGCCGCCGCCGAGGCGATTCCGAGCTGGGTCTTCATCGTGTGGATCGCCTCGTGCAACTCCTCGCCCGACCAGGCCGGCCGGCTGAGAATGAGTTCTGCCAGGTGACCGAGGAACGCGCGCTGGCTGTCATCGAGCGGAACAGCGGGGAGATGCGGCTGCACCTGAAACCGGTAGCTCTCAGGCGCATACGTTTGCAGCCAGCGCCGCACATCCTCCATGCGCTGGCGGAGTTCTTCCCGGTCGGCCTCGGTTAGGGGAGCGCCTTTCTCCCGTTCGGCTTCCCGATACACATCGACGGTGGACATCTGCATGAGATAGGCGACTTTGGCGAACCGCATGCGAAAACAGCGCACCGGCTCGCGCTCGACCGACGCGTAGGTGAATGTCCGCGCATGATCCTGCAGCAGATCGGCTTCCGCTGGGGTCTTGGCCTGCAGGTCCCCAAAGTGCGCCGCGGCGGCCCTATCGTACGCGTCGTAGAGCTGGGGAATGGTCTCCCCGCCCGGATCGAAGTTGATCTGCTGCCGGTAGTGGGGACGGACCAGCAAGAACCGCGCGAGCTCCGGCCGCAAGATCTGCACAAGATCAGCGGCCAGCATACCCACGCCGCGGCTGGTACTCATCTTCCTCCCGCCCACCAGAATGAACTCATAGGGGATGGGATAGGGCGCAGGATACGCAAAGACGCGTTGGACCATGGCACTGGCCCGGTCGTGGCTTCCTCCCTTGGTCATGTGGTCCTTGCCTGCGCCTTCCACTGTGACGCCTAAGATCTTCCACTTGGCCGCCCACTCGACGACGTACTGCAGCTTACTTCCCCCGTCAAACGGCGAGCGCTGCCCACGATTCCCGCACCCTTGCGCCCACTCGACTTTATCAGGCCGGCACTCGTAGCTGACTTCCTTCCCATCCCACGCCGTCACCATGGTCGTGCCGATGCGCCCACAGTGCTCACAGACGACCTGGATCGGGTGGCGCTCGGCTTTCTTGCTGCCGCTGATCTCTCGGTCGATGGACATCAACTCGTCCGCGCGATCCAGCGCCACCCGGATGGCATCGTTGAAACGTCCGGATTTGTACATCTCACTCGTCCAGTAGATGTCGGGGTGAGCCCCGAGGCGGGTGAATACCACAACAAACGCGTCGCCGATCTGTCGCCCGAAGCTCGTTGCGGCACCCCCCTGCGCGGGAATCTCTGACAGCGGGACGCCCAGGTACCGACGCCACTCTTCAGACGCTCCAGCCGGGAGCGCGTCCAATGGATCATAGTCGTCAAAGCCGTACAGAAACCGCACGCGTTGGGCTTTCTCCTGTAGACCGCGAGTGACACAATCGTGGAGGATCACGCCCCGGAGCGACCCGACATGGATCGGTCCGGAGGGGCTCTTGGCGTCGTTCACGATGTGCGCATCGTCAGTTCGCGTGCGCAAGATGTCTTCCACGATCACATCAACCCACATCAGACCACCTCAGCGCGGGAGTGGATCCCGCACGGGTCAGGACCTCAGTCATGTTCGGGGCACCCGCAAACGGACCTGTGGGTGGGGCGCTGAGGTGAGCTTGCGTTGCAGCAGTTCGCGCACCTCCCCGACGAGGAAAAACGATCCGGTGACAACCACCACATCCTCGGGACCGGCCAGGGCCAGGGCCCGGTCAAGGGCAGCCGGTCGATCCTCGATGATCTCGACATGCGCTTGGTAGCGGGCCACCTCTTCGGCCAGCACACGGGCCGGCAGTGGTTTGGCATGCTGGGGGGTCGTCACAATCACGGTCTCGGCCAGAGGGGCGATCAGACTCGTGCAGGCCCGGTGATCATGCGTCGCGATCATCCCAAAGACCAAGATGATGCGCCGCCCTGAAAACACCGCCTCCAAGGTCTCGCGCAAGGCCGCCAAGGAGGCCGGATTATGGGCGACATCAAGCACCACATACGGCCGCTCCGCGACCACCTCTTCGCGAGCCGGCCAGTGCACTGCCGCGAGTCCCTCCCGCACGGCGTCGACCGAGGTGGGGAACCCTCGCGGGGCGAGGGCCTCGACAGTCGCGACCGCGGTGGCGGCGTTCGCGCGCTGGTGAGCTCCAATGAGGGGAAGCCGCAGGGGACCGTAGCTGCGCTGGGTCCCCACCAACTCGAAGCGCTGCTCGTGCAGCGTGGACCCCAACCCATCCCACCGCATGGCTTCATCCACCAGCACCAAGTGCGCGTTGCGCCGTGTGCAGATGTCGATGATCGCAGCCCGCGCCTCCGGGCTTTGAGGGGCGCTGATCACAGTGCCGTGATCGCGGACGATGCCTGCCTTTTCGCGCGCAATCGCATCGAGGGTATCTCCTAACACGTCCATGTGATCATGACTGATCGGTGTAATGACGGAGACGAGCGGGTCGGCCACATTGGTGGGGTCGAGCCGGCCTCCCAGTCCGACCTCCACGATCGCTAACTCGACGGGCGCATGCGCGAAGTGGACAAAGGCCAACGCGACGGACAGTTCAAAGTATGAGGGCAGCCCCCATGGGCCCCCCTCCATCGCCTCCACGTGCGGACGGGCGTGCTCCACGAGCGCAGCAAGACCCTCTGATGAAATCCACTCGCCGTTGATGCCGATGCGCTCGCGGTAGTCCACAAGGTGCGGCTTTGTATACAAGCCCACGTCGTAGCCGGACGACTGCATCATCGCCGCGAGCATCGCCGCGGTCGACCCCTTCCCTTTCGTCCCGGCGACCAAAACGGTCGGCAAGCCGTGATGCGGATCCCCGAGCCGGCGGAGCAAGTCTGTGACCCGATGCAGCTTGATCGTCTCCGGGCCCGGATGGGGCTGGGCGCGTGCGAGAAGGTTATCGATGTAGCGCAGGGCGTCTTGGTAGGTCATCGGCGGGGCGCTAGACGTGACGGGCCGCGCGGAATTGGGCCTCGGCCGCCTGAACGGTATTCTTCAACAGCATGGCGATTGTCATCGGGCCCACTCCCCCCGGCACGGGGGTGATCCACCCGGCGACGGTGGATGCCGAAGGAAAGTCGACGTCTCCGACCAGCTTGCCCTCGAGGCGGTTGATGCCCACATCGATCACCACGGCGCCGGGCTTGATCATGTTTCCGGTGACGAGGCGAGCCTTCCCAGCAGCGACAATGAGAATGTCGGCCCGACGGGTGTGGGAGGCTAAGTCCCGCGTCCGGGTATGGCACCACGTGACGGTAGCGTTAGCCTGCAGCAGCAGTACAGCGGCGGGACGACCGACGATGACGCTCCGACCAATCACCACCGCTTCCTTCCCGGTCGGATCGACTCCCGCGTACTCAAGCAGCCGCATGATTCCCGCCGGAGTATTCGGTACCAGGCGGGGACGCCCCACGAGGAGGGCGGCCATGTTGATCGGGCCCAGGCCGTCGATGTCCTTGGCAGGATCGACGTGCTCGAACACCGTGCGCGGGGTGATCTGCGGGGGCATGGGCTGTTGGGGGAGGATGCCGTGAATGTCGGCGCGCGCGTTCAAGTCGGCGATCAGGGCCAGTACCTCGGCCTCAGGCGTATCCGCGGACAAGTGAAACGTCTCGGATCGCATGCCCGCGCGACCGAAAGCCTCCGCCTTGCGTCTGACATACAGTGCCGACGCGGGATCGTCGCCCACCAGGATAGCCGCGAGTGCCGGGGACATCCCGTAGCGCTGGGTCAGCGCCGCCGCCTGGGAGGCGACTTCTGCTTCAATCTGCGCGGCAAGCGCTTTGCCATCGAGAATTCGCGCGGCCATGGACGGTACGGTTCGGTCCAAACTTGGTCCCCTCCTGGTCAGCGAGTGGAGGACAGGTGCCACCAACATGTCCCCATTGCCTACTGGGCAGTGTGTGGGCTGATCCTCGGGGGCACGGGTCTTGATCTCACATTCACCGGCGACACCCCTGATTGTAGCGTGGCATCAGGTCTTTTCCCCCTCTGTGTAAGTATTACTACGGAGGCGACTTCAGACTAGCCCCGAGGACTCTGTGGCAATTTCCCTACGAGGGTCTACCCGGCCCATCCTCAGTTGTGGAGTCCAGTGTGAAGGCACGCATTCGATCATCCACCGAACCAGCGGCCCTAAGTCCGGACAGTGGGCATGACGCGCGTCCCCACGACTACTCCGATGTCTGGAGCGGGCTGCCCGTCGGCTTGTACCAGTCGACCCCCAATGGCCAGATTCTCGATGCCAATCCCACGATGGTTCGCATGCTCGGGTATCCGACACGGGAGGCTCTGCTCGCGATCCGCGCCGGCGACTTGTACGTGAACCTCGACGACCGGCAGCGGTGGCAGGCGATGATCGAGCGCGAGCGCGTGCTCGTGGATTTCGAAACGCAGTACCGACGTTACGACGGCTCGCAGATCTGGGTGCAAGACCGCGCCCGTGCAGTATTCAACCCCCAAGGACGGGTGGAATACTACGTCGGGATTTTGACCGACATCACCGCACGGAAGCAGGCGGAAGAAGTACTCCTGCAGAGCGAGGAACGCTATCGGTCGCTCTTTGAGAGAGCCACGGACGCCATCTTCACGATCGACTTGAAAGGGAATTTCACCTCCGTAAACGCAGCCGCCGAGAGACTCAGCGGCTACCCCCGCGCCGAGGCTCTCCAAAAGAACATCACGGACGTGCTCGGCCCCGATCACCTCGAGACCGCCAGGGCGATGATGGCTGCAAAGCTGAGCGGCCAGGAGGCGACCACCTACGAGCTAGAGCTGGTGCGCAAAGACGGCCGCCGAGTCCCGGTAGAAATCAGCACGACGCTGGTCCAACGGAACGGCGTGCCGGTGGGTATTCAGGGCATTGGGCGAGACATGAGCGAGCGGAAACTGGCGGAAGAGCAGGTTAAGCGCCACCTCAACCGGTTGACCGCGCTACGGGCGATTGACTTGGCGATTGCCTCAAGTCTTGACCTCTCCTTGGCCCTCAACGTCGTGCTGGAGCAAGCCACCACCCAACTCCAGGTGGATGCGGCGGCCATTCTTCTGCTCAACCCCCACAATCAAGTGCTGGAAGTCGCAGCCGCGCGCGGCTTTCAGTCCGATGAAATTGGCCGGACTCGGCTGCGGTTGGGAGAGGGCTTGGCGGGTCG
>DATGVF010000179.1:0-6537 GCA_035300645.1 bacterium
GTCGTCATCAAGGAGAAAGAACACCTCGTCGCTGTGCGGCCATACGATGGCACTCTGGTGATGTCCACGCTGTACTACGCGGACGAAGTCCGCGCGGTCGGTGACATTCCGGAGCTGCCCGTTCAGGCAAAAGTTCACCCCAACGAGAAGAAAATGGCGATGCAGCTCATCGAGGGGCTGATCGCCGAGTTCAAACCCGCCGACTACCGCGATGACTATCGGGAGGCTCTGCAGAAAGTGATCGCCGCAAAGGTCGATGGAGAGACGGTAGCCGTGCCGACGCGGAAATCCGAAAAGGTCGTCGACCTGATGGAGGCACTGCGCCGCAGTCTCCAGATGAACCGCCGCGAGAAGGCGCCGGCATCCCGGCGCCGCCCGGTGCGGCCGAGCAGTGGGCAGGAGCGGACGCCGCGCGTGGCTGCGATGCACGAACGGCACCGGTAACTTCCGGCCAGCCCTCGTCTCCTCTTCCCGTCGCCACCTGAGCGGGGGCACAGACTGGCACGATGGCGCGCGCGTACGTGGGAACGTCTGGGTTCAGTTATCCGGAGTGGAAGGGGTCGTTCTACCCGGCTGACCTTCCCACCGACCAAATGCTGCCGTTCTACGGCCGGACATTCCCGACGGTCGAACTCAACAACACCTTCTATCGGTACCCTCAAGATCACACTCTCGCGCAGTGGGCGGGCGCCGTGCCGCCGGAGTTTCAGTTCGCCGTGAAAGCACACCGGCGCATCACGCACCTCAAACGGCTTGTCGATATCGATGGCGACCTCGCGTTCCTGTTCGAACGCCTGCGGGGTCTCGGGCCTCACCTGGGGCCCATTCTCTTCCAGTTCCCGCCGTCGCTGCGCTGCGACCTGACACTCCTGACCGGGTTGCTGACCGGGTTGCGGCCCGGCGGGCAGGCGGTCGTGGAGTTCCGCCACGCGACCTGGCGACAAGACCCGGTCTACCGCCTGCTGGAGACGCACCGGGTCGCCCTGTGCGTCGCCGAAACGGACGAGGAGGCGCAGCCGGCAGAGGTCGTGGGCCCGGTGTCTTACTTGCGGCTCCACAAATCCCGCTACTCGGAAGATGACCTCGCGCGGTGGGCGCAGTGGGCTGCGGCGCGGATCGCTGAAGGACGCGACGTCTACGCATACTTCACTCACGAAGACGGCGCGCCCGCACCCGACTACGCCCGACAGTTTGCTGGGCTCACCGGTGCGCCACCTCCTCCATGAGCGCCAGCGTGTTGTCCTCGGAGTCATAAAAGAAGGCCATCCATAAATCGTGGGTGTCCATCTTCGCGATGAGGTGCGGGGCATCGTGGAACCGGACCCCCCGGTCCAGGAGGGTCCGGTAGGTCTGCTGAATCTCGGTCACCCGGAAGTAGAGGACGGACGCGCGCTGCGGCCGATCCGGCCCCTCCGGACGGCCTAGCATCAACCGTACACTCCCACACGCGAAAAACGACAGCCCCGGCGGAGCAGTAAACAGATATCGCATGCCTAATCGGTCTCGATAGAACGCTGTCGCCCGCTCGACGTCTTGCACGGGAACGCTGATCTGTCCGATCTCGGCCAGTCCTACTTGCCTGGTCATGGCGCCCTCCTCGAGGTCCCTCCCCTAATAGTCGAGAGATATATACTGGTAGCGGCGGTGCTACAGTTTACCCGGGAGCGCGGAAGATGTCTGCCATCACCGGCATCATGGAGGATTACTTGAAAGCGATCTACAAACTCCAGCGGGGTCGCGACTCCGTGTCGACCTCGGCGCTGGCCACGCGCCTGCACGTGGCAGCTGCGTCCGCAACCGCGATGGTCCAGCGTCTCGCTCGCCTGAAACTCGTCTCGTATCACCGATACCACGGACTCACCCTCACTCCGACGGGTCAACGAATCGCACTCGAAACGATCCGCCATCATCGGTTGATTGAGCTGTACCTCGCGCAGCACCTGGGGGTCAGCCTCGACAAAGTTGATCGCGAAGCGGAAAAGATGGAGCACGTGCTCTCCGACGACGTGGAACTCCGCATCGCCGCGGCGCTCGGCAACCCGGCGGCGGATCCGCACGGCGACCCCATTCCCGCCACGGACGGTACAGTCCGTGACGTTCGGTATCCGGAACTTTCTACCCTCGCGCCGGGCGCGACCGGCGTGGTGGCGCGAGTGAGTGATCGAAATCCGGCGACATTGCGCCGGCTCGCAGATCTTGGGATCCTGCCGGGGGTTACCCTCAAGGTCCTAGCCCATCGTGCCCGCGGCTACCGGGTTGAAATAGATAGGCGCCGCATGACGCTCCCGCGGGCGCTATGTAAAGCCATCTACGTCCAGTAGCGCCAGGTCACGACATTCCCCCTGGCCTCTTCGCGCTTCCGACCGCTAGGTGCTCCGATCCCCGAACGCAGCGCTGTGCAAACTGACATGACGTCATGCCCGCCCTGAGCGTTCCGGCCTAGGCAACAGGTAAAGAAAGGCATTCCGGCGGGGCCCGCCGATCAACCCACCCAGCACCCTACCCGGGCTTGACTGCACCCGATTGAATTTCGTATTATCTAAAAGAACTTCGCATCGTCCAAATAGAGTGAGCTTAATGCCGCAAGTGACGTCTGATCATCCGGCCTAGCGGGAACTAGTCCACAGGGAGACGCAACCAGTGTCACCCGCTGACACCGAGTTTAGTAAGGGACCGACCGGAATTGGCGAGGGCAAGATGGCACGCTCGTACGCACTAGCGGATGTCGCGGCACCTCCGCACCCCGCCATTCAGCTTGCCGCACGCGAGGCCATCCTCGGCAAGCGCCGCGGGTGGCGCGCCCTGCTGCCCTTCCTGGGCCCTGCTTTCATTGCCTCGATCGCCTACATTGATCCCGGGAACTTCGCCACGAACATCGCCGGCGGGGCTCAATTCGGTTACGCGCTCCTTTGGGTCATCCTGATGGCGAACCTGATGGCGATGCTAATCCAAGGCCTCGCCGCGAAATTGGGGATTGCGACCGGGATGAACCTCGCCGAGATGTGCCGTGCCCGCTACCCCCGGTGGCTGTGCTACGTGTTTTGGGTCACCCAGGAGGGCACGGCGATGGCCACCGACCTCGCCGAGTTCCTGGGAGCCGCCATCGGGATCAACCTGCTCTTTGGCATCCCGATGTTCGGCGCGGCCCTGATCACTGGCGTGGGCGTCTTCTTGATCCTCACGCTGCAGGGGAAAGGGTTCCGGGGGCTCGAGGTATTCATCGGCGGGTGCGCGGGCGTGATCGCACTCTGTTACATCGTCGAGACGGTGTTGGCCAGGCCTGATTGGGGGCAGGTCGCGTACCATAGCGTGGTCCCCAGCCTCCCCGGCAGCGACGCCGTCCTCCTGGCGGTGGGCATCATCGGCGCGACGGTGATGCCGCATGTGATCTACCTACACTCCGCCCTCACCCAAGGCCGCGTCGTGCCGGGGAGCGAGAACGAAGCTCAACGGGTGTTTGCCTTCGAAAAGATCGACGTCATCATCGCCATGGCAGTCGCTGGATTGGTGAACATGGCGATGCTGTATATGTCCGCGAAGGTCTTCCATTTCACCGGGCACACCGACATCGCTGAAATCAACACGGCGTACCAGACGCTGACGCCGCTCCTTGGCAAAGCAGCGGCCGTGGTGTTTGGGATCGCCCTTGTCACGTCCGGGATCTCGAGTTCACACGTCGGCACGATGGCGGGTCAAGTGGTGATGCAGGGGTTCGTGAATTTCCGGACCCCAATCTGGTTGCGGCGGATCGCCACGATGGTACCGGCGTTGGTGGCGATCTACTTAGGCCTGGAGCCGACCAGAACGCTGGTGATTAGCCAAGTCGTCCTCAGCTTCACGCTGCCGATCCCGATCATCACGCTGATTCTGTTCACCAGCAACCCGGCGATCATGGGCAAGATGGTCAACCATCGGTTGACGACGGCTCTCGCCGGGGGGTGTGCGGCGATCATTTTGCTGTTGAACGTCGTGCTGCTATATCAGACTTTTGGCGGTACCCTCCCCCTCTAGACCGCACGTCACGGAAGCGCTTCTGAGGAACTGGCGTCCACCAGTACCCCGACGGCGTGATCGTCGGTGAGCACATAGAGGCTGCGCCACCAGTGCTCCCCGTCCTGCCCGCCTTCGACGGGCTTTTAGCCCCGAGCACAAGGCGCGGTTGTTTTGCTAAAGTGGGGACAGTCGGACAGTGTTTTGTCGAACTATCTGACCCACCTGATCCCGAATCCCGATGAGCCTAGAAGAATACCGGCGAAAGCGTCGGTTCGCACAGACCCCGGAGCCTAAAGGGCGTCCCGCAGCCCGCGGGTCCAAAGCGCCGCGCTTTGTCGTACAAGAGCACCATGCGACTCGCCTCCACTGGGACTTCCGTTTGGAGATGGGGGGAGTTCTGAAATCCTGGGCCGTGCCCAAAGGCCCTACGTTTGACCCTGACGAGAAGCGGCTCGCCGTCCCCGTCGAGGATCACCCCCTGGACTACATGGAGTTTGAAGGGGGGATCCCCAAGGGCAACTACGGCGGCGGCACGGTCATGGTGTGGGATCTCGGGACGTACGAGGTCCTCGAGGGCGACCCTCAGCAGGCCTACGACAAAGGAAAATTGACCCTCATCCTCCACGGGACGAAACTCCACGGCGAGTTTCACCTCGTACGCACCAAAATGGGCGGCCAAGTCCAATGGTTGATGTTCAAGAAACGCGACAGCGACGCGGTCCCGGGCTGGAAGCTCCCCGACCCCTCCGTCTCGGTAAAAACCGGACGGACGATCGCGCAGATCGCTGCCGAGGGGCAGTCCCAGTGGACGTCCGGAAAGCGCAGTGATCGCACGCGGCAGACGCCGTCCGCCCCGACGCGCCAAGCGTCCCCTCGTCCCGGTCGGAGGTTGAAAGCGCTCCACCTCGACAAAGTCGGGACCGATCCCTACCCGCAGGATCTCAAGCCGATGTTGGCGACCCTGGTCGATGCGCCATTTGACGACCCGCAATGGTTGTTCGAAATCAAATGGGATGGCATGCGCGCGGTGGCGTACGTGCGCGCCGAAGGACCCAAGCGCGAGGTGACGCTGCGAAGTCGCGGCGGCATGGTCCTCAACGCGCGCTTTCCTGAGGTCGTCGAGGCGTTGTACGCGCAGCAGCTGCCCGATGCGGTGCTAGACGGGGAGATCGTCGCCCTCGACGATCAGGGCCGGGCGCAATTTCAGCTTCTGCAGGGACGCCTGCAGGAAACAAACGGGGCCCATCCCGGACGGACCCCGCAAATCGCCTACTACGTCTTCGATGTTCTGTATCTCAACGGCCATAGGTTAACGGACTGGCCTCTGGATCGGCGGCGAAAGAGTCTGGCTGCCCTGCTGCGTCCCACGCAGGTGGTGCGGGTATCCGACGCAGTGATGGGGACCGGCCGCGTCTTCTACGAAGCGGCCCAGGCACATGGGGTGGAGGGGATCGTCGCCAAGCGTGCCGACAGCCGTTACGAAACCGGTGAACGGACCCGCACCTGGTTAAAAATTAAAGTCAATCAGCGTCTGGACGCCGTGGTGGGCGGATTCACCCAGGGTCGAGGTGCCCGCGCGAAGACCTTCGGCGCGCTCGTCCTCGGAGCGTATGATGCGGAGGGCCAGTTGCAGTACATCGGCAACTGCGGCAGTGGGTTCACCGATGCCGAGCTGAAGCGGTTGATGCCTCTGCTGACCGCACGCGCCGAGGCCGCGTGTCCGTTTGTCACCGTCCCGCCAACCAACGACGTGATCACCTGGGTGCGGCCCGAACTCGTCGTCGACGTCGAGTATGCTAACTGGACGGACGATGGCCTCCTGCGGGCTCCAGTTTTCAAGGGGGTGCGCGTCGACAAAGTCGCGCGCGAGGTGCACCTGGAGCGTCCCCAGCCGCGTGCACCGGAACCCCCGCCCCGCCCGAACGTAGTGCCCCGTACGCCTGTGAAGACAGGCAATCCACAACCCGACAATTCGCGGGCCTCGGCTGACCTGGCGGAGAAGGCCGGGGAGGTTGAGTTCACAAACCTCGACAAAGTCTTCTGGCCTGAAAAGGGCTACACGAAGGGCGATCTCATCCGCTACTACCTCGAGATCGCCCCACACATCCTCCCCCACATCAGCGACCGACCGGTCACCCTGCGCCGGTTTCCCAATGGCATCGCGGGGGAAAGCTTCTACCAGAAGGATCATCCCGACGCGCCTCCGTTTGTGCACGTCGTCCGCATTTGGACCGACAGTGAGAAGCACACGATGGCCGCCCCGGTGTGCAACAACCTCCCTACGTTGTTGTGGCTGGCCCAGCTCGCCGACATCGAGATCCACACCTGGTTCAGTCGCATCACTCCCCTTCGACGGGCCGACCGGGCGGGAAATGCCGGGGTAGACTTCGCCTCCTCCGAGCGGGCGCTAGGCGCTAGCGTGCTTAACCGCCCAGACTTTGTAGCGTTCGACATTGATCCCTACTTGTTTCCCGACAACAAGCTCCCGCAGCGCAAAGGGGAGAAAGACCCCGACTACTCGCGCCGGGGCTTCGAGGCCGCGGT
>DATGVF010000180.1:0-2821 GCA_035300645.1 bacterium
TGGCGGAAGGATGCCGGGGGGTGGCCGAAGAGGCGGACCGTGCCGCGGGTCGGCGGGAGCAGCCCGAGCACGATGCGGAGGAGCGTGGTCTTGCCGGATCCGTTGGGGCCGATGATGCCGAGGAAGTCCCCCGCCTCCACCGTCAAGTTGATCCGCTCGAGGACCGACACCGCGCCGTAGGTGAAGTCGACGTCCTCCAGCTCGACGAACGGGCGCATCTAGCTCCGCACCCGGACCGCGTCGTCGACCGCGCGCGGCGTCGCCCCGTGGAGGCTGTCCCACCACGCGCCGGCCGCCGCGCAGCCGCCGCCGAGGAGCACGCCGCCCAGGACGTCCGAGGGCCAGTGCGCGTTGAGGATGATCCGGGCGTAGCCCACCGTGCCGACCAGCACCACCGCCAGCACGATCAGCCCCACGCGGGCCCGCGGGGAGACCGGCTCGCGCGAGAGCGCGTAGAGCAGGAGCACCGCGAAGGTCGTCGCCGCGGTGACGTGGCCGCTCGGGAAGCCCCAGTGGACGCCGCGGGGCCGAGGCCGGCCGACCAGGAACTTGAAGAGCTGCTCGATGGCGCCGCCGACCGGCATGAGCGCGCACCAGAGCCACCAGTGCCGCCGCGCGATGGGCGACCACGCGAAGACGGCCAGCATGGCCGGCCCGAGGACCACCCACTTGCCGCCGTAGTCGAACCAGCGGGCGGCCGCATGCGCGAGCGTGCCGCGCGCCTCCAGGATCTCGCCGTGGACCGCCACGTCGCCCGGCAGCAGGCCGACCGCGTAGACCACCCCGCTCAGTCCGAGGAAAGCGCCCAGCATCAGCAGGCAGACCACGCGCCAGCGCGCGACGGCGGATACGTCCATGGCGCTCACATTGTACTCGAACGTACCGAAGGGGCGGGGACTGCTAGAGTAGCCAGCCACTTAAGGCGAAATCGACCTCAGCTAGACCCGGTGTCTCCGAAATCGGAGCAAGACCACGGATCCCGGGCTGACCTCCGCTCCCTCAGAGCCGAAAGCCTCGTGACCCCCGTCCTTGAGTGGGAAAGGCCCGCGCACCGCGCAAGTGCGCGCGTCGCAGGTTCCACCTTTGGGGCCGTGCGCACCCGAGGAGCGGGATCGCATCGCGCGCCGCTTCGCCCGCCCCGAAGACGGGGTGTCACGTCGCGGGGTGACTGACGAGGCCCCAGCACCGGGCGGGATCCACACCGAAATATCCCGGTCCGTGTAACACTGGCAGGGTAGCCAGGGACCATGCGTCAAACGTGCGTCCTAGAAGGCCGCTCCCGCCACACCCACCGGACACCCGGTCGGATTAGACTGACCGGGCCCGCAGTGTCCGCGAATTATCCAGACCTGTCTAATTCTAGTTAGCCGGATCATGTTCCAGAACTCGGTTCTCGCTAGAACAGGGCAGTTGTGGAAGGTCCAGGGTGCTATCTGTGCCGTCCTGGTTGGTGCCGTGGCACTCCTCTACGGCATTGCTTCCGATACTGGGGAGGGCGGCGGTCTGTTGTGGATTGCCGTAGGCCTGCTGCTTGGCCTCGGGGGGTTGGCTCTTGCGTGTGTTGGCGTGTCTTGCCCGAGGTGCGGCGCGCGGTGGGTATGGATGGCAGTGAGCCAGCGGAGTGCGGGCGCGTACGGAACATGGCTGGTCGCACTGTCACGGTGCCCGAAGTGTGATGCGTGACGACGCTACCGTGCGAAGACCGTCTAACATCACACTGGAGCGGACGCGCTTCGCGCGCCGCTCAGCGTGACCGTTATGCGGACTGAGTTCGGATCCTGGGACGTGGTAGCCGCTAGATGGGTCCTCGGGCTCATCCCCAGCCAGGCACTCCCCCAGATTGCGACAGGTGCACTGGAAGCCGGCCTCGACTTTCCGACGTTGCGGGAGCTCGCCGGTGAGTTGCACCCAAGTCTCGACGCGTCGGGCCCTCTGCTTGAGGCGATTCTTGACGAGATCGGAGTCGGTATCCCTGATCGTTCGCGGGCGGGGCTGGTTCTGGCGAGGGCATATGCGGCTCAGATCACTGATGGGACGCTGTCGCCATACGAAGGGGCTCGCCGGATCTGGAGGATCCAGATCGACGTAGAAGGTCTCATGCACGACCTTGGGCCATTCGTCTACTGGGCAAGCGAGTGGGAAGAGGCGGATGTCGCAGGGCGGCGCGAACAATGCGAAACCGCGATTCGCACTGCGGCTCTTGGCTTGACTGACGCGCCATGACTGTCTGAGCAAACGGGGAACATAGGTAACAGAATAAACCGGCAACATGGGTGACAGATGGCTAGGCCCGGATGATGTAGTCGGGGGATGTCTCCTGCCAGGGCATGGGCCAACCTCCTGTTGGCCCACGACCTTAGCGGTGTCACCCATGTTCCCGGTCAGATGTGTTACCTATGTACCCGGTTTGTACCGTCGGGCCGCATAACAGACCGCTAGAGCGGACCGGCTGCGCCGGCCGCTCAGCGCCTTTCCGTTCGGCGAAGAGTCGCGGTGGCTGCCTGGGCAATGACGGGAGCATTCATCTGTCGGGGATCAAATCACTGCAATCGAGTCGTTCCGGGTCGCGATATCGCAAGCCGCACTCAATGTCGAGAGGAGACGAGGCATGCCCTTCAGTATTTCGACCTTGCTGATCCGCAATCTTCGCGACGTGTTCGGTGAAAACGACCCCGCGCGGCGGCGCGCGGCCATCGACGAGATCTGGACCGAAGAAGGCGTGTTCTACGACCCCAAATCGGGCGTCCACCGTGGCCGCGACGAGATCGATCGCGTCGCGGGTGCCATCAAGGCGACTCACCCTGACTTTCAGTATCAGCCG
>DATGVF010000181.1:0-3671 GCA_035300645.1 bacterium
GCTGCCACAGCGAGCGCGCCGAAGTAGAAGAAGAAAAAGTGATAGGCGACTGGATGGAAGCACGCGGCCACGGCAAACGCCACTAGCGTAATCCGAATCGCCTCGGCCAGCACGCAAAGATCCCGCAGCGCGGGCAACTCGGCACACTGCGTGCGGACGCGCGCGGCGGTCCGAATACAGCTAGCGAGCAGCAGCAGAAAGAGGCCGAGTCCTATCCATCCCAGATCCATGGCATATTCCAGATACGCATTATGGACCTGGAGCCAATGGGCGCCCCGAATCTCGTTGAGGGCGAGGATGTTCATCCCCAGTCCTGCCCCGGTGATCGGATGGCTGAGCACAAAAGACACTGCGGCTTTGGTGTCACGCACTCGCTCTTGAGCGGATCCGGTCTGGTCGGCTTGGACGTTCGTGATCGTGCCAAGACGCTCCAAGTAGCTCGAGGGCAGCAGCGGCATCGCCGCGAGGGCCAGGAGCAACGCGGCGATTGCCCACCTCCGCTCACGCAGTCCGTGAAGCGAGCGCAGGTACAGGACGAGGATCGTCGCCAGGGCCAGGAAGCCCCCCCGCGAGAATGTGGCGACGACGGCGGTGGCATCGAGCACGATCACGCCAGCCAAGAAGCCTCGCAATACGGCCTGCCGGCTGATGAGGAAGAGCGCCACCGTTAGGGGCAGGATCAGGTTCAGCGTCAGGGCGAGGTCGTTTGGATTCTGCGTCAACGCGGCCTCGTACCCAACGATGCGGCTGGCCCCGGCGCCCGCTCCGGAGAAGCTTCGCACAGCGGTCACCGCTAGCGGCACCGCCATCAGGCTCACGCCCCAGGCTACAGTGAGGAGTCGCCTCATCGTCGTCACGGTGTTGCTCAAGAGCCAGAAGATAATTACTGCCTTGAGAAAGAGATCGACAAGAATCTGCAGGCTCCCCATTGGCCACTGGGACACGGGAATTGTCACGATCGCCCAGATCAGCAGCACCGCGCTCAACCACAGCTCTCGGGTGACTCGCATGATCGGTTGCCGCGTCTTGAACCGCGACCACCAGTGCACCACCACTGCGAGCCCGCCCGTGAGGAGGGCAATGTGGGCCCGCGCTAACACAGGGATGAAGGTCTGGGGCGACAACAGCAAGATGAACGTAAAGACCATCATTCCCCTAAACGGCAAAGCGCTATCTTGTGCCAGCGCAGCGACCGCGCTCGGGGAGGCAGGAGTGGGGCCACTGACTGGCCGCCACCATTCCGTGCCGAGACTCTGGGTCACGCCATTCCTCCGCACTGCCGCAGCGGGCAATCTAGTTGCTGCCGTGTGACGCGTGACGCGCTGAGGCGGGCCGAGCCACATTTCATGGTCGCGACTCCTGCGCGGTGCCAAGCCCACAGACAAGAAGCAGGCCCGCGACGCCGACCAAGTCCAGCAGAATGCTGAACGCTAATGGATCTCGTCCGAGGATCGAGACCTGAAGCCACTGATCCAGTAGGGCGATCACGCCGGTGGCCCCGAACGTGGCCGCGACACGCGTCCAGCGGTGCGTCGCCAGCGCTTCTCCCCGCGAGATCGCTTGCAAAATGAAGAAACCGAGACCGGCGTAGAGCGGCACGTGGAACAAGGTGATGACAAGCTGCGCCAGTGAGCCGCCCCCCTTTGTCAGTGGCTCAGCGCGCAGTGAGAACCACGCGAGCATCGTCAGGTACACCAGGGTGAACAGGCTATACCGAAGATGGAGCGCGATCCGACGGGATCGGCGGATGTCAGAACCGAGGAGGTGTGCCATCGGGACGGGACCTAGAGGGCGATGACGCGATCCGCGGGCGCGGGAATCCCCCAGGTAGCATTGCGTGTGTCCACGACGAGCGCTGCGCGTTCAACGATCCGCCGATAGTCAAAGTCAGGATGATCGGTCAGGATCAGCACACAGTCCACTTCGCCGAGCAGCCGATCGGTGAGCTCGACGGCGCGCAGGACGGTGCCGTCGACTGCAACCGTCGGCACATAGGGGTCCGCGTACACGAGCTGGACCCCGCGGTGTTTCAACTGCCCGAGGATTTCGAGAGCGGGAGACTCCCGCGTATCGCCCACACCGCGCTTGTATGCAACCCCGAGGACGAGGATACGCGCACCGTTGAGGCAGCGGGATCGATCATTGAGGGCCTCCGCCACCATCTCGACCACGTGGTCGGGCATGGATCGGTTGATCTCGTCGGCCAAGTGGATGAAGCGGGTCTCATAGCCATTCAGCCGCATCTTCCAAGCGAGGTAACTCGGATCAACGGGGATGCAGTGCCCCCCGATGCCCGGCCCCGGGTAAAAGGGCATGAACCCAAACGGCTTGGTCGCGGCCGCCTCGATGACCTCGCGGGTCCCCACCCCGAGGCGCCGACACATGAGGGCGAACTCGTTGGCCAGCGCGATGTTGACGTTTCTGAACACGTTCTCGTACAGTTTAGCCAGCTCCGCCACCTTGGGATTTGACACGGCGACGACCCGGTCCACGATCTGCCGGTAGACGAGCTCTGCGAGCTGTGTGCATGTGGGCGTCACGCCGCCGACGATCTTCGTAATGTCTTTGAGCTTGTGGGTACGGTTCCCGGGATCGATCCGCTCCGGCGAAAAGGCAAGAAAGAAGTTCTCGCCTACCCGCGCTCCTTGCGCTTGAAAGAGGGGGAGCAGGAGTTCCTCGGTCGTCCCCGGATAGGTTGTGCTTTCCAGGATGACCAGCTGACCGGGGTGAAACCGGCTCGCGGCTTCAGAGGCGGCGGCGACCACAAAGGAGATATCAGGGTCCTTGGACTTGCTGAGCGGTGTCGGCACGCAGATGATCACCACGTCGCTGTCTGCTAGGACGGAGGCGTTAGCCGTGGCGGCGTACCGGTGGTGTTGGAGCAGCCCTTTGAGCTGCTCGGTGTCGATGTCAGGCGTGTGCGAACGTCCCGTGTTCAGCGCGGCGACCCTCTTGGGATCGCTGTCGAGTCCTGTGACGGCAAACCCAGCGCGGGCAAACTCCACCGCGAGCGGGAGCCCAACGTATCCTTGCCCGACGACACTGATGCGAGCGGTGCGCTGCCTGATGCGGTCGCGGAGCGCGCCTTCAGCGTTCGCGTCCCCTACTTTGATGCCCTGGAGGATCTGGCTCACGGTTGATCACCACGATTTGCAGCAGTCCGGTGCTCTCGCTGAGACCCGGCGAATACCGGCGTTGTCTGCCGCGCCTTTGACGCTCCGTCGACTAGTGCGGCCACCGCCTGCGAGAGCTCCGTTTGCGTCTTGGTGCCGCGCATGCGGATCGGCTGTTCGAACATCTCGATCTCGCCGAACCCGCACTCCTTGAACCATCCGAAAACCTCCGGGTATTGCAGCATCCAATGATGCGGTCGGGTGTAGGTATCGAAGGTATCCAGCCAGCGCCACCTCCAGTTCGCGTGCAATGACATGGGCAAGACCAGGTGGAAGATCTTTCCTAGCAGCGGCGTGCGGTAGACGTAGTATAGGGGAACAGCCGCACTCGACAGAATCAGCACCAGCTTTGGCGGTAAACGCGTCGTGACGGAGCGGATCGCGGCCATGAAGGATCGGCCCGGACCGAAAAGCGCGTACAGATACACGGCGAGCCCACCGCGCGGCTTGACCGTCGCCGCCACATGCGCGAAGGCTTTCCGAGGACTGGGCGTGTGG
>DATGVF010000182.1:0-2313 GCA_035300645.1 bacterium
CATTAGCGGCCACTTGCTGGCCCCGCACGAAGGTCGCGACTACCCGACCCCGCACCCGCCGCCCCGCATAGGGCGTCCACCCGGCTTTCGAGACGACATCCTGGTCGTGGAGAATCCGCTCTTGTGTCAGATCGACGAGGACGACGTCCGCGTCAGCGCCGACCTGCAGCGTTCCCTTGCGGGGAAAGAGCCCGTATAACCGCGCCGGCATTTCCGCCGTCACCTGGACGAGACGTGATAGAGCAAGATGTCCTTCGTTGACTGCCGTCAACAACATCGTCAGGGTGGTCTCTACACCAGGAAGTCCGAAGTGGACGTGCCAGACGTCAGAAGCCTCCTTCTGAGCGCGGGTGGCAGGCGCGTGGTCGGTGGCAATGTAGGCGATGTCGCCTCGCCGGAGGCGCGCCCACATCTCGTCCACATCGGAAGCGGTGCGGGCACGCGCGGGGGGCGTGAACTTGCGAAAGGGGCCAAGTGTCAGGACTTCGTCTTCGCGCAAGTAGAAATATTGCGGGCAGCTTTCGACCCATACCGCTCCTCCCGCCTGCCTCTCGCGCACGGCGAGGTCGACCGTCTGGGCGTTGCTCGCGTGGGCGATCACCACTCGCGCGCCGCTCAGGCGCGCGAGGAGTGCCACGGTGTTCACGGCCACCCACTCGGCCTCGCGCGACCGCCACAGGGGGATCACGCCGAAGTCGGCGCGGCCGGCCTCATGCAGCACACGCTCCGCCGCCGCCGTGATGCCCTCATCTTCGCAGTGCACGAGACAGATGCCGCCTGCCGCCGCGACGGTGCGGAAGACTTGGACAAGGTCGGGAGGCAGGAGGCCCGTGATCCCATGCGTCGTGCAGGTGAACGCTTTGAGGTACAGCGCGCCCGCCGCCCAGACATCGGGAATGGCCTCCAGGCGATCTGCCCGCACGTGTGCGGCAAGCCCAAAGTCCACGAGTGACCGCTCACGCAAGTGGTCAGCTTTCGCGTGCAAGTCATGCGCATCGTAAATGGGATGCGCATGGGTGTGCTCGATGACAGTCGTGACACCCCCCGTGGCGGCTGCAGCGCTACCCGAGATGAAGTCTTCTCGTTCCGTGGCGCCGGGGTCCATGAAGTGGACGTGGGCATCCACCATCCCGGGGAGGATGTGCAATCCCGACACATCGAGGATCCGGCGGGCCGAGACGCGTTGCGTGCTGACGGCGGCCACACGTCCCCCGTCAATGTAGAGGTGCATCGGGACTTCGCCATCGGGCGTGACGAGGGTTCCGCCCTCTAGCGCGAGGTCGACCATTACCGGGCGGCGGGGACAACGGCCCCGCGACCGACAAGCGCGCCGTGGCGCAACTGATCGTGCAATCTCCCCACCTCAGCCAACGGCACGACCTCCGACACCACGGGGGTGATCTTTCCCTCGGCGACCAGGCGGGCGGCCTGGGCGACTTCCCATCGCGAGGCGTAACGCGACCCTACGATCGTCAACTCCGTCAGCACCATCTGCCTTGGGCTGACGGGAACCGTCACGCCCGGAAAAGTGGTCAGGACGACCAAACGGCCGCGGCGGTCAAGGACGTCGAGGGCGCGGGCGAGAGTGTCCGGCTGACCCACGAAGTCGATCGCGACGGTCGCCCCCCGCGGGGCAACCCTCCGCACTTGGTCGGCAAAATCCGCCGCGGTGAAGTCAATCGCTGCCACAGCACCGGCCGAACGCGCGGCCTGGAGTTTGGACTCCCCCAGATCGACGGCAATGGGATCGGCGCCGAAGACCCTCACCATCTGAGTCATGTGGATGCCCACTCCGCCCCCAGCGCCGAAGATCACCGCCACATCTCCCGGCCCAATGCCTGCGCGGCGGCAGACGTGGTACGGGGTCGCAACCGCATCTGGAATGACTGTCGCCTGAACGGAAGAGATGCCACCCGGCACAGGGAGAGCATTCACAGCCGGCAGGACAAGGTACTCGGCATAGCCTCCGTCCCGCGCCACCCCGACGTTGCCCGCGAAGTTCCGGCACAGCGGCTCATGCGATAGCCGGCAGAAATCGCAGACACCGCAGACGAGGTAAAAGTACGCCATGACAGAGTCGCCCTCGCGGATCCCGCGGACCGCATCACCGGCCTGGACAACGACGCCCACAGCTTCGTGTCCGGGGATGCGCGGCAACTGCTCGGGCCGCGCGCCGAGTTGCCCGCCGATGTAGTTGAGCACCGTGCGCCCCACCCCGCACGCCTCGACCCGAATCAACACCTCATCAGGTTTGGGCACGGGATCGGGCACCTGCTCGTAAACCACTTCCTGGCCCCATTGGTGCACAACCTG
>DATGVF010000183.1:0-6119 GCA_035300645.1 bacterium
TGGGAGAAGGGTAACCGATTCAGACACGAGAGGGCAAACCCGTCGCAAGGCGGGGACGCAAAGCTACGGGACTGCCCCCAGATGGGGTTGCAGTCAGCCGGGTTGCCGAAGATGGGGAACCGTTCTTCCCCGACCACGAAACTGCCCATCTTCGGGATCGAAGGTGGGCGATTTAGTTCCTGCGCTAGCTCGATGGGGATGAGCGCAGAGATGGTGGACTGGGACGCGAGGCCTCGGAGATACCGCTGAGGCGGATGCAGGACGGAGAGCAAGATGTCGACACGGGTACGCATTGAACAAGTTCACTGTGGCGTCGACGGGTTGATGACCGTCGGGCGCGTGGAGCTTAGCCATGGCGAACAGATCGCCTCCGGCCAGGCCCGGGCGCGCACCACGGACAGCATCTGGCGGCAGGTCGTGGCTGAGGCCACGCTCATCGCCGTTCGGGCGTTGCTCAACGGTCGGTTTGAACTGACTCTGGACGCCGTAGCGGAAGTCCGATCCGGTCCGCAGCCCCTAGTCGTGGTCACGCTGGTCGTGGGGAAAGGAAAGAGCGAGATCTACACCTCGGGTGCGGCGGCGATGAACGGAGACCAATATGCTGCGATCAGTAAGGCCGTATTGAATGGTGTGAACCGGTGGCTCGATCCGTTCTTGACCCCGCCCTCCGATGCCGCCGCGACCCCGGGACTCCACCCGCACCCCGCTGTATCCTAGCCTACCTTCTGGCCCTGGGATTCCGCATGAGCGTGTGTCAGTTCGTCAGCGACCTGGGTATCCGCCTCGGTTGTCAAGCGGGCCGCCAAGGCAGCGCTCGCATCGGGGCCTCCGATGCGTCCGAGCGCCCAGGCCGCGTGCCCCCGGATGACTGGATCATCGTCGTCCAAGGCCGACCTCAGTGCGGGGATCGCCCGAGGGTCTCCGAGATTGCCTAGGGCCACCGCCGCGTTACGCCGCAGGCCCTGCCGCTTCGCCCGTTTGATCGCGCTGTGGCGAAACCGTTCCTGGTACGTCGGCTCATCGATGTGCAACAGTTCCACGAGGTCCGGAAATGGGACATCCCGGCGCGGGGCAAACTCTTGGTGGAGGCCTTCTTTCACCAATACGTTGTGGGGGCACACGTCCTGACACACGTCGCACCCGAAGACCCACGTCTGCATTAGGGGCCGGAGCTCCTGAGGTATCCACCCCCGGAGTTCGATGGTGAGATAAGAGATGCAGCGCCGTGCGTCGACGACAAACGGCGCGACGATGGCGTGGGTCGGGCATTGGTCCAGGCAGATCCGGCAGCGGCCGCAGGATCCCTCCGCCGGCGTGTCCGGATCCAGCATGAGATCGGTGAGAATCTCCCCCAAGAACACGTACGACCCGTGGCCCGTTTTCGTGATCAGCATCGTGTTCTTGCCGAACCAGCCCAGCCCGGCGCGATGGGCCACCGCGCGGTCGAGAATCGGGCCCGTATCCGCAGAATACCGTGCCACAGTCGCCCCATGCGCGGTGAGAAAAGAGGCGAGACGTTGCAAGCCGCGTTCCATTACCTCGTGATAATCCGTCCCCCACGCGTACGAGGACACCCGGCCGCGTAGCGCCGCATCAGGAGCAGGGTCCGCAACGTCCCAGCGATAGGCGAGTCCCACCACGACGACCGACCGGGCGCCCGGGGCGACAAGAGTAGGAGTCGCTGCACGAGGGGCGTGCCGCGCCACGTAGTCCATCTCGCCATGCATGCCCTGGCGAATCCACTCCTGCAGGCGCACGCCTTGGTCAGGCAGCGGATCCGCTGGTGTCACTCCAACGAGATCAAACCCGACCTCATGCGCATAGGTTTTGATCTGCTCGGTTAAGGACCCACTCATGTGCGGTCAGCACTCCCAGTTGCGATGAGGCCGGGACAGCCTCTCGCGCAAGGTGTGCTCCGGACGACGTGTGCCTTGGTTGCATTCATGGAGATAAGGGTAGCACCACTCAGCGGCGGTGAAGCAGGGCGATCTTCTGCCGCACAGCCCGCAAATGGCACGCCAGATGGGCAAGGGCTCCCAGCGCACCCCCGAAAGCCTCTTCGCCGTCGAGCGCGTGTGATTGGATTGTGGCGGAGATGGTCATACTGGCGGCGCAGTTCTCCTGCTAGGCGCGTCCATGCTTCCTCATTCACCGATGTGATCTTCCAACTCTCCTTCCAATCCCGAGCCTTTCGGTCGCCCCGAATCCACGCGGCGGTCGCGTTCATGCCCCACGCAACTAGGTAAGTTAGGGAATCTCGCCGTGGTACGGTGCACCTGGAGTTGGCCACTGAAGCCCCGCAACGCATACCTAGTTCACGCCTGAACACCACGATAGATTTCCCTCTGGCCCGTTGGCGCTCCCCCAGCGCTGACGGGCCCTCTCCCTATTCTCCGAAAAGAGATGCCTACGAGAGAGTCTGATACCCAGAGAAATTGTTGACAAAGTAACCCACTCTCCCTATTATACAGTTGACAACATCAACTGTTGGTGGGACCATGGACATGAAAGATATCGAAAAAGCAGCCCGGGAGCAGGGGTGGAGGGTTGAACGAACCGCTTCTGGACACCCGAAGTTCCTGCATCCAGACCCTCAACAGGGTACAGTGATCGGCTCGGGCACACCGGGCGATTGGAGGTCCATCAAGAACCTGTTGGCCCAACTGAGGCGACGAGGCTTCATCTGGCCCTGGCCACCACGAAAGGGAGGATCGAGATGATTGAGTGGAGTGTCCGTATTGAACTCGCCGGAGCGTTTACCGAGGAAGACGCCGATAGGGTCACAACTGCTCTGGCTGAGAATTCCCCGGCAACCGGATTCGGCCCCGGAGAGTTGGACGCTCAGTTTTGCGTCGAGGCCGGAAATGCTCAGGATGCCATTAAGAAGGGCATCAACCTCTTAATCCCGGCCCTGAAGAAACAGGCGCGGGTAATCGGGGTGGAGGCTTTGTCCATGGAGGACCTGGATCGCAGCATCACGGAATCTAATGCTCCTGACTTGGTAGGAGTGTCCGAACTTGCTGGCCTGCTTAAGGTGTCCAAGCAGCGGATTTCCAAGCTCTCTAGCACGGCGGAGTTCCCGAAGCCAATCGCAACCTTGGCTGCTGGTCCGATCTGGCGCAAATTTGCAATCGCAAGATTCGCGGAAGCATGGGAGCGTCGTCCGGGTAGGCCACGGAAAGTCTCAAAAAGCCCTGTCTCCTAAAGTTGCGCTATTCCTACCGCTCGAAGCATTACGGCTAGCATGGTGCGGTAAGGGGCCGGGTTCACACCCGGCCCCTTATGTTTAATCGGCTAGTGTGGAGCACATTGACCAAGGGTGAGGTGATCATTAGAGATCACCTAAGCGCGCGGTCTCAAAACACTTCTAGATAATGGACTGATCCAGCCGACGCGCACGAGGAGCGGACATCGACTGTTCAGTCGACGCGATCTGGAACTGATCACGCACATCAAGTGCCTGATCGATGACGACGGGTTACCGCTGCAGAGCGTCCGCTTACTCCTGCAAGTGGAATCTGCGGAGGATGCGAGTAACGCGAGGTGAGGCGGTATCGTGGCGGGCAAGGTAAGGGAATTGCTACACGGCCTGGTTGGCGGCATCGAGGGCGTCGTCAGCGCCACTGTAGTCGGCATGGACGGGAACACGATTGAAGCGCTGAAAGTCAACCAGAACTTCCCTCTGGAAGAGATCGCCCAGGAGGGTGCCGTAGCCGGCAGGATTCTTGATTACATGTGCCACAAGCTCGACGGGGGGCCGATCGACCACATCATGGTGGTCGCAGCGCGCTGCATCGTGTTGCTGGCGATGGCCGGTCAGGATCACCTCGTTGGGATCGTCATCGACTCACGTGGCAACGTGGGGAAGGCCAGGCTGCAGCTGAAGCGGTTCATGTCGGAGATCGCCTCAGTACTAAACGCGGTTGAGCTGGGCCAGCCGGAAAGCTGAGGGAACTTTCGCTTTAGCCCCTCATCTGGCAATCAGCTCCCCAGTGACATGCGATCAGGCGAATTCCTCTTTCACGCAGCACATGTAATCTTCTCGTCGGAACCATTTCGTTTGCGAGCCGTTGAACGCATCGGGCCGCTGCGTCCGTCTAGGTGACGGAGACGGCGGGCACAGTCTCCGTACAGATACGCGGGCCGTGCGTCGGGGAACTGACCGGAGAAAATGATGAAGACGCGTGAGCAGGCAGTCGATTGCCAGGGCCTCCCACTGGCTCCCGGGCTCCTAGTCCGGTTGCTGGGCGAAGCGACGCAGCCTGAGGCGCGCATCGTGCGCGTCATCGGAGACTACGGCGTGGTAACCGTAGTGATTGAGGACAGAATCGGCAAGGCGGAACGGATGTATGCTTGCTCGAAGATCGAAGTGCTGGCACCCGCGCGTGTTAGCCCGCAGGTCGGCCGCAACGTCGCGTAGCGGATGGGCTCCCGCAGTTCCAGGCGCGGAAGTTCGTTGATCCCCAGAC
Source organism: bacterium (assembly GCA_035300645.1). Lineage (GTDB taxonomy): Bacteria > Sysuimicrobiota > Sysuimicrobiia > Sysuimicrobiales > Kaftiobacteriaceae > 13-1-40CM-64-14. The sequence goes on from DATGVF010000183.1 coordinate 4,470, forward strand.
ATCTTCGATATCTGCCAAATCGCGGTAACCTCCCTTCGAGGAGGTACAATTGCACTCGTCAGTCAAAGCGGGAGGGGGATTAGGGTGGGAAACTTTCAAATCTTCGGTCTGCAATTCGTGCTCAGCATTATCGTCTACGCGCTGGTCATCCGATGGTACGCAGTGCGGTGGCTGGCCGCCATGCCGCTCCAGAATGCGGTGATGCTATTGGTGCTTCCGCATCTCCTCTTCCGGCACTTGGGGATGACGTTCTTGTCCACGGCCGTAGTTTCTTCGGAGTTGCCTCGGAGCTTCGCCGCCCAAATTGGCTATGGCGACCTGCTGGCCCAGGCGCTTGCCCTGATTTCCATAGTCGCGCTTCGGGCAAGGTGGGGGATCGCATGGGGGGTCGTCTGGGTTTTTAACATCGTTGGATCTGTGGACCTGCTTAACGCGCTCTATCGGGGGATTCAGCTAGATGCGCCACGATATCAGATCGGGGCTGCCTGGTACATCCCGACGTTCGGGGTACCGTTCCTACTCGTTACTCATTACATGATTTTCGCCGCGCTGCTGCGACGTCCTAGGGCAGCGAGATAGGAGACTTCTTCCGGGACATGCGGGAGGGCGATTACAGGTTGGTCAAATCGAAGAAATCCCCGACGCGCCTGCTGGAACTTCCTCCTGGATGGCCTTCCCTCTAAGGCTAGCAGCTAGATTGGATCCGCGATGGGACTCGATCAAGCATGTGGAAGGTCAAGGGTCCAGAAAGGCTACGGCCCACGTGTGAGCGCGCCTGAGCACGGGGATCTCAATCGCCTCGCCGATCTCCTGTGCCGGTACAACGAGATCGGAGATGCAATCGCGGGCGTGATCGGGAGGCCAGCCGAGCGCGGGCACGTCGGCGAGTATATCGCCGCGCACATCTTCGACATCGCTCTCGAGCGGTCGGCCCGAAAACGAGCCCGTGACGGAAGGTTCAAGACAGGCGCCCTCGCGGGGCACAGCGTGAACGTGAAGTGGTACGGCAAGCAGGAGGGCGTGCTCGATCTCCAAGCGCGTGGTGCGCCTGATTACTACTTGGCGCTTACGGGCCCGGCGGGATCCGCCATCTCATCTCGAGGCGCAACGCGCCCGTGGGTGATCCAGTCCGTCTACCTTTTCGAAGCGCGGCGCCTCCTTGAGGACCTGCGAGCGCGCGGCGTCAGGATCCGCACGGGTTCAAGCGTGAGACAAGCGGTCTGGGCGGCAGCAGAGGTCTACCCGGAACCCCGGAACTCAATCCTCGTCCTCTCCCAGGAGCAGCGCGACCTGCTCGCCATATTTGGACGTTCGGTGATTCCGTCCGACGCAGGGTCCATTTGACAGCACCCTGACAGCACGACTTATCCGCAGCCCGACCTACTGAAGCATCATGGCGCGAAAAAGCTGCGACCGAGCCTGAAGCAGTAGAAACCAGCACCTGTTGGGTTTGCGGCAGAGAAGATCGAAGAACTGGTTCCGCCGCACGCTCTTGATTTCACGTGACGTGCTTGAAGCGGGCTGAGCTTCTCACACCGCGGGCACCGCCTTACGCTTGAAGATCTTGTAACCTGGCAGTCTAGCCCGAGTGTTACCCTCGGCGGTATGGTACGGAGACCGCGTGTGGCGCCACGCGTCCCAAAGGAGGTC
>DATGVF010000184.1:0-6928 GCA_035300645.1 bacterium
CAACCCCACTTCAAGGGGCGATGAGTGGCGGGACGGTAACCCTCCCCGCCGCACCCGCGTCCCGAAAATCTGATAACGATCTCAGGGTGAGCTAACATGCCGGAGACCATTCAACTGGACCAACGCGACGGAGTGTTGCTAGTCACCTTGAACCGTCCCGATGTGTTGAACGCGATCAACGACCTGATGCTGCGGGAGCTGTCAGACGCCTTGCGCCAGGCAGCTCGCGATGCGGCAGTAAGGTGTGTGGTCCTCACTGGTTCCGGTCGAGGATTTTGCTCTGGGCAGGACCTGCGCGATCGCGCGGGGCCCGGGACGCCTTCGTTCCGCGAGTCACTGGGCAATCGGTATAACCCGGTCATCCTCCAGATGAGGACGATGGAAAAGCCCGTGCTGGCCGCCGTGAATGGCGTGGCCGCAGGAGCCGGTTGCAGCCTGGCACTCGCGGCCGACCTGCGGATCGCTTCAGACCGGGCCAGTTTCATCGAGGTCTTCGCCCGCGTGGGACTGGTTCCCGATTCCGGAAGCACGTACTTTCTGCCGCGTTTAGTCGGCCTCGGCAAGGCGTTGGAACTTGCTTACACCGCGGACGCCGTCGACGCGGCGGAGGCGTTGCGCATAGGACTGGTTAACCGGGTGGTGCCGCACGACGTGTTGGTCCCTGAGGTCATGACCCTAGCCAAGCGATTGGCTGCAGGACCCACACGAGGATACGGTCTTGCAAAACGGGCCATCAACTATGGTCTGCACGCGACGCTAGAACAGGCCCTCGACTACGAGGCGGCTGTGCAGGAGATCGCCGGCCGCAGTGCCGATCACCGGGAGGGTGTCGCTGCGTTCCTCGCCAAGCGGCCCCCCTCTTTCACCGGGACCTGAGAGGAGCGTTCCTCCCCTATGCCGCAAGGGAATCAGAGACAACCAGAATTTGATGCTCTCATCATTGATGCCGTTCGCACACCCGTGGGACGGTACGGCGGTGTGCTGCGCGAGGTGCGCCCTGATGACCTCGCCGCGCACGTCATTCGCGAACTGATTCGACGCACGCGGATAGACCCCAACCTAATCGAAGACGTGATCTTCGGGGCGGCCAACCAGTCCGGCGAGGACAACCGCAACGTCGCGAGGATGGCGCTGTTGCTGGCCGGGCTGCCCGTGGCGGTCGCCGGGCAAACGGTGAACCGGCTGTGCGGCTCGGGGATGCAGGCGATCGCCTCGGCCGCGCATGCGATCAGACTCGGCGAGGGCGATGTCGTCATTGCCGGCGGTGTGGAGTCCATGACGCGCGCCCCACTGGTGATGGCCAAACCCCAGGCAGCCTTCCCGCGGGGCGAGCTCACGATGCACGACACCACGCTGGGCTGGCGTTTCACCAATCCGAAGCTCGCCGAGATGTACCCACCGTATAGCATGGGCGAGACAGCGGAAAATGTCGCAGAGCGATTTCGGATCAGCCGCGAGGACCAGGATCGGTTTGCCCTTCTTAGTCATCAACGGGCCGTGCAGGCTGCTGTCGAGGGCCGGTTCAAAGACGAAATCGTCCCGGTCGTCCTCCCGACTGCGTCAGGCGATCCCGTCGTGGTGGACGTCGATGAACACCCGCGACCGGATACGTCGCTAGAAAAACTCGCGGCCCTGAAACCGGTATTCAAGAAGGGCGGGACCGTCACGGCTGGCAACTCATCAGGCATCAGCGACGGCGCGTCCGCGCTGCTGCTGACCTCCGCGGCACTCGCCACGAAGCTGAGCCTGCGGCCGATGGCGCGCGTCGTGGCCTCGGCTGTGGTGGGCGTCGATCCTTCGTACATGGGGTTGGGGCCCATCCCCGCGACGCGGAAGGTGCTGAAACGCGCAGGCCTCACGATTGAGGACCTCGACGTCATCGAGCTGAACGAGGCCTTTGCGGCCCAGGTTCTCCCCTGTATCCGGGAGCTCCAGATTCCGCAGGAGAAACTCAATCCTAACGGCGGAGCAATCGCGCTCGGACATCCAATCGGGTTTTCCGGTGCGCGGCTAGTGACGACGCTAGTCCACGAATTACGCAGGCGGCAGGGGCGGTACGGACTCGCGACGATGTGTATCGGTGTCGGACAGGGAATCGCTCTGGTGGTCGAACATCTGCCCCCACGAAGTTGAGGGCCTCCAGACGGAAACTGCTATTCCATCTTCAGCGGGCGTGTGGGCCGAGGCACTCGCAGACGCTGCGATGAGACGGCCAGAGAGGCGTGCAGCACCGGCGTGGCAGTCATCGACGGTCCGTTCTGGGGACCCACGGCGATTGTGATGGCGTCGTAGCCGCTTAAGTCTTCCCGAATGGGCACAAACGTCGCACGATCGGATGCGGGGACAAAGGTGGCAACGGGATGCCGGACTCCGCCCTGGATAAGCCACAGCCGGTACGTGAGGTCGTCTCCGGGATCTCCCAGCCGCACCACAAGCAGCCCTCCGCGTCGGCGAACGGGGTCATAAATTAGGCGCACGCTCGCACCAGGTCGGCCGGTGAGGGTAATCACCCGCGCCGAATTGCCCGCCAGCACGCCGAGGACCTGTTCCGCCAGTCCACGGTCCTCGTGTAAGGTCCCCACGTGCTGGTTGAACGAGAGTGTCATCCCCGCAAGCCCTGCCAGCACCCCCGCAATGACCACGGGAATCAGCAGCATCCAGCGAGGAGGGGAAATAAGTAGACGACTGCGCCGCGACCTGAGGGGTTGGTCGGAGGAGACTGATCTAGGTTGCACGTGCATCCGCACGGGGTTTCCTGCAGCAGGGGGATGGCCTGCAGAATACCCGCAAGCCTCTACAACTCTCGTGCCCAGTTTCGGTCGATGATAGCGTCGCATCGAGTTAGTACGTAGAGAAGCAAGCCGCATGCCCCAGTGCAATCGTTGACAGTACGGCATCGAACAGTGCTAGACTCGCGATAGGCGAACATTCGTTCGTATCACTGCTTGCCCCTAATATTGCCAATGCTGCCCGCGCAGATCGCATTTCCGCACACGCCTTCCAGTCCCGCTGTTTTTGGGGGAGACGAGACCTGTCTGACTGTCGGGCTGCTGGCAGGGCTCCAGGCAGTGCGACCGGGCCGACCGCTGCTGGTGGTCGACGGCGCGAATGCGTTTGACCCGTTTCTGGTGGCCGATCTGGCGTACAAATCGGGGGTGGAGCCTAAGGCGCTCCTCGACCAGATCCGCATCTCCCGCGTGTTCACCTGCCATCAGCTGGAAGCCCTGTTGCGGGAACGGCTGCTGGCGGCCGTGCATCAGTTTCGCGCGCCAGCCGTTTACTTCTCGGGACTACTGGATCCACTCCTCAGCGATGAAGCCCCGACGGGTGAGGCCGTCCGTATCTTCCGGTTGGTCGTTCCGGCATTGCAGCGTCTGGTCAGTATCGGTATCGCGACGCTGGTGGCGTGCCCCCCGCCGCAGAGCGCCCCGGGTCGGGAGCGATTCTTCCCCGCGCTGTGTGACGCCGCGGCACGGGTATTTCAGGTCGCACGCGATGCACCTCGCGACACGGTGCAGATCACCTGCACCAAGCCGCAGGCAACGACGTGGACGTGGGAACCACAAATCGGGATGATCGAGGCTCGACGGTGGTGGTGACTGCGGTTGCTCGAATGATGGATCGGACAACTGCCGCCTGATTCGCACGTCACACGGGAGGCTGGTATGGGACGCACAACGCAGACAATGACGCAGCTCGTTGCACAGGAGGAGGCTTATTGGGGATCATTTCGACGAGCGCTGCGCAAAGAGGATCAGGTCATTTTCGATAAGCTGTTTGCTGCCGCCCGCCATCACACGGCGCCCGCACACTACGCCTCGCATGCCACACCCTTTGACTCCATCTTGTTGGCGATGGTCCTGGAGGCCATGAAGGCGATAGAAGAGCTGCGTCAGCGCCTGGAAACGCTGACCGCTGGGCCCCGGGCGCACGACTCCGGACTTCGCCAACTCCCGGAACTCGCTGAACCGTCCTCGTGAGAGCAACAGAATTTTTCGGGACGCGGAGCTCGGAGTCCAACACCCACTTCGAGGGTTGGATCTTCGACGTCTATCCGTCATCTGACGGAATGATCCTTTGGGTGATCGACGACCAAGGCCGCTCGCACCGAGTGCAGTATGCGTATGCGCCGACGCTGTACGTTGCCGGCAGTCGCCACGCGCTGGAGATGGCTCGGCAGGCGCTGGCCCGTCTGCGAGTCCCGGTCACGCTGACGCCCACGGCGCGACAGGAGTTGATGAGCGGGACGCAGATTCCCGTGACCGCGGTCACCGTACCACATCCACTGGCTTTTCCCGCCGCTGGGCGCCTGCTGGCCCGTGTGCCCGGACTAGTCTTGTATAACTGCGACATCCTGACCACACGGCTGTTCTTCTATGAGACGGGACTGTTTCCACTGGCACGCTGCGCGATCGATTGCGTGGACGGGGTCGCACGTGAGACCGCCCTACTGTCGCGATCGGAGGATCTTGAGTACGACGTGCCGTCCTTAGTCGTCATGCGGCTGCGTCTTGAATCGCCGGCGACGCGGACTGGTGATTCTGAGGACCGACCCACCCGCAACCCCTCGCATGGACGTCCCGGACAGCTGGAGGCCGGTGTCGACGGAGAGACAGTGGTCCTCGATGGGGACGATCCAGCCGAGACTATCCGCAGTCTCAACCGGTTTCTCCAGCGCTACGATCCGGATGTGCTGTTAACGGAGTGGGGTGATTCGGTACTGCTCCCCCAGCTGCAGGTCTTAGCGGCGCGCACCGGGATTCCGCTGCAGCTCAATCGTGATCCTGGACACCAGGTCCGCACGCGACGGTCTCGGTCCTACATGACCTACGGCCAGGTCGTCTACCAAGCCGGCGCGCGGATGCTGCATGGTCGCTGGCACATCGACCTGCGCAACTCCTTTATCTTTGCCGAGTCGGAACTGGCCGGCCTGCTAGAGGTGGCGCGACTGGCGCGTATCCCGGTGCAGGAACTGGCCCGCACGTCGACCGGGACGGCGATAAGCTCCATGCAGCTGCTGCAGGCTGTGCGCGACGGCATCCTCATCCCGTGGCAGAAGAGTGAGCCGGAAGCGTTCAAGACCGCGAGTCAGCTGATCGTCACCGACAAGGGCGGGCTGACCTACCAGCCACTGGTGGGGCTGTACGAACAGATCGGCGAGCTAGACTTCTCGTCGATGTACCCGACGCTAATGTCCACTTTTAACATCTCACCGGAGACGATAGGCTGCCCGTGCTGCCCGGAGTCGCGCATTCCAGAGATCGATTATACCGTTTGTGCTCGGCGGCGAGGCCTAGTGCCCCAGGTGCTCGATCACTTGCTACAACGACGAGCGTACTACAAGCAGCGGAAACGTGAGAGTGAAGGTAGCGCACGGGCACTATATAATCAGCGGCAGACAGCGCTGAAATGGTGCTTAGTGACATGCTTAGATGGCGATACGATCGTACCTGTCGAGATCATGGGACGGTTGCGCGTAGCTCCAATCCGGGACATCATCGACCCCATTGTGCCTCACGGACCAGGGGGACTCTCGGTCCGAAGTCTATACGTATTTGGCTACGATGGACACTTGCAGCCAATCAAAAATCCGGTGAAGAACGTGATCAAGGCTCCTGCGCCATCAAGATTGCTGCGAGTTCGATTACAGTCCGGGCGTGAGCTACAGATGATCCCTGATCATCGGTGCTTCGTTCTGGAAAGTGGCCGGTTGACCGTGAAGCGTGCAGCGGAACTGCAGGAAGGGGATTTAGTCCCGGTTACCCCCCATTTGCCTTTCGAAAGCCGGCCTACAAAAGTGCTCAACCTAGTCAAAGAGTTCCTCCAACGTCTTCCCGACGAAGAGAAACCCTCGTGGCGCGTATTTGGAAAAGTGCTCAAAGAGCGTATCGCGGAGAGATACGCAATTATTCGTGAGGAGGCTAAGAAAAACTATACGAATAAGACCATCTGGAACTGGCGGGAGTACGGCTATCTCCCTTTGCAGTTCGTACCATGTCTACAACTTCGCGATGAAGACTTCTCCAAGTTGTTGATAGGGCGCGGTAAGAGAGAAGGCGGGCTTATTCAGCAGATTCCCGGCCTGCTTGAGGTGGACCAGGATCTGGGATTCCTCTTGGGCTTCTTTATTGGCGACGGTAGCGGGTACAAAGGCTACCTAACATATTGGTTAAACTCAAATGAATTCGATGTGGCGCGAAAACTTCGCGAGATTATAGCCAGGAAATTCAAACTCCGCACTAGCCTCCGCAAAGCACGTCACGACAATATGTACGTCCTAGTAATTTGTAGCATTGCTTTGGCACGCGTTTTTGAAGTCGTGTTGAGTGTAGCCGGAAGCAGACGTAGTGGGAAGCTAGATATTCCACCTCTGATTTGGGATGCAGAAGACCGGATTGTCTACGGTTTCTTAAGCGGTCTCATTGCAAGCGATGGATGCGTCGGGAAATGGCAAACATTTCTGAAAATAAGCAGTGCATCGAAACCCTTTTTGGACAAACTTGGAATACTTCTCACCATGCGGAACATTTCGCATTGTTACCGCTCATATGGGTCATCAATGTATGCTCTGGAAATCATCGAAGACGGGGTTCATTCTGTCCAGAAGAATGGATGGTTATCGAGAAAACATAGCCGCACGTTGAAAGAGCGGTTGAGGGCAGCAGCATCACTTCGGTGGTCCCATTCGAACCGGGTGGAGATATGCGGGCCATTTAAATGCTTGAGAATCCGATCTATTACAGAAGTTCCTCCGAGTTCGCCTTTTGTATATTGTTTCGAGGTCGGAAGAGATCTTCGTGGTTTCGTTACTGCCGGTGGCATCTTCACCGGAAACAGTTTCGGGTACCTCGGCTACAGAAATGCTCGCTTCGGCCGCATCGAGGCGCACGAGGCGGTGACGGCATTCGCCCGCGAGATGCTGCTACGG
>DATGVF010000185.1:0-2268 GCA_035300645.1 bacterium
ACTGATGATGAACCAGATGCGCTCGCCCACCAGCGATCTCGCCGTCCGCCGCGCGATGATGTATGCCATCGACAAGGACGGTCTGGCCAAGACGGTCTGGAACAGTGTCTTCAAGGCGGCGTGCAGTCCGCTGACGCCCAATATGTTTGGGTTCGATTCCGAGACGTGCCGCAAGGTCCCGTACAACGTCGACCAGGCCCGCCGCATCCTCGATGAAGCTGGCTGGCGGGTGGGGCCAGATGGGATCCGGGTGAAGGGCAGTGAGCGTCTACGGCTCGAGTTCTTCCTGCAGACTGCGCCGCAGAAAAACATCGAGATGGCGGCGTTCATTCAGGCTAATGCCAAGCAGGTGGGAATTGACGTGAACCTCAACGTCGCGGCCCGGCCCGCCTACCTCGACGCGGTGCGCCAGGGCCGACACAACCTGCAGTTCTGGTGGGAAACCGGAACCGACCCGGGCCAGATTCTGCGCATCCTCTTCCACTCAAGCAACGCGGGGGGCGGGACGAACCGCAACAACTACCGCAGTCCCGAGATGGACAAGTTGATCGAGCAGATCGACGCAACAGCCGACCAGGCGAGCCGTAAGCAGCTCGTCGTGAGGGCCCAGCAGAGAGTGATTGACGACGCGGTGATGGTGTACCTGGCCGACCCGCCGTCCCTGTACGCGCATGACCGGTCGGTGACGGGCGTCTGGGTGGACTGGGGCGGCAACTACCCCTACTTCTTCAATACGCGCATCCAGCGCTAGCATCAGGTTCCTGCCTGGGAGCCGCGGCGTGAAGTGATTCCGGCTCCCAGGCCACGCGGGCATGCTCCAATTCGTCGTCCGACGTCTGCTGCTTGCCATTCCCACGATGGTTGCGGCGTCCATCCTCGTGTTCCTCATGCTGCACCTCGTACCCGGCGATCCGGCCATCATCTTCTTTGGCGATCAGCCCGTCACGCCTGAGCGGTTGGAGATGGTCCGGCACCAAATGGGGCTGGACCGCCCGCTGGTCATCCAATACCTGGACTTCGTGCGCGGGATTCCGCGCGGGGACCTCGGTCGCTCCATCCATAACCGCACGCCGGTATTCGAAGAACTCCGTACCCGCGTGGCCTCCTCGGCCACGCTTGCACTGGCCGCACTCGTCGTGGCCGGTGCGCTCGGCCTGAGCCTCGGATTGCTGTCTGCGCTCGGGCGGGGAACCTGGATCGACGCGGGAGCGATGCTGGTTGCACTCGCCGGAGTGTCGATGCCCATCTTCTGGCTCGCCGCCATGCTCATCTTCGTCTTCTCGCTGCGGCTGGGCTGGTTCCCGGCTACGGGATTTGGAGGGTGGAACCGTCTGGTACTCCCCGCGGTAGCCCTGGGGTTCGTCTCGGCGGCGACCCTGGCCCGGTTGGTGCGATCCAGTGTGCTCGAAGTGCTGCTGCAGCCGTTTGTGACGACCGCACGCTCGAAGGGTCTGCGGGAAGCCGTGGTTATCCGCCGCCACGTCCTCAAGAACGCCTTCATCGCGATCGTCACAGTGCTGGGTCTGCAGTTCGGCACCCTGCTGTCTGGGGCGGTGATCACCGAGACCGTCTTCGCACGGCCCGGCGTCGGGAAGCTGCTGGTGGACGCGATCTCGAACAAGGACTTTCCGATTGTCCAAGGTGCCGTGCTGTTCATCGCGCTGATCTACACCGTCATCAATCTGGTCGTGGACCTTTCGTATGCCTACCTCGATCCGCGCATCCGCTTCGACTGAGGCCCAAGCCCTCGGACGGGCCGCGCCCCGCTCGCTGTGGGGGGAGGCGTTCCTCCGGTTGCGGCGGTCGAAGAGCGCGCTGCTCGGGGGCATCATTCTCGCCGGGCTGATTGCCGTCGCCGTCGCCGCGCCCCTGCTGACGCCGTGGGACCCGCTGGAGATGAACGCGGTTGACGGCATGAAGCCCCCGAGTGCCCGGCACTGGTTGGGCACGGACGTCCTCGGTCGGGACCTGTTCACACGCATTCTCTTCGGGGCCCGCATCTCGCTGCAAACGGGGCTCATTTCGGTGGCCATCGCGATACTGATCGGCGTGCCCATGGGCCTGTCGGCAGGATTTTACGGCGGCCTCACCGACCGAGCGATGATGCGGCTGGTCGATTTGATGCTGACGTTCCCGGGGATCCTGCTGGCGCTGGTGGTCATCGCCATCCTCGGCCCGAACCTGCTCAACGCGATGCTCGCGGTTGGCATCTCCGCTTCCCCGACCTTCGCCCGCGTGGTGCGTGCCGCCGTGCTCTCCTCCCGAGAG
>DATGVF010000186.1:0-4263 GCA_035300645.1 bacterium
TACCGCGCAGATGTAAGCGTCTACTTCGGGGAACTGAGCCAGCTCATACGGGTCACGGCAGGCGAGGACAATAACCGGAGCAATGCGCCGTGACAGCAGCCACCGAATCAATCGATGTTGGGATGCGTCAGGAAAGTCGAATCCTGCCAGCGGAAACTTTTCAGTCACGACGACAATCGCGCTCGCCCCAGCCAGAGTGTTGGCGTGTGCTTCCCACTCCCCGTTGCGCAGCGCCAGGCTGACTGCGTCCGGACGGCGCTTGCGGATCTCTGCGGTTGCGACATCCGAAGGGCGCTCCACAACATTAGGCCCGATACCACGCCCGGCCGCCATCCGTCGATACCCATCCGGATCGGTCGCGGACAGCATCACAATGCGGTTGATCCGCTCGCCATTCAACGGGACCACGCCGCCCCGATTCTGCACGAGGACGACCGCATCCGTGGCAACCTTGCGCTCGATCTCTCTGTGCGCCGGTGACCCAACCGTGTCGGCGCTTGTCCTCGCGCCGGGAGTGGACTGTTCGCCAAACCTATAGCGCTTCTTGAGCGAAAGGATCCGCGCCACTGCATCGTCGATCCGCGAGAGGGGAACCTGTCCCTTTTTCACGGCGGCCACCAACCCACCGACCAAGCGCGCTTGCCGGTCCACGTAGTCCCCGGACTCGTCGCCATAGCGTTCCTCGGCCAAGAGCACCATATCGGCTCCGGCCTGCACCGTCTGTATGACGGCATCGAGCGGATCATAGACCCGCCGCACCGCCCCCATATTGAACGAATCCGTCACGATGACCCCGGTAAATCCCATCGCGTCGCGGAGCAGGTCGTGCAGGATCTTGGGGGAAAGCGTCGCCGGCCGCTGCGGATCTAGCGCGGGGAACAGGATATGCGACGTCATGACGATGTCCACACCGGCGTCGATGGCCGCCCGGAATGGCACAAACTCCCGCCGCTCGAGAACCTGCTGATCGCGATCCACGCGCGCCAGGCCACGGTGGGTATCGGTGGCGGTATCCCCGTGCCCAGGAAAATGTTTGGCCGCCGCGACCACCCCGGCATCATGCAACCCTGCCACGCCCGCGCGGACGTGCCGCGCCACCATCTCCGGATCCTCTCCGAAAGAGCGCACCCCAATGATCGGGTTGAGCGGGTTGCTGTTCACATCGGCATCGGGTGCGAGGTCAGCATTGAGGCCAGCGGCGCGCAGTTCCCGACCGAAGACCGCGTACATCGCGCGCGTGTCCTCGGGGGACCCCGTCGCCCCCAGGCCCATGTTGCCGGGACCAGCGCAGCTGTAAGGGGTGAGGACTGCCCACGCCCCTTCCTGATCCGCTGCCAGTAGCGCCGGGATCCCGGAGCCCGCGCGGGCCAGTTCTTGCAGTTCCGCCATCAACGCGACCGATTGACCGGGATCGATGAAGTTGTCGTTGCTCAGGTAGCAGGCCCCGAGATGATGATCACGGAGAAGGGCGGCAGCATTCTTGGCCGTGGAGCCGGCGAACGCCAGCATGAACATCTGCCCTACTTTCTGCTCCAGGGTCATGCCACTGACCGACACATCGGGATGGGACGGCATCGTTTACTGCACCGCCCCCAGGGCCAGCCCTCGCACGATATAGCGCTGGAAGAAGAGCGCCATCACGATCGGTGGGATCATCGTCACCACTGCCGCCGCAGACATCGCTTCCCACGCCACCTCATACTGGCCGATGAAAAGCGACAGGACCACGGTGAGGGGTTGGGCGCTTTCGGAGTTGGTGAAAATGAGCGGGATGAGAAACGCGTTCCAGACCGTCAGAAAGGCCACCAGGAACACCGACACGAGTCCCGGGAATGCCACGGGCAGGATGATGGTGCGCAGTGCCCTGAAACGAGACGCGCCGTCGATCAGCGCTGCCTCCTCGATGTCGCGTGGCGTAGCCCGAATGTACGTCTGCATCAGCCACACGTACAGAGGGGCTCCATAGGCCACAAACAGCAAGACCAGGCCGAGCTTCGTATCGATCAATCCCACCACGCTCATCAGCTGAAACAACGCGATGAGCGAGACCCAGATCGGCAGCGGCACCAGCAGAAGCATCATGAAGAACAAGAAAGAACGCCCCCGAAAGTTCAGCCGGGCAAAGGCGTACCCTGCCAGCGAGGCGAGCAGGCTGAGGAGGGCCGCGGCCAGCAAGGCCACGAGGATGCTGTTGCGCACGCCGGAGTAGAGCAGCGTCGCCGATGGCAGGAATCCCCCCGCGCGGTACTTGGGGCCGGTGGTGAAGACATCGATGTAGTTTTGCAGCGTCGGCGACTGTGGGATCCAATGCTTGTAGGGGACGGTGTACAGCTCGATCCGCGTGGAGATGCTGCTGACCACGATCCAGTAGATCGGGGCCAGGCTCCACAGCGCCAGCAGCGCGACAGCCACCCAGAAGAAGATGCGTCTGAGCACCCGAGGCAGCATCACTTCACGCACCCCGCTCATAGAGCATCCGCACAAAAACGTATCCCACGCCCATCGACAGGAGCAGAATCAGGTAGGCCAGAGCCGAGCCCAGTCCAAGATCCAGGTTGCGAAAGACGACTTCGTAATTCAGGATCATCACGGCTTTGGTAAAGGGGTTGATGATCTGACCCGCTGCCCCGCCGGACGTCAAAGACCAGATGACGTCGAAGATTTGGAAGGTGACGATGAACTCCACGGCCAGGACAACGGTGAATGCCGGCAGGAGCATCGGGAACGTCACCGACCGGAAGACCTGCACCGGCCTTGCCCCGTCGACGCGGGCCGCCTCGACCACATCCTGGGGGATCGATTGCAGCCCGGCCAGCAGCACCACCATGGCGAAGGGGAACCGTGTCCACACCTGGGCCAGGGCCACCCAGAAGAGCTGCGCAGATGGCGACGCCAGCCAGTGGTGGTAGCCAGTGACGAGGTGCAGCTGATAGAGCAGACCATTGAGCGCGCCGTAGTCCCCGTTCAAAATCCATGACCACATGAAGCCGTTCACCAGCGGGGGCAGCATCCAGGGGATAATCGCGATGGTACGCAGGACGGCCCGGCCGCGGAATTCCTCGTTGAGGATCATCGCGGCGCCCAGACCGATGGCCAGTTCCAGGGGCAAGACCATCAGGACGATCAGCGTCGTGCGCCAGACGCTCGCCCAGAACTCTCCCGATCCCAGCGTCTGAGCGTAGTTGCGCAGGCCGATGAAGTGCGCGACGCCTTCCAACCCCTGGACCCGCGGGTTAGCGTCGGTCAGGCCGAGGAGAAACGTGGAGATGGCGGGGTAATACACAAAAAGCACGAGGAGCAGACCGACCGGCAGGATGGCCAGGTAAGCAGTCCGCTCCTCGCTTCGAATCCGTAACAAAGCCTATTGCTTATACTGGGCCTTCAGTTCATTCCAGCGCTTGGCCACCGCATCGACCGCGGCATCAGACGTGAGCTGGCCCTGGGCAGCCTTCCGGATCGCCTCCGTGACGCTCTGCGTCCACGGGCCCCACCACTTCGCCGTCCGCGGCAGTTGATGCACATACTTGGCCTGCTCCGCCATGACGTCAAAGCCCTGGATCGCACCCTCCGAGTTCAACGCCCGTTGCAAGGAGCTGCGGGACGGGACCAGGCCGACGGCCTTGTAGATCGCCCGCAGGTTCTCGGCAGAGACGTACCACTTGATGAACTCCCAGCCCGCATCCTTCTTGCCGGAGAACCGCGACAAGCCGATCGCGGCGTCCAGGCTCCAGGTGTAGTGCTGGTCGGGCATCAGCAGGTACTGCACATCCGGCGCCTGCTTGGAGATTTTGGCGTTGTTCATCACCGCCAGGGAACCCTGCCAGGCCTGATGGTAGACGCCGGTCCCACCCATGAAGACGTCATGTGGCGTGACCTTCGTCAGTAGATCTGGCGTGATGACCTTGTCACTCGCGAAAAACCCGATCAGCCTGGTCATGGCGGTCCGGGCCGGCGACCCGGAGTTGCTGAACACGGGATTCAAACCGCTGTCGAACATCGGATCCCCGGCCGAGAGGGACATCAAGAACCACGACCAGTCGATCGCGCCGAGTGCCAGCGGGTAGGGATCCACGCCCTTCTGCTTTAACGCCAGGGACTGCCGACGCAGTTCGTCCCATGTCACTGCCGGTTTGTTGAAGCCTCCGGCCTGGAGCCGCTTGGCGTTGTAGTCCATCATCACCAGCTGCACGTACGTCGTAATCCCCTGCACCTTGCCCCCGACCGTCCAGAAATCCATCCGCTCGATGTCGCCCACGTTGAGAT
>DATGVF010000187.1:0-13325 GCA_035300645.1 bacterium
GAAGGCGATCGTACCGAGCAGAGGCAGCACAGTGTCGTAGAACACCCAGGAGCGTTCGCGCAGTAGCCCGATGATTCGCGGGTAGGATCGGCCGCGGCTGGCCCGCAGCACGCGGGTGAAACCGGTCGCCTTCGGGATATCACTCATGGCGGCCTCCGGCCTCGTCGGCCTCTTCCAGACGCCGTCCGACGATCTGCATAAAGACATCCTCAAGGCTGGGTTCGACCTTCCGTAGCGACAGGATGCGCCGGTCCCGATCGGCAAGGGCCTTCACCACACCGGCAATGACCCCATCGTCGGCCAGCTCCAAACGGACCTCGGTGCTGCCGTCTCCATCACGCGTGTCGACGCGCTGCACGCCCGGCACTTGGCCCAGCCAGGTCGCCCCGTCCAGCACAGAGGTGGTGAGGATGAAGTAGCTCCCTCCCGCCGCGCGATGTCGGAGGGCCGCCGGTGTATCCGTGACGACGATGGCGCCTTTGTGGATGATCGCCACGCGGTCGCAGAGCTCCTCCGCCTCGTGCATGTAGTGCGTGGTCAGCAAGATGGTCCGCCCCGGTCGCTCCCGCATCCACTCGCGGATGTACGCACGGACGTCGCGTGCGGCCCCCACATCCAGTCCCAACGTCGGCTCATCGAGAAACAAAATCTCCGGATCGGACAGCAGGCCGCGCACGAGGTTCATCTTCTGGCGCATGCCGCTCGACAGGGCACTCACCCGGCGGTAGCGTTCGTCGAACAGCCCCACCACTTTCAACAACTCGTCAATCCGCCCCAGCGCCGCTCTCGAGGGCAGACCGTAGAACTGGCTGAACATCCACAGCTGCTCGCGCACGGTGAGTAACCCGTAGCCGGAGCTCTCCCCGCCGGAGACCATGGAGATCCGCTCCCGGATCTGCTGAGTCTCGCGCGCCACGTCAAACCCGGCGACCCGGGCGGATCCCGACGTAGGCAGCAGCAGGGTCACCAGGACCTTGATCACGGTCGTCTTGCCAGCCCCATTCGGCCCGAGCAACCCAAACAGTTCGCCGCGCGGGATCTCTAAGGTGATGCCGTCCACCGCCACCACCGTGCCTCCGGAGGGGTTCTGGGCGGACTTGCGGGTGCGATAGGTTCGCACCAAGTTGCGGGTTTCGATAGCTGGTGTGCTCATCGACGTCCTGCTTGGGAGGATCTAGTCTTTCTCCCGCCGATCCCCGACGGGGACATCTGCTCGGCCATCCGTGTGGTGTGGCCGTCAGCTGTAGGCGTTAGACAGTCTCCGGCGTCTTTGCGGCCGATGTTTTCGCTGCTCGCTCGGTCCACTTGGCCGCCAAAACATCACGGCGTGGTCGGTACACTTGAAGGTAGAACTGCTGGGGGGACTCCAGCACGGCGGTCGGGTACGCCTGCATGATCCGCACGGCTTCCTCCCAGGCCTCTCGAAAGGTCCCCGCAAACCGCTGGACGATTTGCTTGCGGAAATCCTCGGGGCGCTGGATCTCCCCGCCGATCGTGAACAGCGTCTTCCCGCCGGCGCTCACCTTGTACGCCTTGTCGGCTCCCAGGGCAAATTCTCCGAAAGTTGCCGTATATTTCTTCGGCTTGGCCGGGCCCGCTCCACCCTTGAACCCGCGCTTCGCCGCCGCGTAGTAGATCGCGCGATTTAACCCCCACGACTGCGCACTCGCGAGCCGCAAGCCCAAGGTCTTCGCCCGCGCCGCCTGCAAGGTCGCCATGACTTGAAACCGTCCGACTCCAGAGCGCACGGGGAAATTATACCGCCACCCCGGAGCAGCGGGTAGCGAACGGCTCGGCCGACCGCCGCGACGGAATCGCCTCATCAGTTGCAGGGTTTCGCCCTGCTGCCGCAGCCTGTGGCGTGTTTCTTGCTCCCCACTCAAGTAGGAAGCAATCCAGCCGATAGGGCATGAGTATGAGTTCATCGGCACCAATTGCGGCCCAACAATCGGTGGGGGAACTTGCCGGAGGAAAGGCGCGCTTCTGCCGACAGTACGTGGGGCACCCTCTGATGACACGCTATCGCATTTCAACCTTGGCCGTCACCGTCGCGTTCGTCGTCGCGACGATGCCGGGTGTCTATGCGAATTCCATTCCGCAAATGGTCCGCATGCGCCCAGACGTCGAAGATGCGCTGCGGCAGTCTCTCCGGATGGAAGGCATCAGTGGCCGCGTCACCAGCCTGGCGGCGGATACGAACGGTCATCTCACTGTCGCCCAGGTCACCTTCACGCATTTTGACGGGATGGAGTCCCCCCAAGAGTTGCAGGCCTTTGCCGGCCGCATCGCCTGGACGGCGCTCACCCGCATTCCGCAACTCGACGAACTGGACCTCATCGGCCTGGAGTACGACCCGACCGGCCGCGCCACGACGGCTCCGGTCATTTTCTCGGCCGCGATCAGTCGGGGTGAGTTCACGGACCTGTCCGCGCGCTACACGCCTGCCGATGTGATCCGGCCGCTCGCGCGCGTCTGGTATTCCCGCCCGCTGGGCCTCCGCACGCCGCAGGCCGCATCAGGCCGCAGGCCGCCGCAGCGTTTCAGACTCGCCCAGAACACGATCCCGTTCGCCCCTACCGATATCTATCGCGGGGATCGGGCGCAGGCCACCTTAGCCCTGACCTTCGATGATGGGCCATTTCCCATCTACACGACCCTCCTGCTGGACACCTTGGCGCAGCTGGGAGTGAAGGCAACCTTCTTCGTCACCGGCGAGAACGTCCAACGGTACCCGTTCCTGGTTCAGGCCATCGTCCGAGCCGGCCATGAGGTGGCCAACCATTCCTATCACCACCCCCACCTCACGCGGCTGTCGGTCGCGCAGATGACCGAGGAGCTGGCTAGTACACAGGAGGTCATTGCCGCTGTCACGGGGCAGGCCCCCCGGTACTTCCGCCCACCCTACGGCGAGTACTCCGCCGATCTCATGCATGTGGCCCACAGCTTGGGCCTGTCCACGGTGATGTGGACGGCGGGGGGCGGAGATTATGCGAGTCCGAGCGGGGACGCCCTGAAAGCAAAAGTCCTGAGACAAGCAGACAGTGGAGGGATCGTGCTCTTGCATGAAGGTGTGCCCGGGACGATCCGAATTCTTCCCCAAACCGCCGAGGCCCTCGCCCAACGCGGATTCATGCTGACCACGGTGGGAGCGCTTCTCGCCCACCTACCGGCAGGAGCGCCTGCACGGCGTTCGGACCCAGGGCTTCCCCGCGCGAGGTAGACCGCTCCCGAGACACCACCCCGCACTTGGTCTGACCCGATGGAGAGGGCTGTGGATCATGCTTGATCGTACGCCCGCTTGAGTTTGCTGATGTCAAGCTTGGTCATCTGAAGCATCGCCTGCATGACCCTGGTCGCCTTCCCCGCATCCTTATCGCCCAAATACTTGCCGAGAACAGATGGGACGATCTGCCATGACACCCCAAACCTGTCCGTCAGCCAGCCGCACTGGCCTGGTTTTCCCCCGCGGGAGAGCTTTTCCCACAGTTCGTCGATTTCTGCCTGAGTCTCGCAATTCACAAAAAGGGAAATGCCATGCGAGAACTTGAACGACGGACCCCCGTTGAGGGCAAAGAACTCTTGCCCCGCGAGCTGAAATGTGACGGACATCACCGAGCCTTTGGGTCCCGGCCCGGATGCGCCATACCGCGTTGTGCTCATGATCTTGGAATTGGGGAAAACGGAGGTGTAGAGATTGACCGCCTCCTCAGCCTGATCGTTGTAGGTCAAAAACGTCGTAATCTTCTGCATCCGAATCCTCCTTGTGGTGACCTCATGGGTCCTGAACGAGCCCGATGATGTTCCCGTCTGCGTCTTTTACCGTGGCGACCAGCCTCCCCCCACCAACATCTTTGATCTCTTGATGGGCTTGGGCGCCGGCGTCGAGGAGTAGTTGCCGACTTTTCTTGATATCCTTCACATACACGTAGCCGATCGGCCCTGTCATTCCTTGCTTGTGGCCATTGGGATCTAACCCTATCTCTTGGTCTCCCACTCGAAAGCCCACATAGTAGGACCCCTCAGCGTAGGGCTCTGTGCCCAAAAACTTGCTGTACAGCGTCTTCGCTCGAGTGAGGTCTTTGACGGGATAGACAAATAATCTGATCCCCTGATCCATGACGACCCTCCTGACGTTGATGGATTTGAACTCACGTTGTCTGGCCCTGGCCCTCCAAGACCTGCTCTAGCTTGTTGTAGCTTGCCGCCACGCCCCGCTCCATGCCGGAGGACAGGACGGTGTCGCGCGCCGTCTTCGAGTCGAAGAGGATCCTGGCCGTGAAGATGGTCTGGCCGCCCTTTTCCGCCAACACGGTCGTAATCACGGATTCCCCTGGGTAGACGGGCTGATCGAACCGCTCGGTGTGCACGATTCGCGCTGGGCGCACGACCTCGCGATAGGTACCCTCCCACCCCATCTCCGCTCCGTTCCGATCGTTGCGCAACACGTACCGGTAGGCCCCGCCGACTCGGAGATCCACGGTGCACACCGTCATCGACCAACCCCCTGGTCCCAAGAGCCATCGCCGGATCAGCTCCGGCTTGGTCAACGCGTCAAACACCAGTCCGCGCGGGGCGTCAAACAATCGCGTAATGACGATCTCTCGGTCCCCCGACGGCGTCACTTTCAAGCTGTCGCTGTTCTTCATCTAGCTGTCTCTCCTTGCGGCCTGTCCCCGCTTCTTCGAGGTCTTCATCTCTTCCAGAAGAGCATCGAGGCGCTGAAAGTTCTTCTCCCACACCCGCCGGTAGCTCTCCGCCCACTGCGCGACCGCGCGGAGGGCGGCGGGGTTCAGGGCGCACAGGTGCTGTCGCCCGGCGCGCCGTTTGTGAATCAGGTGAGCGCGTTCCAAGTAGGCCACGTGCTTTGAGACGGCCTGCTGCGACATGGCAAAGGGCCGCGCCAGTTCGCTGACTGGTGCCGGTCCCCGGGTGAGTCGGTCCACAATCGACCGGCGGGTGGGATCAGAGAGGGCCGCAAAGGTCGACCCGAGAGAATCCACAACCATATGGTTGTGGATTCTGAACGAAATGTCAAGAGCTTTCGGCAAGACCCAGGACTCGAGACGGCGGGGGAGGGGTTACGAGAACAGGGCTTTGCTTAGGTGCTCGAGCGCGGGGACCCCCCGCACCTCCGTATCATAGAGCGGGATAATGGCCCGGACGAGCCCTTCGAACGTCTGATAGATTTCCTGCATGTAGCCCTGCTGCATGGCCATGCGGTTGCGCACAAAATCCGATGCTTCAGGCCCGACGGTGTCTGTCTGGATCAGGCGATTGACCACGACCCCGCCGACGGGGATCCCGAAGTCATGAAACCAGCCGATAAACCGCCGGACGACCGCAATCGGCAGAGCCTCCGGCAACGTCACGAAGAAAAACGCGGTCTGCTCGGGATTGGTAAGCAGGGTCTGCGCGCGGGCCATGCGTCCGCGGAGGCTGGTCAGGTACTCCATCAACGGATCGGCTTCTTTCTTCTTCGTAAAAGACAATGCTTCGCGCAGGGTTTGGGCCTCCTGACGGGACTTCATCATCTTGTTGACCCACAACGAGTAGACCTTGGACATCCCCAGCAGACGCCGGGCGTTCGCCGTGGGCGCGGTATCAAATACGTAGGCGTCGTACTCGTCTTTGATCATCAGGTCCAGCATGTTCTCAAACATTGCCGACTCTTCAAAGGCAGGATTCATGCTGGCCGACTCCACAAACTCGTCGGCTTTGGTGGAAATCTCCGCAAACTTCAAAAACCACTGGATCTTCTCCCGGATCTCCTGCTTGGA
This sequence comes from bacterium, assembly GCA_035300645.1. Classification (GTDB taxonomy): domain Bacteria; phylum Sysuimicrobiota; class Sysuimicrobiia; order Sysuimicrobiales; family Kaftiobacteriaceae; genus 13-1-40CM-64-14. Next base: position 5,778 of record DATGVF010000187.1, read on the forward strand.
GCGCGCGATCGTGTCTTTCGTGTCGATCTCGAAAGCCCGCAGCCGGTCCACGGTGTGCACCGGGGTGTGCTGGCCGAAGACGTTCTGCCCGAGGAGACCGGACAAACTGTGGACCGGGTTCGTGGAGACCAGGATCGTCCGCCGGCCCTGTTGGGCCAACCACACGGCCGTCGCCCCGGCCATGACCGTCTTGCCCACCCCTCCCTTGCCGCCAAAGAACACAAACTTGAGGTTAGGGTGCGCGGCGACGTAGGCGCGCAAGGACTTGGTGATCAAATTTGCAGGGGCGCTGGCGGAGTGGAGGGCCGGCGCCCTAGCGACCGTCATACATGATCCCCGCGAGTCGTTCGATCATCTTCAGACCCGTGATATCGCGTTCGAGCTCCGGCACGTACGCCAGCACGTCGTTGCCATACATGCGCCGGATCTGGTCCAGATACGTGTGCTGCTGGTCGATCTGGTGCTTCAGGTACGGAGGGATCTGCTGCTGGAGCAGGGCGTCGGGCAGGACCCGGTTCACGATATACCCGGCGATCGGCACATCGAACTGCTGGAATAACGTCGCCGCCTTCTGAGTATCCAGCAGGATCATCTCTTCGGGAACCAGGACGAAGAAGAAAGCGGTCTTCTGCTTGTCGGTGAGAATTTTCGACGAGGTCCCGATTCGGGTGCGGATGTACTGCAGCTCCGTGAGGATTTGGTCTTCTTCTGTGGTCTTCTGCCGTTTGATGCGGGTGACCATCTCGTCGTACTCCCGCATCTCCTCCCGCAGCTTCGTAATTTTCGAGATCCACTCGTCGTACACTTTGGCCATGCTCAGGTAGTACAGCGCGTGGCCGAGGGGGACCAGGTCATAGATGTAGTAGTCGTAATCGCCTTTGACGACGATGTCCACTACTGCATCAAAGATGGCGCTTTCCTCCATCGCGGGCTCGGCGGAGGCGGCAGCGATGTAGTCTTCGATCTCCTCGGGGACACTTTCGAGCCCGTACATATCCAAGATCTTCTGCCGCACCTCGCCCTGATAGGCCTTGATGTGCGAGTCGGCATCGACTTCCTGGGCCCACAAGCGGTCCATGATCTGGACCGCCCCTTTGCCGAACAGATCGCGTTGGAAAATATCCGATAGACTCGCTTGCGGATCAACCGAGAAGACTAAGACACGGTGTCCCTGCTGCGCCAGCCAGTATGCCGTCGCGGCCGAGAACGTCGTCTTGCCGAGCCCCCCCTTGCCGCCAAACATGATGTACCGGCGGTCAGGGTTTTGGTGGAAAACCGTGGCGAGGGAAATCCCGTGACTCCTCTTCTGCCCTACAGGCGGTGGTGAACCCTAGAAGATCGCATCGGTTGCATCTTTCTCGCGCAGCATGCGTCGCTTCCAGGTGGAGATCTGCGGCACCACGTAGGGGAGCAACCGCATCGAGTAGTACGGAGGCAGAATGGGCACCCCCAACAGGTCGCCCATGGTGATCAGGATGAACAAGTGCTCCATGCTGGCCCGCGTGCGCAGCGCCGCGCGGGTCATGTCGTGCGCAGCCATCCCGTAGGTGATCTCACGCACCGTACGGAAAAACCGGCTCAGGCCGCGCGGAGCCTTGGGGTCGGGGGTCTGGGTGATGTCAGTCATCAGGGGCTACCTCAGATGCCGTGCAAATCCAAGTCGTGGTCTTCGGTAATCTCACGCTCGCGCAGCACCCGCCGCCGCCACGTGGCGATGTGTGGAACGAGGTAGGGCACTAACCGCAGGGCGTAGTACGGCGGGATGACAGGAAGCCCGATCATATCCCCCACAGTATTCACCATGAACAGCGTCTCCAAGGACCCCCGTAGCTCTGCGGCGTGCCGCGTAAACTCATATCCGGTCATCCCGAACGCGAACTCTCGCAACGCCGTGAGAATACCGCTCAATCGGGCCGACACGGGACCTCGTTTACGCACGCCAAGCGAGTCTTCCACAATTGTACCTGGGGACCTTGCACTGTCAACGGAATCGCATTAGGCGCGGGGTTTGGTATGATCAGTGCCACGGCCCCTGGGGCCGTAACCACCCGCCCCGCATAGGATACCCGTGACATCACCTATCGCCATCGCCGTCGTCTTCGTCGTCGTCGCGTGGTTCGCCCTCGGTGTTCAGTGGAACCTCCGCAAGGGGAACGCCCTCTTGCGCTGGCTGCAGGGCGGGCTGCCCCTGCTTGGCCGACGCACGACGATGCGCTGGCTGGGAAGCTCCGTGGTCGAACTGAAGATCGCCCAGCCTACTGACCCCTTCCTCGACGCCGAAGTCCTCGTCGTACTCGAACCCCGAGACGTAGGTCTCATGTGGGGATGGGGACGGCTACACGGACGGCGCGATTTTCTCATCCTGCGGGCACGGTTAGCGCAGGCTCCGCGGTTTGAGGTCGAAGCAGGCGACCGGCGGGGCTGGACAGGCCGCGACGCCCTACAGCGTCTGGCGCTGGCCGATTGGCAGCGGGCAGACTGGGAGGACTCCAACGTGCAAGTGGCCTATAGCGGCGGGCGCGCCTCCCAAGTGGCCCACCGCCTCTGGCAGGAGTTTCAGGCGATCAGTCCCGCCATCTGGCGTCTGTCCATCCGACGCACACACCCGCACCTCGAGGTGCACCTGCGGTCTCCCCGTCCTGAGCGTGGCAGCGCAGAACGGCTGTTCCAGACCTTCCGTGAACTGGCGCACGCCGTGACCACCGACGCCTGACGACAAAGAGCAGAGGCCGCACTCCGAAACGGAGTGCGGCCTCCCGATAGCGCCGAGCTATCCGAGAATGATTCGGCTACCCGCGCGCGCGTGCCGGCGCCGGCGCGGCGCGAGGAGGTGCCGACCGATACCGCATGTACGCCTGCCAGCCGTCCAGCCCAATGACCAGGGCCGTCACGAAGAGCAAGATGGCGACAATGATCATCGCCCACGCCCCCCAGATCGAGATAGCGGACAGGCTCGGCTTGAGCAGGATCGTTACGTAGAGGTTATACGCAGTCACCAGCGTCGCCGCCATGGTTGTCACGTACATGAACACCATGGGAATACCGGCGTACGCCGGGTTGCGCTTGGTCGAGGCCAGCCACACGGTCACAATCAGCAGGCTCAACGCCGCCATGAGCTGGTTGGACGCCCCGAAGAGCTGCCACAGGTACACCCAGGTGCCTGACAGCAGCAGTAGCGTCGCCGCGATCATTCCGACGATGGTCGCCACGTGTTGGTTCTTGAATCCCCCCCACGCCTCGCCCAACCACTCGCCCAGCGTGACCCGCATGAGGCGGAAGATCAGTTGAGTCACCGTCAGCACGATGACCACAAACGCCCCAAACGCCAGCGCGGTCCCGTACGCCACGGGCAGCGCGCCGAACGTCCCGACGTTAAGCAGGCGGCCGACGCCGCTCGCAAACGCCACGCCCCCGGCCCCGCCCGAGATGGACACGGCCGTCAGTGAAAGCAGGCCCAACGCGTTCTCACTGAACATGGCTCCCCCACCCACCGGGAGGCCATCCGTTTCGTACTCCAACTGGCGGGCGGTCCCGACGGAACCGAACAAGGCGTGCCAGCCCGAAATCGCCCCGCAGGCAATGGTCACAAATAACATCGGCCACAGTGGTTGCAGAGCACCCGTCGGCTGCGGAGGGAAGAATCCCTTGAACGCCGCGGATTTGAATACCGCCACCGCGGGATTGAGGAAGGGAGCCAGGACTGCCCCGATGCCACTGCCGATAATTACGAGCCCGGTGATCCAGAACCCAATGTAGTTCACCGGCTGGGCAAACCGCCAAATCGGCAGGTTGGCTCCCAAGTAGCTAAACACAAGCAGGAAGAGCGCCCACAGTAAGTAGCTGGGCAAGACCTTGATCGCACCGGTCGCGGGATCATAGGTCGATGTCGTCGGGCGCTTGCCATCAGCCCCCGGCGCCGGGATACGCGTGTCTGCGTTCGTGGGATCGATGACCGTATAGAGCGGGCCGCCCGAGTCCACTGACTTGTTGATGGCGACGATCGCCCCGCTGATCGGTCCCTGGCTCCAGTCCACCGGCGCTTTCGTCAAGTTCACCCCCAGCGGTCCAAGCGCCATGGCCAGAATCGTGACCACCACGACGACGAGGGTCACCAGCACCAAGTCCACCTTCATCTTGTAGAGCATTTGTCCCGCGAGCAGTCCCATCAGCGCGAGAATGAAGACGCCAAACGGAACGTCTGGGCGACCAACGAGGATGGGAGCCAAGATCCCGACGAACGCGGCCGCAATCAGCAGCAGGTAGAAGAAGATGAACAGGAACAGGATGGTGCGGGTACGCGGGGAGATCAGACGGTGGGCAATCGCGCTCAGCGAGTTGCCCTCGTTGCGCACCGCGACCATGATGGCGCTGTAGTCGCTGGCCCACCCGATGAACGAGACGCCGATCAGCAGCCACAAGATGGAGGGCGTCCACCCCCACAGGTTGACCCCCGTGATTACCCCGACGATGGGTCCGGCTGCCGCAATCGACTTAAAGTGGTACCCGTACAGCACGTTCCGGCTGGCGGGCATGAAATCCACGCCATCGTTGTACATCCGGGCCGGGGTGGCCCGTTTGGGATCTGCCTGAATGACTTCACGATCAATGCGCTTCGCGTAGAAGTTGTAGGCCAGATAGATGACAATGGTGCCGAAAATTACAACCCACAGGGTATTCATTGCAACCCTCCTCATCCTGACTCAGGGTCAACGGACGGTTGCTGGACAAGAGGTATAGCAGTCTCGGTTCGGAGTTCCACCCCCTCCTTTGTGGGGCGAACTTCTATCTCTATACGGACACGGGCGCGCTCAGGTGCCGGTCGATGAAAGCCTGGACTGTGGCAGTGTTGGTTCCGAGACAGCGGTCCTGCCCGGCGACGATGACAGCTGGGTAGCGACGCACGCGGTAACGCAGGGACTTCCAAAATCCCTCTACCGACGCCGCGTCGACCACTTTGACGATTACCTGGCCGCCGTAGTGTGCGGTCAGCGCACGCACCCACTCCGAGAGCGCTTGATAGTCGCGTGAGAGGTCGGGGGGAAGAGCGTAAGTGGTTTGTTCGTCGTGGATCTTCTGGCCGACTCCGACGTGCTGGAGCGTCAGTTCGCAATGCTGGCAGTGGAAAAACGCGGTGGGGGCATACGCAATGACCTCGACCCGTACGGGCGTCATCGACTCGCGGTCACTCGCGCGCATCCTGGCGCACCCCCCTTACGATAGCCATCCCCCATCCTGACGAGACCGATCAGCCAATCCGGCAGCGGGCGCCTGCGGCTGGAACTCCCTTTGCCGCCGTAAGGTTCAGTGTACCATACCGACCTCGCCCCCACCTGCGCGGGGAGCCACCCATAGCCCCCCGCCGAGTCTGTGTAGTGTATAATTGGGGATTGAAGGCGCACCCTGATGCCGGTGTGCCGGGGTGGGTGAACCTGATGAATATCAGTAAGGAACTGATCATTGTCCTGGTCGTGGCTCTGCTGATCTTCGGGCCATCGCGCTTGGCAGGACTGGGCGCCGCCCTGGGCAAGACGATTCGTGATTTTCGCAAGTCGATGGAAGACCCCGACGAGAACAAGCTGGCACCACCAAGCACACCGCAGAGTACACAGGGACAAACGAAGAACTAAGCAGTAAGGTATCCGCTCCCGGCTTCTCCGTACCCCACACGTCGCTTTGCTTCGCGCGTTGACGCGAATCGCATCGCTCTGAGGTCTCTTGTTGTCAGCGTGAAGGAGTTCTCGCCCACTCCCCGCGTTGCGCGCGGAGGAACACGACTGCAACAGACGCCAGCAGGAATCCCCCAACCACCTCGCTCGCCCAGTGATCTCCCAGGTAGACAAGCGCAACCCCCATCAACACCACGAGCACACCGAGTAGGTAACGCCGCCAAGCCGCTCCTTCTTGAGCTCGCGTCCATATCCACGAGGCCGCCGTGGCGAGCAGGAGCGTGCGGAAGGCATGCCCGCTGGGATACGAATACGGCGTATGAAACTGGTGATGCAAGATGTTAAGCCCGTGCCGCTGCAAGGACGCCGGGACACTCGCATGGGGCAACCAATGCTTGGTCGCCCACTCGATACCGCTCCCGCTGACGAAGACCGCCCACAGGGCAACAGCCAGCGGAGCCTGCCGCCTCCGAATCAGCACGATGCCCATGAGCACGGCGAGCACCGTGGTGATCTCAGCATTGCCGAGAATCGTGACGAGCGACAGCACAGCATCGAGAGTGGGGGACGCGTACTGTTGCAGCCACCCCGTGATGGCAAGGTCTGCGGCAGCTAGCGGCGGTGTGAATACCACAGCCGTCCAGGCAACCAAGGCGACAAGCGCTCCCGCCAGGACGGCCTGATTCTGCATCTTCGTTGGCATCGGTCCCTCGTAACGCTTAGCCAGCGTCATGGAATCTGGTCAGACGCGACTCGAAATGCTTCGGGCTTGGCTGGCGAGTTCCCGCCGCCCGGTGGAGCACGCCGACCGCAGGACACGTGGCATTCTGCGGTCGTGACCGGTCCGGCGAGCGTGTTCAGGAACGAACGGTCAGGTCCGCCAGCCTCACCGATCTTTAGTTTTGCACGGCATACCAGGAGGCGGGCCTAAACCGCACTTGCCCGGGTCTCGTCCCCTCCGCTGTTGGCTGGCACCCTCATAGGGACGTGGCGACCGCCCAAGCATATCGCCGCACGTTAGTTACATGATCTACCGACGCACTAACGCAGTCCATCCACGCTGTGCTGCCTTCTGACAGACCCAGGGCTCATCTCTTTTTGGATCCGGCCGATAGCTCTTATTCTTGGGATCCGGCCGAGACATCTTACCTGGAAGCAGATCCAGCGGTATGGCGATTGCTCCAAATATGGTGCCCTGGCCACGCGACATCGGTCGGACGATTTGGAAGAAGTTTCCACTAACTTCGCACCATGAACACATCTCGTGGGAGAACACGTCAATGCGCTCAGTTGTGAGGTTTACCGTTGGGGTACTGATCTTCGCTGTGGGGGCGATGGTGCTCCCGATGGGGAGCGCCACCCCGGCGAGAGCGAGTGACTCCAAACAATACATCCTGCTGGGCCTCGGGGGGCAACTTCCGGACAGCATTGATGATCTCGTGGCCTCGGTCGGAGCAAAAGTGGTCGACCGAAACGACGAGATCGGGATCGCGGTCGTGGAGTCATCCGATCCAGCGTTCCCCTACGCTGCGACCAGCATCCCTGGGGTGCAAGGACTCACCGAGAACAAACTGGTGTCCTTTACCCCGCCTAGCGACGCACCAATCGTCCTCGACAGCACTGAGCAGAATGCCGTCGCCCCGTTGGTCGACCCTGCCACAGCCGGCCTGTTGTGGGCGCAATGGAACCTGAGGGTCACCAGGGCCGAGCAAGCCTGGGCGGCGGGATTCCGGGGCGACCCGACGGTCAAGGTTGCCGTGATCGACACCGGCATTGACGACACACAGATGGAGCTGGTTGGTAAGGTCGATCAGACTCTCAGCCGTTCGTTCATCGACGAACCGCTGCAACCGCTGCCGCCTGGCGTGAACCCTGCGAATGT
>DATGVF010000188.1:0-2164 GCA_035300645.1 bacterium
TCTAGTTCCGTGTCGCGTCGGGCCGTAGCGCAGGTGGTAGCGCGCTTCCTTGGGGTGGAAGAGGTCGCCGGTTCAAGTCCGGCCGGCCCGACCAGCGAACCTCGCACCAGGTTGCACTTTCAGGCCGTTTCCTGAGCTTGGAGACTCTCTCTTGCCTGTTACTCTACCCAACTGTAGCCGAACTCGGAGGGACGGCCCTGGAGTGCAAGGCGAGCCGATCTCAAACTGAAGTGGACGCGTCCGGTCTCGTTCGCTCCCCCCACCGCCGGTGATCAACGAAGAGAACTACAATCGCATCGCGCGCGCCCTGCCGATTCTACGGCGGGCTGATTCGCAGCTCGCGCGCGAGTTCCGGCAGGCCGCCTCCATCGTTCGCCTTCCTGCGGGCAGCGATGTCTTCGCCGACGGCGACCAGGTGGACAGCATTGCTCTGCTGCTTGCGGGGGTAGTGCGCGTCTACAAGATCGGTGAGAGCGGCCGCGAGATCACGCTCTACCGTTTCGGCCTGGGCGAGTCCTGCGTCCTAACCGCCAGCGCCATCCTGAATCAGAAGACGTTTCCCGCGATCGCTACGGTCGAGCAGGATGGCGAGGCGGTGATGATCCCCGCCGAGACCTTCCGCCGCTGGGTGTACCGCGACGACCTCTGGCGTGGGTTCGTCTTCGATATGCTCTCGCAACGCCTAGCCAGCGTGATGGAAATCCTGGATCAAGTGGCGTTCCACCGCATGGACGCTCGTGTCGCATCCCTTCTGCTGACCCGGTCGCGGGTCCAGAATCCGATCCGCATCACCCATCAGGAAATCGCGGCAGAACTGGGGAGCTCACGCGAGGTGATCAGTCGCTTACTCGAAGATTTCGCCAGCCGCAGGTTGGTGCGTGTCGGGCGGGGCGAAGTTGAGATCGTAGACGCGGCCGGGCTGGAGGCGCGCACGGCTGTGTGACCTTGTCACCGACAGGATTCCATCCCCCGTCCACAATGGAAGCGTGATACAAATCCGCGACAAAGGGAGATGGAAAAGATGAACCCGTTCGTTTCCTTCATGGCTTCTTCAGCTGGACGCCTCACACGCATCGCCGCAGGCGTGGCTCTGATCGCCTGGGGTCTCCTGGGAGTCGGAGGCACCACTGGCATTATCGTGGCCGTGGTCGGCACAGTGCCTCTGCTCGCCGGCCCGATTGATGTATGTCTACTCGCACCACTGTTCAGCTGCCCGCTCAGCGGTGCAAAGATTCGTGCCCCACGAGGGTAAACAGCCGAGCCGAGGGCGGGATGGCGCGGACCAAACTGGCAAGCTTTCCATACATGGGCTTTGGTGATTTCTAATACAGTTGACCCCGCCAAATCCTGAGGACTCCTAGCTTCCAAGAGACAGCCAGGACCAACGCGTTGACCCCGACGAGCGCGACGGCGGCCACGACGTCGATCGCCCGTACCGGGACAAGACGATAATAGGTGCGCTGCATCCCTGACCCCAGTGCACGCGTTTCCATCGCAATCGCGACGCGCTCCGCGCGCCGGAGGGCCGCTGCGAGCAGGGGAATCGTGTAACGGACCAGTTGCTGAGCCCAGCCGGCGATGCCTCGTCGCTCGGGCGCTCCCCGGATTCGTTGCGCACCCCGGATGAGCAGATACTCAGTGCCGAGCATGGGCAGGAAGCGGTAGACGGCGAGCATCGCGTACCCGAACCGGTAGGGGACCCTCAGATGTTGCACAAGGCTAAGGATGAACCGGGAGGGCTCGGTGGTCGTCAAAAACAGGAGGGAATACGACGCAAAGCATAAGACGCGCAACCCCAATGCGAGTCCAATCGCAAGACTGGCCTCGCTGAGATTGACGGGGCCCCAGTGCCACCAGATCTGTCCTTCCGCGTGGCCGAACAGGAAGTTCGTCCACACCAAGCCGGCAGCAAGCACACCCGCAGGCGCGAGTCCGGCCAGGAGTGCGAGGGGCGAGACACGGCCGAAAGCGAGGGTGATGAGGATCGAAAGGAACAGGATTACCAGGGGGGTTACCGGGTCGAAGACGATCGTGAGCAACAACGACACTAGCATGATCGCGATCGCCTTTGCCGCAGGGTTCCATCGCCCCAGTGGCGATGAGGTCTCGTAGTTCGAGAAGAGCCGATCGAACATCGATTGCGTGTTCACGCCGCACCTGTGAG
>DATGVF010000189.1:0-7060 GCA_035300645.1 bacterium
CCACATCCCCTGCCGCTTCCACGGCGCGCCCGGAGGTCGCGATCACGTTACGCCGGATCATGCGATCCATCCCTGCGATGCCAATCGCGCTAAGGAGACCGCCGATCGTGGTGGGGATGAGACAGACGAGGAGCGCGACCAGGACGGTGATCGTGACGGGGTTCCCCTTGCCGATGACTGTTACGCTATAGGCAGAGTAGGGCTGCAGCGTGGCGCAGACCAGCAAGAAGATAATGCTGAAACCCGCGAGGAGGATATTGAGGGCGATTTCATTGGGGGTCTTCTGGCGGCGGGCCCCCTCCACAAGGCGAATCATGCGATCGAGAAAGCCCTCCCCGGGGTTGGCGGTGACGCGAATGATCAACCAGTCCGACAGCACTCGCGTCCCGCCCGTGACGGCGCTGCGATCGCCGCCCGATTCGCGAATCACCGGCGCGCTCTCTCCCGTGATCGCGCTTTCGTCGACCGAGGCGATGCCTTCGATGACGTCTCCGTCGGCAGCGATTGTGTCGCCGGCTTCCGCAAGAAAGACGTCCCCCTGACGCAACTGGGAGGACGAGACCTGATCATGGGAGGCCCCGCGCACGGGCTTGCGCAGCCTCTTCGCCACCGTCTCCCGCCGCATGCGCCGCAGCGCCGCGGCCTGCGCTTTCCCGCGGCCTTCCGCGACGGCCTCAGCGAAGTTGGCAAACAGGATGGTGAACCACAGCCACGCCGCCACCCACCCGATAAAGCCGGCGGGTTCTTCGCTGCGCCCCCCGAGGGCTTGGACGAAGAGCAGGGTCGTCAGCACGCTGCCGACTTCCACGACGAACATGACGGGGTTGCGGATCTGCACGCGGGGGTCGAGCTTGAGAAACGAGTCCAGGACCGCCCGGCGAATCAATGCGGCGGAGTAGGGGGACGCCGGTCGCTGCAGCCCGTCGATGGCCATTACGCTCCTCCTAGAATTGCGCGCCCTGCCCCATCAGCAGGTGCTCGACAATCGGGCCGAGCGCCAAGGCCGGGATAAAACTCAGCGCGCCCACGATCAAGACCACGCCGATCAGCCAGAAGACAAAGAGCGGTGTGTGTGTGGCCAACGTGCCGGCCCCGGCAGGGATGCGCTTTTTGGTGGCCAACGACCCGGCGATCGCAAGCGCCGGGATGGCCAGCCAGTAGCGGCCGATGAGCATACACACCGCGCCGGCGAGGTTGTAGAACGGCGTGTTGGAGTTCACCCCCGCAAAGGCACTGCCGTTGTTGTTGGACTGGGAACTAAAGGCGTAGAGGATTTCACTGAACCCGTGCGGGCCGGCATTCGCTGCGCCCGCACGACCGGCGGGGATCGCGACCGCCAGCGCCGTGCCCGCCAAGCTGAACGCGACGGGGATCAGAATCATCAGAGAGGCCATCTTCATCTCGTAGGCCTCGATCTTCTTCCCGAGGTACTCGGGGGTCCGACCCACCATGAGCCCGGCTACGAACACCGCGACGATGACGAAGGCCAGCATGCCGTACAGGCCCGAGCCCACGCCGCCGTAGATGACCTCTCCGAGCTGGATCAGCCACATCGGAATCAACCCGCCTAGCGGCGTGTACGAGTCGTGCATGGAGTTTACCGAGCCGTTAGACGCGCCGGTCGTCGCGGTGGCCCACAACGCGGAGGTGGCGATCCCAAAGCGGACTTCCTTCCCCTCCATATTGCCTCCGGCCTGCGCGGCAGAGCCCGTTTGATTGGCCCCCGCTGCGGTTAACGCCGGATTCCCCTTTTGCTCTTGGATCACGCACACGGCCAGCGCGCCCACAAACACCAGCGTCATCGCGGCCAGGATGGCCCACCCCTGCCGCGTATCCCCGACCATCACGCCGAACGTGTAGCAGAGGGCGGCGGGGATCGCAAGGATGGCCAGCAGCTCCAGAAAGTTCGACAGCGGGGTCGGGTTTTCAAACGGGTGCGCGGAGTTGACGTTGAAGAAGCCGCCGCCGTTGGTGTCCAGTTGCTTGATCGCGATTTGAGAGGCCGCCGGACCGACCGCGATCACCTGCTCGGTTACATTGACGGTCTTGGTTGTCGGCTGGCCTTTGGCGTCGAGGACAGGTTTGCCGTTTGCGTCGGTGACCGGCTCGTCGTAGGTCGTCGGCTGCAGCAGCGGTACGTGCGGATAGCCGCGCAGGGTTTGCACGACCCCTTGTTGGGCAAGCACCAGCCCGAAGACAACTGATAGCGGCAACAGAATGTACAGCACAGTCCGTGTCACGTCCACCCAGAAATTGCCAAGCGTTTTGGCAGACGCCCGGGCGAGGCCCCGGATGAACGCGGCGAGGACGGCCATCCCGGCAGCCGCGGACAGGAAGTTCTCTTTGGCCAGCGCGGCCATCTGCGTCAAGTAGCTCATAGTCGACTCGCCGCCGTAGTTCTGCCAGTTCGTGTTCGTGGCGAATGACGAGGCCGTGTTGAGTGCGAGGTCCGGGGGAACCGCACCGAGATGTTCGGGGTTCCACGGTAGCAGGTGCTGGAGTCGCTCGAACCCATACGTGACGATTAGACCCACCACGCTCAGCATCATGAAGGCGATGGCGTACCTGGTCCACGTCATCTCCTCGTCGGGACTGATTCCGAACCCGCGATAGATCAGTTTCTCGAGTGGGCCCAGCAACGGGTCCCACATCGTCCGGCCCCCCGAGTAGACCCGCGCCATGTAGCGGCCGAGGGGTTTCACCAACAGCAGCAGGATGACGATGTACAGCGCGATCTGCAGCCAACCCCATGTACTCATGAAAACCACTCCGGCCGCAGCATGGCGGCCACTAAGTAGATGAGTAGGACCAGCGTCAGCACGCCGGCGAGTGCGATCATCGCGCAGCTACCCCCTCAAGCGTTCGAAACCCAAGATGAGCCATCGACAGATCCACAAGAAGACAAGAAAAAAGACCAGCGCGGCGAGGTCCATCATCACAACCACCTAGTTTCTCTAAGCGCAAGGGCTACACCGGATCCAGTCGGTTGGCCCATTGCCGCTGAGCATACGGGTGGAGAGGGTCAAGGTCCCCACAAGAACGTGTCCCCTCTGATCAAGAAACGATCAAGAGCCCGCAGTTTCCCTGAGACCGTCCCGGGTCGGGTGCAGCGTCGGGCGCTCGGAAAGGAGGAACCGTATATTTGCATATCGTATACGAGTATCCGCCGTGAACCTCACCAGCGTCGCTCCCCTCATGACCGAGCGGTATCGGAGTACCCCGGAGCTGGTGGCCGAGGTGGTGCGCGAGGCAATCCTCCGCGGGTTGCTGAAGGGAGGAGACCAACTGCGGCAGGATGAGGTCGCCGCGCAGTTGGGCGTGAGTCGGATCCCCGTCCGCGAAGGTCTTCGGCAGCTCGAAGCCGAGGGTCTTGTGAAATTCCTCCCCCGGCACGGCGTGCTGGTGTCCTCCCTGTCGGCCGACGAGGTGCAAGAGATCTACGAGATGCGCATCCCGCTCGAATGCACGGCTTTGCGCCTCGCCCTCCCGCACGTGACGGACGCAGATGTCCGCCACGCCGAAGAGATCCTCGCCGCCATCGACCGGGAAACCGATATCGGGCGCTGGGGGCACCTCAACGACGAATTCCACGCTGGGCTCTACGTGCTCGCCAATCGGCCGCGGCTGCTGGCCCTGATCAAGAACTTGCGGGCTAATGTCGGCCGGTACCTGCGTATTTACATCTCGTTACTCCACCACAAGCCGCGGTCGCAGGAAGAACACCGCATGATCTTGGACGCGGTGAGACGGCACGATGTCCCCTCGGCCCTGGCCGCACTGGAACGCCATCTGGACGTGGCCTGTCGCGGACTCGTCGCGTATCTTTCGCAAGAACGCGATGCGCGCACTGAGCGCACTGGGCTCGCCCGGTCGCGCTGAGTGGGGCGGCGCGCTGCAAGCGGTGAGGAAGGTGCCGGTGCGCGAGCCTAGCGACGCATGTGTGAGGAGGAGGAAGAGCTGATGGCCAAATTCGCGATTATCGATTCCGAGAAAATCGCCAAGGACGTGACCTACGAGCCCCCGCTCGTCATCGCGTTCGGGGTGGATAAGACCAGCGTCGGGTCGCGGACGGTCACGATGGGGCGCACGATCATTCCCCCGGGCGGGCGCAATCCCGCTCACCACCACACCTGTGAGGCGGCGTTCTTCGTGCGCAAGGGACGGATCAAGGCATACATCGGCGAGGAGCGCAAGGAGTATGTCGTCCAGGAGAATCAGTTCGTGTTTGTGCCGCCGGGGTTGATTCACGGCATCCAAAATCTCAGCGGGACCGAGCCTGCCGAGCTGGTGTTCACCTACGGCAACTGTCCCAGCAAAGATGACGCGGGCACGACGTTCGTGGAACGACCCTGGCAGGCTCCCAGCCGCGCGTAGCCGTGCCGTTCTACCGGTTTGACGAACTGCCGAGCGAAACGATCTCGCCCCACTACTCTACAGCCGCCGGAGGAACGGTCACCGGCGCGAAAATCGAGGTGGGTCTGTACCGCATGCGCGCTGGCACCGGCGCCGCACCGCACCGCCACCCCAACGAGCAGATCGTCTATATCCTCCGCGGCCGCGTGCGAGCGCGCATAGGACAGCAGGCCCAAGATGTCGGTGCCGGTGGCGTGATCCACATTCCGCCCGACACCGTACACGAGATTCACGCCCTCGAGGACACCCAGTTCATCAGCAGCAAGGACCTGGTGGAGGGGAAGGGGAGCAAGGGCTGGTCCGCCCAGGCTCCCGTGAAGAAGTAGGCCGGGGGAGGCGCGGGGATGGAGGACGCACCACGGGTGGACCGCTCACAGATGATCGCCTCGCTGCGGGCGCAGCTCGCGATCGATCCTGGGCGCACTGCCGTAGTCCTCGTCGATGCCCACCGCGGTCATCTCGATCCCCAAGTGGCGACGATGCCGGTCGCCCCGGACCAGGCGCGACGCGTGCGCGAGCGCCTAGCGCATCTCGTCACCGGCGCGCGCTCCGCCCACGTCCCCATCATCCATGTCGTCTTGACCCATGGCAGGTCTCCCTACCCCGGCGTGGAGAGCATGGGCAACCCGTTCTGGCGGGCGGTGGAGGCGGCGAAGCAGTCGCTCACACTGGACCGGCCAAGCACGATCTCTGGCCACAATCTGGAGGGCTCGGTCCAGACCGAGATCCTACCGGAACTGGGCCCCGATCGCTCCGACGTGGTCATCCGGTCCAAGAAACGCCTCTCGGCTTTCTACGGTACCGAGCTGGAGGTCGTGCTGCGCTCGCGGGGGATCGCGACCGTGGCGCTCGCAGGCATCAACACCAACACCTGCGTGCTCAACACGGCCTTCGATGCCTTCAACCGTGACCTCCAAGTCATCGTCATCGCCGATGCCGTCGCCAGCATGTATGGCGACGACTTGCACGTGTTTGGCTTGGAAAATATCAGCCGCTCTTTGGGGTGGGTCCTCTCCGCAGACGAATTTGTCCGCCTGCTCCAGACGACCCCGCCGGCCGCTCCGCCCCACGTCAGTCGGGTGACCGGTGGATGAAGCGATTTACGGTCGTGGTCACCGACTCCGTGTTCCCGTCTCTAGACATCGAACGGTCCGTGTTGGGCGCCGTGGGCGCGCACCTCATGACGCTGCAAGCCACGCGTGAGGACGAGCTCCTGGAGGCGGTGGAGGATGCCGACGGGCTGTTGGTGTGCTATGCGCCGGTGACGCAGCGCGTGATCGAACGCGCGTCGCGGTGCCGTGTGATCGCCCGCTATGGCATCGGCGTCGACAACGTGGATCTCCAGGCGGCCGCGGCCCGCGGCATCGTCGTGACCAACGTCCCCGACTACTGCATCGAGGAAGTCAGCGACCACGCCCTGGCGCTGATATTGGCCTGCGCCCGGCGGATCGTCCACTTAGACCGTCTTGTGCACACAGGCCGGTGGGATCCGAAAGACGCGCTGCCGATCCGACGGCTCCAAGGGCAGGTGCTGGGGTTGGTGGGGTTCGGGAAAATTCCGCGCCGGGTCGCAGCCAAAGCCGCAGGGGTGGGGCTGCTCCCTGTCACGTTTGATCCGTTCGTTGACGCGGCCACCTGTGCCGCGCACGGGGCAAAGAAAGTGGACCTGTCCACCCTTTTGACTGAGGCGGACTTCGTCTCGGTGCACGCTCCCCTCACTGCGCAAACTCGCGGGCTGATCGGGGACGCGGAGCTGCGGCGCATGAAACCCACCGCCTTCCTCATCAATACGGCACGGGGGCCGGTGGTCAGAGAAGCCGCGCTGGTCAAGGCTCTGCAGGCGGGGTGGATCGCGGGGGCGGCGTTAGATGTCGTGGAGACCGAGCCCCTTCCGCCGACGCATCCGCTCATGACCTTGCCCCAGGTTCTCCTGACGCCCCATGTCGCCTTCTACTCGCAAGAGTCCATGCAAGAACTGCAGCGCAAAGCCGCCGAGGAAGTGGCGCGGGTGCTTACCGGCCACGCCCCCCACTACGCGGTCCCGCTCCCCTCAGTACCGATGTCACAAGGAGGTCGATGAAATGAAGACGCCGTGGATGACAGATCGCTGGTTTACGAGTCCCCACAACTTTAACGAGGAGGTGCGCGCGCAGCTCAAGTTTGCCAAGAAGATCCTCTTTCATGACATCACCCTGCGCGACGGCGAGCAGCAGACGGGCGTGGTGTTCACGAAGGATGACAAGATTCGCATCGCGGAAAAGCTCGCCGAAGCCGGTGTGCACCGCATCGAGGCGGGGATGCCCACCGTGTCCAAGGCCGATGAGGCCGCGATCCGGGAGATCGTGAAGCGTAAGCTCGGCCCGAAGATCTTCGCCTTTTCTCGCTGCATGGTCGCCGACATCCAGCGCGCCGTGGACTGCGGCGTCGAGGGGATTGTTGTCGAGATCCCCAGCAGCGAGCACATCATCGAGCTGGGGTACGAGTGGCCACTGCAGAAGGCAATCGACCTCTCGGTGGAGGCGACGCAGTACGCCCACAAGCAGGGTCTCTACGTGGTCTTCTTCCCCATTGACGCGACCCGCGCTGAGCTAGGCTGGTTCCTGAACCTCATCGACCACGTCGCCACCCACGGCCACATGGATGCCCT
>DATGVF010000190.1:0-10716 GCA_035300645.1 bacterium
CACGCGAGCAGGCGCGTGACCTCTCCCAGCGCCTGTTTGCCCAGGTGGGCCTGGAGTCGAGCCGAACGCGCCTGTACCCGCACGAGCTGTCCGGCGGGATGAAGCAGCGGGTCGTGATTGCCATGGCGCTGGCGCTGTCCCCGCAGGTGCTGATCGCCGACGAGCCGGTGACCGCATTGGATGTCATCGTCCAGCACCAAGTGCTGCGAATTCTCCGCGAGTTGCAAAAGACGCTGCATCTCAGCCTGCTGCTGATCACGCACGACATCTCGGTCGTGGCCGACCTGTGCGACGACGTTGCGGTCATGTACGCGGGGCGCATCGTCGAGACCGGCAGTGTCCGTCAGGTTTTCACCACCCCTCAGCACCCGTACACGATGGGGCTCCGCAACGCGTTCCCCAGCTTGCGGGCGGGGGCCGGACCCTTGGTGCCCATCGAAGGATTCCCCCCCGACCTGGCCCGCCCGCTGCAGGGGTGCGCGTTTGCCCCGCGCTGCCCGTTTGTCGTCGATCGCTGTTGGACCGAGGATCCTGCGCTGCTGCCTGCCGCGGGCGGCCAGGCCTCCGCCTGCCACCGCGCGAGTGAAGCCGCTCTGCTGCGCACCCAGGCGGGAGAGGCGTTTGCCCGCCTCAGCGCCACGCACCTGGGGAGCACACTGTGAGCGTGCTGCTTGAAGTCACAGACCTGTACAAGGAGTACCCGTTGCACGGGGGAGTGCTGGGCACTCGGAGGACAGTGCACGCCGTCAACGGCATCTCCTTCACCGTGCACAGCGGCAACAGTCTGGGCCTAGCTGGGGAGAGCGGGTGCGGGAAGACCACGACCGCACGGCTCGTCTTAAAGCTCCTGCAACCCACAGAGGGTGTGATCCGGTTTGCGGGGCGCGATATTACCGGACTCGTGGGAGACCAGCTTCTGGCGTTTCGTCGCCAGGCACAACTCGTCTTTCAGAACCCTTACGAAGCGCTTAATCCGCGTTTTACGGTCCTGCGGGCTCTGCTTGAGCCGCTTATCATCCACAGGATCGGGACGAGCGCCGCCCAGCGCGTGGGGAAGGTTACCGACGCGTTGCATCGCGTGCACCTGAATCCCCCCGAGCTGTTCTTCTTAAAGTATCCCCATCAGCTCAGCGGCGGGCAGCTGCAGCGCGTCGTCATTGCCCGGGCGTTGCTGACGGATCCTGTGCTGCTTGTGGCCGACGAACCCGTGTCGATGCTCGATGTCAGCATCCGCGCCGGGGTGCTGAACCTGATGCGTGAGATCGAACAGGAACGCTCCCTGACGAGCATCTACATCTCGCATGACCTCGCGCTGCTCCGGTACATGTGCACCCGCACGGCGGTCATGTACCTCGGGACGATTTGCGAGATCGGGCCGACCGCGGAGCTCATCGAGCACCCCCGCCATCCCTACACGCAGGCGCTGGTCTCGGCTGTCCCCGACCCCGATCCCGAAGCGCCGCGCCGCGCGGTCCGTGTGGCAGATTCCGTCCCGACGCCGTTTCATCTGCCGCCGGGCTGCCCCTTTGCGGACCGGTGCCCGGAGGTCATGGACATCTGCCGCCACGTGCGGCCGCTGCTGCACCAGGTCGGCAGCGTCGAGGTGGCCTGCCACCTCTACCCCGACGATGCGGGCCAGTCGCGCGAGAGCGCGTCATCGGCGCAGGAGGCACGCTGATGCCCCGCCATTCGGAGCTGGACCCGCTGGACTTGGAGATCATCCGGCTGCTCCAGCGCGACGGGCGGATGGCGTACAGTGCGATCGCCGAAAAATTTCGCCTCGCCGAAGGGACTGTCCGCAAGCGGGTCGGGCGGTTGCTCGCCGAAGGACACCTGCGCATTGTGGGCGTCGCGACTCCCTCCAAGGTCGGGATGGAGGTCGTTTCGATCATTGGTCTCAACGTCTCCCGCCAGAAGATGTCCCAGGCCCGCGCGCACTTGCTGCGGTTAACCCCCGTGCGCTATGTGGCCATCACCACCGGCACGTTCGACTACATCATTGAGGTGATCTTGCCCTCCATGCAGGATCTCCTGCACTTCCTGCTCTCCGACCTAGCCGGGGTGCCTGGGCTGACGCACACCGAGACGTCGCTGGTGTTGGAGATCACGAAGCAAAGCTACGATTGGTTGCCGTCGGCGCGGACGCTGCGGCACAAAGGAGGATAGAAGTGGTGGCCTACGTCGATACAGCCGAACCTGCTTTACGGGCCGCGGTCTCACTCGACGGACCCCGCGAGCTGATCTATCGGTTCTCAACACTCGTGCGCGAGTCTGGCAGCGCCGATGAGCGCACCGCCGCCCGCGAAATCGCGGCGCGCTTATCGTCCTGGGGGGTCCCTCATACCGTATATGAACCGCTGCTCTACCTCAGCGTCCCCCAAAAGGCCTCCGTGGACGTCGTGGCCCCTCAGCGCATGACGCTGCGGGCGAAAACGCCGGCCTTTTCGCGGTCCACCAATGGCACACCGGTGCAAGGCCGCGTGGTGTACGTCCCGTCTGCGAGCGGCGCGCCGCTCACGGACAGCTTCGATGCGGCGTTACCTTCCGATGTGGGGCCGCTGGCCGGCCGCATCGTATTGACCGAAGGGTTTCCCTCCCCCCAGAAGGTGCTGGCTCTGCAACAGCACGGAGCGACGGCGATCATCTTCATCCATCCTGGGCAGGCGATCCACGAAATGATCTGCACCACAGTCTGGGGAGCACCCGATCTCGACTCACTGCCGCGCAAGCCCCACGTCGCCGTCGTCAGCGTGAATCGGCCTGATGGCGACGCGCTCGTCGCGATGGCCCAAAAGGGGCTGGACGTCGCCATCCACACGCAGCTGCAGGAGGGCTGGATGCGCTGTCCGGTGGTGGTGGCCGAGATCCGCGGCACCGAGGCGCCTGAGGAGTTCGTGCTCGCCCACGGGCACGTCGACTCCTGGCACGTGGGCATCGGCGACAACGCGACCGGGAATGCCGCGTTGTTGGAACTGGCGCGGATTTTCTGGGCGTACCGCAGCCAGCTGCGGCGGACGCTGCGCATCGCGTGGTGGGCGGGTCATTCCACCGGTCGGTATGCGGGGTCGACGTGGTACGCAGACACCTTTGCCCTCGATCTGGTCGAGCGGTGCGTGGCGCACATGAACGTCGACTCGCCGGGCTGCCGCTGGGCCACCGAGTATGAGGACATCTCGTGGATGCCTGAGACGGTGGACGTCTGCCAGCGTGCGATCCGCGACGCGACCGGGCAGGCCTCCGCGGGCGAACGGGCGCACCGTGCGGGTGACTGGTCGTTCAACAATCTCGGGATCAGCGGATTTTTCATGCTGTTCTCGACGATGCCCAAGAGCCTGCTCAAGGCCAAAGGCTACTATCCGGTCGGGGGGTGCGGGGCGAACATCGCCTGGCACACCGAGGATGACACGCTGGAGATCTTCGATGAGGGGAATCTCCTCCGAGATTTGAAGGCGTACGTGACGACGCTGGTGCGGGTCCTCAACGCCCCCGTGCACCCTCTGGATTTCCGCGCCACGACACGGGAGTTTGCGCACACGGTCGCCCAGTACCAAGAGGTCGCCGGCGAGATGTTCGATCTGGCGCCGGTGGCCGAGGAACTTGCGGCGCTGGAGGGCGCACTCGACCGGTTTGCGGGGCACTCCTCTGAGCTGGGGGCATCCTCGGTGGCCGATGCCCGGGTGCGGGCCGCGAATACAGCTCTTCGCCGCATTGCCCGCGAGCTGGTTCTGGTGAACTTTGGCCGCGAGGACCGCTTCCGTCACGATCCCGCGATGCCGATCCCCCCGTTGCCGGATCTTGCGGCGGTGCACCAGCTCGCGAGTGGAGATTCAGCCCAGCGCGGTTTCGTGCAAGCCCATTTGCTGCGCGGACGCAACCGCCTGATCTGGGCTCTGCGCGAGGCCCGACGGATCGCGGAGTCAGTCGTCTAGCCCCCGGGATGCCCTACGCCATTTGCGGGACTCAGGTCATCACCGGGACCGACGCAGATCCGATTCCGCACGGTGCCGTTGTCATCGACGGTGATCGGATCACAGGGGTCGGTCCGCTGCGCGCCTTGCGCCTCACCGCACAGACCGAAGTCGTTGAGGTCACAGGCACCGTCTTACCTGGGTTCGTCAACGCCCACACGCACTGTTCCATCGTCCCGGGGTTGGGCGATCAGACCGGCCAGATGCGCCAAGGCCCGCTCCCCAGCGGTTTTCGAGCGGTGGGCAATATGCGCCGGGAGCTGCTGAGCGGGGTCACCACCGCGCGCATCATGGGTGAGGAACACTACTTGGACATCGAGATGCGGCGGGCCATCGATGCGGGACTAATCCTTGGGCCCCGCCTGCTCTGCTCGGGTGTCCACCTTACCAGCGCCCACGGCCACGGCCGGGCCCTGACTACGACCGATGGGGTCGAGGCAGTCCGCCAGCGCGTCCGCCAGAATATCGCCGCGGGGGCGGACTGGATCAAGCTCTTCATCACGGGGGGTGTCAGCAGCGTCGGGGCTGCCCTGGACGCGTACACGTACACGCGAGAAGAGATTCGGGCGGCGTGCGAGGAAGCGCACCGGGCCGGGCGCAAGGTCGCCGCGCATGCCCATGGCGGCCCCGGAGTGCGCGTGGCCCTGGAGGAGGGGTTGGACACCGTCGAGCACGGCGCGTTACTGAATGGCGACGATGTGGACCTGATCAAGCGACTGGACCGTTTCTTAGTCTGCACGTTTGCCATCCTCTATCATCCCGACGGCATCGAGAAGGTCGATCGGTCCAATCCTGCGATCTGGAGCAAGGTCCTTGCCCTCCGTGACCAAGAGGAGACGCGCTTCCGCGAAATTCTGCAGTCAGGTGTGCGCTACGCCGTGGGCACCGACAGCATGCACGGTCTGTTGTGGTTTGAGATGGCCACACTTGTTCGCTTCGGTGTGTCCCCGATGGACGCGATCCGGGCGGGCACGGCGTGGGCGGCACAGGCCTGCGCGGTGGACGCCAGGGTAGGAACGCTCGAATCCGGCAAACTGGCGGACGTCGTTGCCGTCGAGGGCGATCCCCTCCGCGATATTGAGGCGCTGAGCCGCGTGCAATTGGTGGTGAAGGGCGGCCGCCGCTATGAGAATCGTTCCCTCGAGTAACTGATCACACAACAGGAGGTTCCTCTCGTGGGCAGTCTCGCAGCGTGGAAGGATGTGCACGAACAGACGGTGACGGAGGCGGTCTCGCTGGATGCGCCGTGGGCGCTCGTCGAGCAATTCAGTGCGCTGGTGCGCGACTCGGGGGGTAAGGCAGAACGGCGCGGTATCGACTACATTATGAAGCGACTCTCATCGTGGGGTGTGCCCCACACCCTGCACGAGCCAGAACTCCTCATCAGCCTGCCCCGCCGCGCCCGCCTAGAGGTCTTGTCGCCTGAGCGCCGGCCGCTCACCGCGAAGACGCCGGCGATGGCGCAGTCCACAGAGGGGCGCTGGCAGCGAGGGAACCTCGTCTATGTGCCCACCGGACAGGCCGCGGGCATCGCTGCCATTTTTGCGAGGGCAGATGTCAGCGCGGATGTGGCTGACCGCGTGGCGCTGACCGAAGGGTATCCCTCCCCCGGGAAAGTCGCCGCGTTTCAGGAACGGGGAGCGCGGGCAGCCATCTTCATCAGTCCCGGGGAGCGCATCCACGAGGGGATTTGCACCACGATCTGGGGATCTCCCGACCTCGACTCGATCGCCCGTAAGCCCGCCCTTCCCGTGTTGGCCATCAACAAGACCGACGGGGCCTGGCTGCGCACGTTGGCTCAAGGGGGTCCCGTCAAGGTCCACTACTCCACCAGGTTGGACGAGGGGTGGAGGCCCATTCCCGTGCTGGTCGCCGAGATCCGCGGGACCGAGGAGCCGGAGAAGTTCGTCTTACTGCACGGGCACATCGACTCCTGGCACGAGGGGATTGGTGACAACGCCACGGGAGACGCGACGTTGCTGGAAGTGGCGCGGGTGCTGTGGCAGCAGCGCGCGCACCTGCGCCGATCGGTACGCATCGCCTGGTGGTCGGGCCACTCGCACGGGCGGTATGCCGGCTCGACGTGGTACGCCGACACGTTTGCCCTCGACCTTGATGAGAACTGCGTCCTGCACATTAACTGTGACTCTCCTGGATGCCGTTGGGCCACCGTGTTCGAGGACGTGTTCTGGATGAACGAAGTCCAGGCGATCGGGAAAAGCGTCATCCGGGACGTCACCGGTCAGGAGGCGAGCGGCGGGCGTCCCTTGAGGGCGGGGGACAAGTCGTTCAGTAATGTTGGAGTCTCAACTTTCTACATGTTGTCGTCGACCATGCCCAAAGCGCTGGTGGCAGAGAAAGGCTACTACCCCGTCGGGGGGTGCGGGGGCAACATCGCTTGGCACACGGAAGATGACACGCTGGCCATCGCCGATCGCGATCATCTCCTCCGAGATATCAAGGTGTACGCGGCGGCGACGTTCCGCGCGGCGAACAGCCCTATCCATCCGCTTGACTTCATGGCGACGGCCGTCGAGATGGGTCAGACACTGCGCAAGTACCAAGAGGCCTGCGGGGAGCAATTTGACCTGGCCCCGGCGATTACCGAGGCGACGGCGCTCGAGGAGGACTTGGCACGTTTCTATGACCGCGCCACCGAGCTGGCCGATGCGGCGGTCAACGACCCGCGCGTAGCTCGGATGAACGAGATGCAGCGGCGCTTGGCCCGCATTCTGGTCCCCATCAACTACAGCCGCGCCGGGCGGTTTCGCCACGATCCGGCCGTGGACGTTCCGCCCCTGCCCGATCTGGAGCCGGCGCTGCGGCTCGCGTCATTGGAGACCGGATCGCAGGCGTCCCGGGTGACGCTGATCCATTTGCTGCGCGGACGCAATCGCGTCCGCAGTGCGCTGCGGGAAGCGCGCCGCATCCTCGCAGATTCCCGGAGGGTCAGCGGGTGAAAGCGGTCCTCATCCGCGAGCACGGGGGATTGGACACCCTTCGATTGGAGGAGGTGCCGACCCCGCGGCCGGGCCCTGGCGAAGTGCGTGTGCGGGTGCGCGCGGTCGCGCTCAATAACCTCGACGTGTGGGCCCGCAGTGGTCCCCCGGGCGGGCGGCCCGTGTACCCGTGGGGACGTTTTCCCCTGCCGGCCATCACCGGGGGCGATGTGGCGGGAGTGGTCGACGAGCCAGGGCCCGGAGTGAGCGGTGTGGCCGTTGGCTCACGCGTGGTGGTCAATCCGATCCTCTCCTGCGGGCGGTGTGAGTGGTGCGCAGCGGGTGAGCAGTCGATGTGCCGGGAGTACCGCATCTACGGGGAACATGTGCCGGGAGGGATGGCAGAGTTCACGGTGGTGCCGGCGCAGAACCTTCTTGCTCTTCCCGACGGCGTGTCGTTTGAACACGCTGCTGCCGCCCCAGTCTGCTTCACGACGGCGTGGCGCATCCTGGTCACCGTCGGGGGATTGCAGACAGGCGAAGATGTCTTGGTGGTGGGGGCCTCGGGGGGAGTCGGCACGGCAGCGGTGGCGATTGGCAAGTTGGCCGGGGCGCGAGTCTTTGCGCTGGTCAACGGCCGGGCGAAGACAGCCAAGGCGCAGGGGATGGGAGCAATCGCGATCGACCGCGCTGAAGTGCCGATATTTAGCGAGCGCGTCCGCGAGTTGACGACTTCAGGGGTCCACCTCGCCGCCGATCCTGTTGGGGCGCCGACGTGGCGGGAAACGATCCGCAGCTTGCGGCCAGGAGGCCGAATGGTCATCTGCGGGGCCAGCGGGGGGGAGCGGCCCGACATCGACATCCGGGAGATCTACCAGCGCCACCGCAAGATTTTAGGGGCGCCGATGGGGAATGTCCGGGACTTTCTCACGGTCATGGCCTTGGTCTTCCGTCGGGCGCTCGTGCCGGTTGTGCACGCGGTGGTTCCGCTAGCCCAGGTGCGCGAAGCCCACCGCATCTTTGAAGCGCGTGAACACTTCGGGAAAATCGTGCTGACGCCGTAGCGCGGTCAGTGGCCGGTCATCACCGGGGTGATGGCGACCGTCCGTCGATCTTCGCGCCGTCCGCGGTACCAGTAGGCGATCTGCTGGCCTCCGTACTTCGCCTCAAACAACCGGTAGGCCATCGCGCGATTCTCATCGTCGAAGGCGGCGGTTCCGGCAAACGACGTGTCATCAATTTCCACCGAGACACGAGGATTGGCAGTGAGATTTCTGACCCAGTGCGCGTCGGCGTGGCCCAGCAGGTAGAGGAGCCCTTGGTGGTAGGTAAACCAGAGTTCGACCATGCGCGGCCGGCCTGTGGTCCGACCGATCGTCGTCAGAAACACGAGCGGCGCGCGCCCCAACACCTGCAGGGTGCTGCCCTCGACGGACATCAGCCTGTCCGTCGCGGACGTCGGGAGGATGTTCTCAGCGCGGTCCCGATGGCCGCGATCGCCTCCGCGGTCAACCCGATCCGCTTCGCCACCGCCGGTCCCGGCCACCACTGATAGACCGCCAGATCGACGCGTTGGTCGGTCGCTAGTGCGATGCCGTCCCGCCGCAACGCGGCGTGTTGGCCCGCGCGTCCCCCACCGTAGCCGGAGGCCAGTCCGCCGAATCGATTGACGACACGCTGCCAGGGGAGGCCCTTTCCTCCGGCGTGTGCGATCCACCCGATTTCGCGCGCCGCGTGGGGCCGTCCCGCGAGACGCGCCAGTTGTCCGTACGTCACGACGTGGCCCCGAGGGACGGCGCGGACGATCGCGTGGACCCGGTCGACAAAGATCTGCCACCCATTGTGCCGTGGACCAAAAACCCGTCGCGCCCCGGCGGTCATGTCCGAGCCCAGGCCCTCGTGTCCGAGCGCGCGGACGTGTACGCGGCGCAGAACCGCCGCATGGGGCAACTGGGGCAGCGGGGGGCGCGCGCCGTGCACACCGTCGCCCCAAAATCCATCAGGGCCTGGTTGAAGTCATAGGCATCATCGGCAGGCAGCAGGGCGGCCGACAGTGCCCACAGATGCCGGTCGGAGGCCGTACGCCGTCCACAGAAAACGCGGCGCAGCACGCGCCGCACGTTGGTGTCGACGATTGGTTCGGCCTGTCCATACGCGAAGGTCAGCACGGCGCCCGCCGTGTACGGGCCGATGCCCTTCAACGTCAGCAACGCGTCCTTCGTCGGGGGCAGGCGTCCCTGGTGTCGCTTCAGGACGGTGCGGGCAATGTCGCGCAGCCGGCGGGGCCGGATGTTGTAGCCAAGCGGGTACCAGGTTTCCCGAACCTCACGGACTGACGCGCGGGCCAGGGCCTCTAAGGACGGGTACCGGCGGAGCCATTCGCGGTACTTCGGGATGACGCGGGAAACGGGGGTCTGCTGCAGCATGATCTCCGAGACCAAGATGCGGTAGGGATTCCGAGTGCGCCGCCAGGGCAGATCGCGACCATGCCGGGCGTACCATCGAAGAAGCCTGACCACAAACCGTCGCTTGCGAGAAGACGAGATGACAATGGTGCCGGTCACGAGGGCCGTCTTCGCCGCCTCGCGTATCCCGCCCTGCGATCGTGCCCGGGCGCCGGCACGAGCTGGTGATTGCAAGTTAGGAGGCTATCGACCGGCGTCGGCGGGTCCACAGGAACGCTGCACTGAGCAGAACGGCCAGGAGGGCAAGGGCGCTCCACGGCGTCTGCGATTGCGCCGGGGCGGGGGCGAGACGATTTCCTTGGAGCGTGGCGACTTGAATCCGAAATGTGCCCGCGAGCGCCTGTGTCCACGCGAGAAGGACCGTACCCTTCGATGTCCCCAAGGTCGGTTGCATATTCCTTCCGTCTGCGGGGACGCGTTCGGCGCTCTCCCAGTCGCTGCCCCGCTGGCGGACCATGATCTGCCCGCCCGCGTCCCAGGCCACGAAGATGCGCCCGGTATCGTCGACAGCGACAGCGGGGTGAAACGCGTTTTCCGTCGGCGATGAGATCTGCTGCTGCGGACTCCACTGCTTCTGGAACTCGGCGAAGTAGATGCGGCCTCCTGCGGCTTCGCGCCTTTCCCACACCACGTACACGGTCCCCTGCTTGCCTGCGGCCAGGGAGACTGCGAACGCGTCATCGTGGCCCGATGAGATCGTGCGGGGCGGCGTCCAGGCACTGATGTACATCGCATGGCGCGCCTGGTAGGTGCGGAGGTCAAACTGGTACCAGGCGCTGTGGATCCGCCCGAGGTCATCAATCCCAAGGGACGGGTTGACCGCGTCGGGGACGCCGGGACTGATCAGGACGGGTGGGAGCCACTGGCCGTTATGGGACGCCGTGTACAGGATTTCGTACACTGACCCGTGCTTCGTTCTCACGGCGGGTGCCTCGGGGCGGATGCCATACCAGACAAGGTGGACCGTGCCGCGACTGTCCACGGCGAGTGCAGGAACGCCTGCATACGCGTCCCCGGGGGATACTTTGACCGGCTGACTCCACCGACCGCGTTCGGTGCGCGCGTAGTACACTCTGCCGACACCCTGGTCATACTGCGTCCAGGCGATGTGCACGGTATCGTCGCCTCCGACGGCCAGGGCGGGGTACCGGGAGGGCACGGTGGCATGCGTGATTTGCTGGACTTCCCACCGGCGCAGATCCGCTGACGACGCCACAAAGACTTGTCCCACGTCTCCGATGGGTTTGACGAATGTGAGATACGCCTCCCCGCGGCTGGTAAATCCCACCTTCGGTTGGCTATTCGCGTCAGTGGCGTCCTCGGCGACATCCGAGGCCACCACGG
>DATGVF010000191.1:0-17423 GCA_035300645.1 bacterium
GACTCCGTAATTATCACCAAGGGCGCAGGGATAGAGGGCACGGCGATCCTGGCCTCCGATCTCGCTGAGCGCTTGGAATCGTCGTTGGGCAAGGCCGCGCTGGCTCGAGCCCAAGGTTTCATTGACCGCCTGAGCGTGATCCCCGAGGGGAGGGTGGGGGCCCAACACGGGGCAACGGCCATGCATGACGTGACCGAGGGCGGTGTGGTGGCCGGAGTCTGGGAACTAGCGGAAGCCTCCGGCTTGGGGGTCATGTTCCGCGCCGACGACGTCCCGGTGCTGCCTGAGACGCAAGCAATTTGCCACGCCCTGGATATTGATCCCTTAGCCCTCATCGGGAGCGGCGCGCTCCTGATTTGCACCCCCGACCCTCAGACCATGCTGCGCGCCCTGAACGCCGCCCTAATTCCCGCTGCCGAGATTGGACTAATGACGGAGAGGGATCGGGTCATCTTGCGCCGGGGCCGGGGGCAGCCCCTCATCCCGCCTCCGCGCGATGAAATTTACCGCGCCCTAGCCGACGCGGCGAACGGGGATTGAAAGATCACCCCAAGGATCCAAGGGACGAGAGGGCCTTCTTGGGCTCAACACACCCTTGGTAAGACAGGCTGTCTGGCGCCTAAGGAGACAGGTGTTCGGGTATGATCTCCTTTGCGCCAACCGCGTTCGTCTCACCCCACCAAGCAAACGCGCGGAGTGCGCGGGAGGAATTGATATGACGCGAAGACTCTGGCCGATGCTTGTCGCAGGACTGCTGATCCTAAACCTTCCCTTCTTCGCCACCGGGACGGCACAGGCCGCCACTGGACTGGCGCAGGCGATGAAGCAGGTGGACACGTATCTCGACACAGCCCTCCGGAACCTAAACAGCGCCGAGGAACTTGTCACCAAGAAGAGTATGACCGGCGTGGAAAAGCCGATGGGCCAAGTGCGGGATGCGGAAACCAAGATTGGGCAGGCGCTGAGCATGTTCAAGTCTGTAGAAGCGACCAAGCCCACCAAAGAGCAACTCGACCAAGTTCAGAGTGTCCTCAAGCAGTCCCAAGATCAACTCAAGTCCGCGGTATCGGAGCTCAAGAACTCGAACCAAAAGGGCCAAAACTACAAACTGCTCACTGGCCTGGTGACCGGTGCTGACAGAAACGTCGGGAGGGCCATGCAGACTCTGCGACAAATGGCAGCGGGCAAGTACTAAGGCCACTGTAGACATCCTGACAATAGCGTTGTAGATACAGCAGGTCGGTGTGACTCCGGCCTGCTGTGCTCGTTTTGTGTCCCGGCGTCGATCTTAAGACCCCGCGCCGCCGACGGGCGCACAGGGCAGGGGCGTCCAGAGGCCCGTGGTGTCATGAGTCCTCTTAGGTCGCACGCTTGCAATTAACCGTGGGGTGGGACTAAAATAACAAAAGGACAATTGCATAGCACGGGGAGCTCGGAGGAATCCGGGCTGAGAGTGTGACCTGCCTGCCGTCTTCAGCGGTAGGTCCTGTCACAGACCCATAGGACCCGATCCAGGTAATGCTGGCGTGGGGAACGAGATCGGATGAGCGAACCGCCAGGCTGGAACGGCTGGCGGTTTTGTGTTTCGGATCGAGAGAACACAACGAGGGGGAGGAAGAGCATGGAGGGGACAGGCAGCAAGCTCACACCACGGCTGATCGCGGAGATGGGGATCGCCATCGCGTTAGCGGCCGTGCTGCACTTCATCAAGCTGTGGGAAATGCCCCAGGGCGGGGCCGTCACGCTGGGGACGATGGTGCCGCTGTTCATCGTGGCGTTCCGGCGAGGTCCGGGCGTGGGTTTTGTGACCGGCGCGCTGTATGGGATTTTCGAAGGCTGGATCCTCAGCGGCGGCCGGTTCTTTATCCACCCGGCTCAAGTCATTCTGGACTACCCGTTGGCGTTCGGCCTGCTGGGACTCGCGGGATTTTTCCCCAAGTATCCGGCCTTTGGGGTCACGGTCGGCGCCCTGGCTCGGTACGCATCGCATGTCGTCTCGGGCGTGGTCTTCTTCTCTCAATACGCGCCCAAGGGCCAGCCCGTGTGGCAGTACTCGCTGGTGTATAACGCGACGTACCTGGGATTGGACTTCGTTGTGGCGATCATGTTGACGTTGCTCGTCTGGGAACGTCTCTCAAAAGTCTCCGTTCCGGCGGCGGCATGACGACTGTGCCGTAGATGCGCGCCGCGATCGTCGGCAACGGCCGCCTGCCCCCGACCCGCGGCCTGCGCCACCTTCTCCGCC
This sequence comes from bacterium, assembly GCA_035300645.1. Classification (GTDB taxonomy): domain Bacteria; phylum Sysuimicrobiota; class Sysuimicrobiia; order Sysuimicrobiales; family Kaftiobacteriaceae; genus 13-1-40CM-64-14. The sequence continues at coordinate 2,246 of DATGVF010000191.1, forward strand.
ACGCCGATTTGGTCGTGTGTGCCGACGGGGGCCTTCGCCCCATGCGGGCCCTCGGCATCACCCCCCAGGTGGCCGTCGGCGACTTTGACTCCGCCAGCCCGTCCGTACTCGCGTGGGCGCGACGGCGGGGGACCCGCCTCCTGGCACACCCGCGCGAAAAGGACAAGACCGATACTGAACTCGCTCTTCAGTACGCGCTGCGCGCCGGCGCCACCACGATCGATCTCATCGGCGTGCTCGGTGGCCGAATTGACCACACGCTCGCCAACATCGGATTATTGGTTGCCCTCGCCACGCAGCGCCGCCGTGCGCGCATCGTCCACGCTAAGACGGAACTGTTCTTGGCGACCCCGCATGCATCAATTTCCGGTCGGGTCGGGGATCGTGTCTCGCTGATTCCGCTGTCGGCCCGCGTGACCGGGGTGTCCACCCGCGGGCTCAAGTATCCATTGGCCGACAGCACCCTGCGTATGGACGCGACCCGAGGCATTAGCAATGAAATTACAACCTCTCCAGCGCATGTCCGCACACGACGCGGATGGTTACTCATCGTAGTGGACCACCGATCCTGAACGTCCCACCAAGCAGTCTGCACACCAAGCACGATCGCGCGAACGAGAATCGGCTCATTTGCCTCCCCCTGTATAATGGTCTGTGTGACAAGTGGATGTGAGACGTGATGGGAGACTATTGGATTCGCTCCGTGACAGATGACAGCACCGTACGGGCCATGGCCGCGGTGACGACCACGGTTGTGGAGGCCGCGCGCCGCCGGCACAAGACGGCGCCCACCGCCACCGCTGCCTTAGGACGGATGCTCACGGGCGCGGGGCTGCTCGGAGTGGCTCTGAAGCGAGGCCAGACTGTGATGGTCCGGATCCAGGGGGACGGACCGTTGGGTGGCGCCTTGGTCATGAGCGACGCCGAGGGCACCGTGCGGGGTTACGTCGCTAATCCGCAAGCACACCTTCCGCTCACGCCCAGGGGCAAGCTCGATGTGGGCGGTGCCGTTGGTCGCGGGACGCTTCACGTCACCCTCGACCTGGGCCTCCGCGTTCCCTACCACGGCAGTGTTCCCCTAGTGTCCGGGGAAATCGCGGAGGACCTCGCCTCCTACTTGGTCGTCTCACATCAGATTCCTTCGGTCGTGGCCCTGGGGGTGCTCGTGGCACCCACCGAGCGGGTCATGGCAGCCGGCGGCTTGATCGTGCAGGTCATGCCCGGGGCTGACGAGCGTGTGGTGGCGTACTTGGAGGAACGGGCACAGCTTCTACCGGCCGTGACCTCGATGATCTCGAAGGGCCAGACACCGGAGGAGATGGTGGACGCACTCCTCGGGACGATCGTGAGCCGCGTGGTGGAGCGGGGTCCCGTGCGGTTCCGCTGCCGCTGTTCGCGGCGGAAGGTCCAGCAGGTCCTGATCAGTCTGGGAGACGCAGAACTTCGCGAGATACTCGCAGAACAAGGACAGGTCGAGGTGCTCTGCAACTTCTGTAGCGCTCGCTACGTCTTCGGTGACGCCGACGTCGAGGGGCTAATCCTTCAGATGCACAACGGCCACGGGAGCGAGAGCGAATCGGGGAACGCTGAACGGGTCCCTCCCCAGGCCTAGACGGCGAGAGGGGCTTTGCGGCGTACGGGCGGTCGCTGCACACGCCCGGCCTGCAGGCACTCCGTGCACACGGTACGACGTTGGGGCACACCCGCCACGAGAACTCGGATCCGCTGCAGATTCGGCATGAATCTCCGAGGTGACTTGACCGCTGAGTGGCTGATGGAATGCCCAGTCGAGGGCTTCTTGCCGCAGATTGCGCAGTGTCGACCCATGATGCGTCCTCCGAACTGCAACTCGATCGAAAATACCTATGCATTCTAGCACGCGGAGGCAGGGCAAGGAAAGGTTAGCAGCGCGTAGAACAGGGAGGCGAATGCCTACGTCACGCCCCACCGCCGTCGCCACGGGCCAGGCGCGATCGGCGTCGCGGTCCCTGCATGACATCCCCGCCCAGTACGTGAAAGGTGTCGGCCCCACTCGTGCCGAGCAGCTCGCGCGCCTGGGGCTGCGCACAGTCGAAGACCTCTTCTACCACCAGCCCCACCGGTACGAAGACCGCAGCCACCTCGCGACGATCGCGTCGCTGCGGCGTGGTCTGAAGCAAACCACGCAAGGCGTGGTGCTCGCCCTGAGCGAGAAGCGCTATGGGAAGCACCAGTTCGTGGCCGCCCTATCAGATGACACCGGGGTGTTGCAGGCCATCTGGTTCGGCCAGCGGTTTCTGCGCCGCGTGATCCACCGCGGCACACGATTGATCGTCCACGGCAAGGTCGAGGGGACAGGCGTCTTGCAGATGCTGGTGGATGAACACGAGGTCCTCACCGGAGAGGAGGACGACACGCTGCACACGGGGCGCATTGTCCCTATGCATCCGGCCACCGAAGGACTGAGCCCGCGCGTCCTACGCACCATCATCGCCCGCGCGCTGGACGACTACCTGGACGCCCTCCCGGAACTCCTTCCCGATCAGATCCGGCTGCAGCAGGATTTAGTGGGACGGCAGGAGGCCGTGCGCAATTTGCACTTTCCGGCATCGATGGACGATGCAGCCGCCGCCCATCGCCGGCTAGCGTTTGATGAACTGCTCGTGTTGCAACTCGGCGTGCTGATGCGCAAGCACGCGGTGCGCGTGGTGGAAAAGGGAATCCGCTATAAGCGCCGGGACGGACTCCTGGCACAGTTCGTGGCCACGTTGCCGTACTCGCTGACCGCCGCGCAGCGCCGGGTCCTCGACGACGTGACCGCAGACCTCTATAGCCCCCGGCCGATGAACCGGCTTCTGCAGGGAGATGTGGGGTCAGGCAAGACTGTCGTGGCCGCTGCCGCGCTCTGGCTGTGCGTGGGTGGCGGGTATCAGGGGGCGCTGATGGCCCCGACTGAAATTCTGGCTGAGCAACACTACCTGACTTTTCGCCGCTTCCTCGCTCCTCTGGGAGTGCGCCTCGCGCTGGTAACGGGCAGCAAGAAGCGGTCGGACCGCGACCGCATTCGCGAAGCGCTGGCCGCAGGTGAGGTCGACGTCGCCGTGGGCACCCACGCCTTGCTGGAAGAGGGAGTGGAGTTCGATCGGTTGGGCTTGGTGGTCGTCGATGAACAGCACAAATTCGGGGTGCTGCAGCGTGCGGAATTACGCCAAAAAGGCGAGCACCCGGACGTCTTGGTGATGACCGCCACGCCCATTCCGCGCACATTGTCCATGACGCTGTACGGCGATCTGGACGCCTCTATATTGGATGAAATGCCTCCGGGGCGCGGCGTGATTAAGACCTATGTCCGCCCACCGGAGAAACGGCCCGAGGTGTACCAGTGGGTCCGTCAGCAGGTCGACGGGGGGCACCGCGCCTATGTCGTGTGTCCGCTCATCGAGGAATCCGACAAGCTTCAGGCGGAAGCCGCGATCCATCTGGCCGACCGGCTGCGCGCGGACGTGCTCGACGGAGTGACGGTGGGCCTGCTTCACGGTCGCATGCGCCCAGATGACAAAGACGCGGTAATGGAGCGGTTCCGTACGGGGGCGATTCAAGTATTGGTTGCCACACCCGTGATTGAAGTGGGGATTGACGTCCCCGAAGCGACCATCATGATCGTCGAGGACGCCGACCGATTTGGCCTCGCGCAACTCCACCAATTGCGCGGCCGCGTCGGCCGGGGACCGCAAACATCGTTCTGCGTCTTGCTGTCCTCCGCGATGACGGAAACCGCGCGGGTCCGGCTGGAGACAATGGCCCAAACGTCTGACGGGTTCGTCATCGCTCAACGAGATCTGGAGTTGCGGGGCCCGGGGGAACTAATGGGCACACGCCAGCACGGCCTGCCGGACTTGCGCATCGCTGATCTCCTGGACGATGCTCCCATCCTGCAAGACGCCCATCGTGAGGCCGACCGGCTGCTGGCAGACGATCCCGATCTCTCCCAGCGTCACCACGCCGAGCTCCGAGACCTTGTTCGCCGACGGTTCGTCGAACGGCCGGGCGTGGCCGCCGTGGGGTAGGCTGCTGATGAGGGCGACGGGACGACTGAAGACGCGCCGGCGGGCGGGGGTCCGCCCGACACAGGCCCGGGTCCGGGATGCGTTGCTCAACAGTCTGGGACCGCGGATCGCTGGCGCACGGGTGCTGGATCTCTACGCCGGCACGGGCGCGCTAGGGATGGGGGCGCTAGACCACGGAGCCGCGTACGCTCTGTTTGTCGAACGCCAGGCCGCACTCGCGGCCGACCTGCGCCGCCGCCTGACCGCCGAGGGTATGAGCGACCGCGCAGAGGTGTGGGCCAAAGATGCGTTGGCAGCGGTCCGGGATCTGGGCGCAGGGCAGGGGAGGTTTGACATCATCCTCATGGATCCCCCCTACGGAGGGGAGCTGATCGCCGTGACTCTCGACGCGATCACGCGCGCGGGCATCCTCGCCCCAGCGGGACTCGTGGCCGCCGAAGGTCACTGGCGGGACCACCCCGGCGAGACCGCAGGATTCGTCTGCAGCCGTGAAGCCCGGTATGGAGAAACGAGATTGTGGTACTTCCAGCACTCAGGAGGTGAGAGCCCGTGACGAGTGCCGTCTACCCTGGCAGCTTCGATCCGGTCCACAACGGACACCTCGATGTCATCACCCGCGCGGCTCGGGTCTTTGACACTGTCATCGTCGCCGTGGCGAGAAATTCGGACAAGGACGGCCTGTTCTCTGTCTCCGAGCGCATGGATATGCTGCGGACAGCGACTGCGGCGGTGCGCAACGTGCAGGTCGACGCGTATGACGGGCTGACGGTGGCCTTTGCCCAAGCCCGGGGTGCCTCGGTCCTGGTGAAGGGGCTGCGGGCAGTGGTCGATTTCGAGTACGAACTTAAGCAGGCCTCGATGAACCAGCGCCTCGCACCGACCCTGGACACGGTCTTCTTCATGACCGCCCCGCCGTACTACTTCTTGAGCTCGACGCTGATTCGCGAGGTCAGCCAGCTCGGCGGATCGGTCGCGGGGCTGGTCCCCGCGGGCGTGGAAGACCGGTTGCGGGCGAAGATTAAGCCGCGATGATCATGCCGCCGACATCGGTTATGGATCTGCTCACGCGTCTGGAGACGCTGCTGCGCGGGGTGGAAGTGAACGCAGGGTCAGGATCGCCGAAGACCGAGGAGGCCCTGGGACTGGTGCGCATGATCCGGCGGGCGCTGCCCGCTGAGCTCAGTGAGGTCCACCGCCTTCGCGCTGAGGCCGAACGGATCCACCGCCACGCCCAAGACGAAGCCCGGCGGATCGTGCTGGAGGCCCAGGCGACCGCGCGTCGGCGTACCGACGCCGTCGCGCCCCCAACCATAACCCCCGGACGGGATCATCTGGCAGACGCAGAACGCAAGGCGAAGGAGATCCGGGAGGGTGCCGATGCCTATGCGACGCAGGTGCTGGGCGAATTAGAAGAGAGCATTCTGCGCGTCCTAGAGGCCATCCGCAAGGGTAAGCAGTTATTGAAAGACATCTCGGGCTAAGCCTATACTGAATCGTTTGACATTGGGGAGTTCGGACGTGCGCATCGACATAGCAGCATTGGAAATCGGACAGGTGCGGCGCGCTGCGTTCGACGAGGTCGTGGCTAGTAAGACTGAGGACCTCGCTTTCGACACCCCCGTGAGGGGAAAGGTCGAGGTCGATCGCACCGCGCAGACGCTCCGCCTAAGAGGCCATCTCGCGACCACAGCCCCCTTTGTGTGCGGGCGGTGCCTGACGCCGTACCGGCAGGACCTGGCCATCGCGGTCGAGGAGGATTTCTTAGTCGGGGAGATCGCAGCGCCCCGCGATGGGGCTCTGCGACCCGAGGACTTTGTCGTTCCCCTGGGGCCTGATTTGGTGCTGGACGTCACGGAAGCCATACGTCAGCATCTGCTGTTGGCCGTGCCGATGGTCCCGGTCTGCCGCCCCGACTGCCGGGGGCTGTGCCCCCGGTGTGGGAAGAATCTCAATGAGCAGGATTGTGGGTGCGAGCCCATGGAGACGATTGATCCGCGGCTCGCGCCGCTGCGGGAGCTCAAGGACACGCGGAGTGAATAGCCGGATACTAAGTGTAAGCAGGAGGTCATGCAATGGGTATTCAAAAGCGACGACGATCCAAGATGAGCGGCGCCACGCGGCGCGCCCACTGGAAGTTGGCCCGCATCACGTTGGTGGCCTGCCCGAACTGCCACGCGCAGATGCGTCCTCATCGCGCCTGCCCGACTTGCGGCCAGTACGCGGGGCGTGAAGTCATCAAAATCGAGAAGCCGGACACCAAGTAACCCGCGGTGAACCCGTGAGCGCAGCAGCTCCTGGGGGCGATGCGGCGTTGACGATCGCCGTCGACGCGATGGGGGGAGACCATGCCCCCGAGGCGGTCGTCGCGGGCGCCGTGGCCGCCGCCCGCGACTTTGGAGTAACCGTCCTGCTTGTGGGTCCCCTCGCATCTGTCGAGCAGGAGCTGGCACGGCACCGCCCCGTCCCCTCCACCATCCGCATTGTGGACGCCCCTGAAGTGGTCGAGATGCATGAAGCACCCGTAATGGCTGTGCGCCGCAAGAAGCGATCCTCGATCGTGGTGGCGATGGAGCAGGTGCGCGACCGGCATGCGCACGCCGTCGTGAGCGCCGGCCACACGGGGGCCGCCATGGGCGCAGCACTCCTCCGCCTAGGGCGCCTCCCCGGAGTCGATCGGCCGGCCATTGCCGTCGTTCTGCCGACAATAGCAGACCACCCGATCCTGTTGCTGGACGTAGGGGCGAACGTGGACAGTCGGCCTCACCATTTGTTGCAGTTCGCCCTGATGGGATCGGTCTACGCACGGCGGGTGCTGGGGGTGGCGTCCCCAAAGGTCGGGATCCTCAGTAATGGGGCGGAAGAGGGGAAGGGATCCGATCTCACGCTGCGGACCACCACGCTGCTGCGGACCGCGCCGCTGAATTTCATCGGGAACGTCGAAGCACGTGACGTTTTCACCGGTACTGCGGACGTCGTCGTGTGCGACGGATTTGTTGGTAATGTCGTTTTGAAGTTCGGCGAGGGGTTAGCCCTGGCGATCCGCGATATCGTGAAGGCGGAGTTCAAGGGGTGGCGCGGTCGGCTGTACCTAGTTTTCCTCGCCCCACTAGCCCAAAAACTCCGACGGATGTATCGCCGCATCGATTATCGCGAATACGGTGGGGCTCCGCTTCTGGGGATCGACGGGGTATGCATCATTGCGCACGGGAGCAGTAATGCCCGGGCCGTCCGCAACGCCATCCGCGTCGCCATTGAGGGTGTGCGGCACGAGTTCGTCGAGGATCTGCGGGCCCAGATGCCCCAGTGGAGTGAAACGGTGACCAGTGCCGTAGAATCCACGGAGAGCCATCCATGATGGAGCCCGCGGGCACAGGGATGAGTCTCCGCGGTTCGACGATCACCGGGATCGGCCGCTATTTGCCTCGGCGGGTCATGACCAACCACGAAATTGAGAAGATGGTAGACACGTCGGATGAGTGGATCGTCACGAGGACCGGGATCAAAGAACGGCGGATTGCGGCCCCCGAGGAGGCCAGTTCGGATCTTGCCTACGCGGCCTCGCAAGAAGCGCTCGCCAATGCGGGCGTGACCCCTGACCAGCTTGACCTCATCATCGTAGGGACGGCGACTCCGGACATGTTGTTCCCGGCCACGGCCTGCATCCTCCAGGACCGGTTGGGGGCCAAGCAAGCCGGGGCGTTTGACCTGTCAGCCGCCTGCAGCAGCTGGGTGTACGCGGTAGCCGTCGCGCATGGATACATCGCTTCCGGGCTCGCGAAAACGGTGCTTGTGGCGGGAGCGGAAACGCTGTCGAAGTTCACGAATTGGAAAGACCGCAACACCTGCGTGCTGTTCGGCGACTCCGCCGGGGCCGTGGTCATGCAAGCTTGCGAGCCGGGAAGCGGATTCCTATCCTTTTATCTCGGGGCGGATGGAGCCGGGGGTTCGTTGATCGCCTTGCCAGCCGGTGGCTCGCGGATCCCAGCCAGCTTTGAGTCGATCGAACGCAATCAGCACTTCTTGCAGATGAATGGCCGCGAGGTCTACAAGTTTGCAGTCCGCTGCATCCCCAAGGCGATCGAGGAAGCCGTGCAGCGCGCGCACATGACGATCGATGATGTGGACTTGTTCATCCCCCATCAAGCCAACATCCGCATCATCGACGCCGCCGCCGGGCGGTTGGGTCAGCCCCGCGAGAAGTTCTTCATCAACGTGGAACGGTACGGCAACACGTCGGCCGCCTCCGTGCCGGTTGCATTGTACGAGGCCGTGCACGCCGGCCGCGTGAACGTCGGCGATGTGGTCGTGCTTGTGGCCTTTGGCGGCGGGCTGACGTGGGGCTCCTGCGCCCTGCGCTGGACGAAACCGGTCTGACCAGATCCCCATGACGATCGCGTTCGTGTTCCCAGGACAGGGCGCGCAGCACGCCGGAATGGGCAAGGCCCTCGCCGCCGCCTCCCACCCCGCCCGCCAGATCTTCGCGCGTGCAGATGCGGCATTGGGGTTTGCGCTGTCGGCCCTCTGTTGGGACGGACCGGAGGAGACCCTCCGCCAGACGGAAAATACACAGCCCGCCATCTTGGCGACCAGTGTGGCCTGCCTGGCCGCCCTGCAGGCGCACGGAGTCGCACCCTCACTGGTCGCAGGCCTCAGTGTGGGGGAGTACGCGGCGTTGGTCTGCGCTCAGGCCCTGCGCCTGGAAGACGCCCTCGCCGTCGTCCGACGCAGGGGGATCCTCATGCAAGAGGCTGCCGCCGGGCGGAGGACGGCGATGGCTGCCATCCTAGGTCTGCGCGAGCCGGCGGTTGTCCAGGTATGCCGTGAGGCCGCCTTCCGGGGAGTCGTGGAGCCGTCTAACTTCAATAGTCCGGACCAAATTGTGATCGCCGGTGACGCGGACGCGGTGCATGAAGCTGTCCGGCTGGCGAAAGCCGCTGGGGCCAAACGTGCCGTGCTGCTACCGGTGAGTGCACCGTTTCACACCAGTTTAATGCGGTCCGCATCTGTAAAGCTGGCGGAGGTCCTGGCCGGGGTGACGATCTCTGCACCTGTCATCCCCGTCGTGAGTAATGTAACCGCTCAGCCCGTCCGCCAGCCCGCTGAGATCCGCCGGCTGCTGGTTGAGCAAGTTGCGAGCCCCGTGCGGTGGGATGCATCGGTGTCCGCCATGGCGGCGGAGGGCGTGGACACGTTCGTCGAGATCGGTCCGGGCACAACCCTGTCGGGCCTGATCCGCAAGACCGTGCCGTCTGCCCGCGTGACGAACGTCAACGATCCCGCCTCGCTTCAGGCGGTGGTCCAGGTTCTGCAGCCCGTCGTCCAGAGGACGGGGAATGGGTAAACTCGACGCGCAGGTAGCGATCGTGACCGGTGGCTCGGGGGCCCTGGGCCGCGCGATCTCCAGCGCCCTGGCGGCGGAGGGCGCCGCGGTCGTAGTGCACTATGCTTCCCACCACAACGCGGCAGAAGCGGTCGTCGGAGCCATCAGCGAGATGGGCGGACGCGCAGCGAGCGTTCAAGCCGACCTCTCCACGCCCGAGGGGGCGCGCCAGTTGGTCTCCTCCGCGCTAGAGTCGTTCGGGAAAATCGACATCCTCGTCAACAACGCCGGGATGATCCGCGACACGCTCATCCTGCGCATGAAAGACGAGGATTGGTCGACGGTCCTGCACACGAATCTCAGCAGCGCATTCTACTGCACAAGAGCCGTGCTGCGCGAATTCGTCCGTCAGCACGGGGGCCGGATCATCAACATCGCGTCCATCGTCGCCGAAGTCGGCAATCCGGGGCAGGCAAACTACGTGGCGGCGAAAGCGGGACTCATCGGATTGACCAAAGCGGTCGCACGAGAGGTGGCCACGCGCGGCATTACGGTCAACGCGGTCGCCCCCGGGTTCATCGAGGCCGGGATGACGTCCCGGCTCTCCACTGAGCAGACGAGGACCCACATAGAGCAGGTCCCGTTAGGACGAGCGGGGAAACCTGAGGAGGTCGCGGCTGCCGTGGTCTTCTTCGCCTCCGACGACGCCGCGTACATCACCGGTCAAGTGTTGAATGTGGACGGCGGTCTCGTCATGAGGTAGGCCGGGGCCGCTACTGGTGAGGTACCGAACAGCACGAGGAGATGAGACTTTCTAGGACTAGATACCTGCCGCCGGTCTGCTAGAGTAGGAAGGCGGTAAGACGGTTAGACTTATCCGGGGGTGGCAAGTCCGATGGCATCAACCTTTGATCGTGTGAAGCACATCGTCGTCGAGCAGCTGGGGGTGGCTGCCGATGAGGTGGCACCTGCGTCGTCCTTCGTGGACGACCTCGGCGCCGATTCGTTGGACGTCGTCGAGCTGGTCATGGCGTTAGAAGAAGAGTTTGGGGTCGAAATCCCCGACGAAGACGCCGAGAAGATCGCCACGGTGGGCGAAGCCATCAAATACATCGAAACCCACACGAGCGAACCCGCCACAGAATAGCTCCCGTGATCTGCACAGAGCAAGGGAAGAACCGATGACACCGGAACGCCGGGTTGTCGTCACCGGCATTGGGGTCGTCAGCCCGATCGGCACGGGCAAAGACGCGTTCTGGGCCGGCCTGATGGCCGGGAAGAGCGGGGTCGGGCGCATTACGCGGTTTGACCCCTCGGGGTTTGACACCACGATTGCCGCTGAAGTCCGCGACTTTGACCCCACCACCTATATGGACAAGAAGGAGGTCCGGCGGAACGACCGGTTTGTCCAGTTCGGGTACGCGGCCGCCCGCATGGCCCTCGACGATGCGCACTTCAGCATTACGCCTCAAAATGCGGATCAAGTCGGCGTCGTCATCGGATCAGGCATTGGCGGGGCGGAAACGTGGGAGCATCAGCATGAGATCCTGCTCAAACGTGGCCCCAGCCGCGTCAGTCCGTTCTTCGTCCCGATGATCATCGTAAATATGGCGGCCGGCGTCGTTAGCATTCTCACGGGGGCGAAAGGGCCCAGCAGCTCGGTGGTCACCGCCTGTGCCACCAGCGGGAACGCCATCGGGGACGCCATGCGCCTGATTCATCGCGGGGACGCCAACACGATGTTGGCCGGGGGGACGGAAGCCGCTATTACGCAGCTGAGCATTGCCGGGTTCTGTGCGATGAAGGCGATGTCCACGCGCAACGACGAGCCCACCAAAGCGGTGCGGCCCTTCGACGCCAAACGCGACGGGTTCGTGATGGGGGAGGGGTCGGGCATCGTCTTACTCGAGGAATTGGAGCAGGCGGTGAAGCGTGAGGCCCAGATCTACTGCGAACTACTGGGCTATGGGAGTAGCGAGGACGCATATCACATCACACAGCCAGACCCCGAAGGAGACGGCGCCGCGCGCAGCATGGCGAATGCGTTGCGCGACGCCAAAATGGAGCCCAGTGAGATCCAGTACATCAACGCCCACGGCACGAGTACCCTGTATAACGACCGCACCGAGACGATCGCCATCAAGAAGGTCTTTGGAGGGAACGCCAAAAAGGTGGCGGTCAGCTCCACCAAGTCCATGACTGCCCACATGCTCGGCGCGGCCGGGGGAGTGGAGCTGATCGCGTCTGCGCTGACCCTGCAGCATCAGGTGCTGCCACCCACGATCAACTACGAGTACCCCGATCCTGAGTGCGACCTGGACTACGTCCCCAACACGCCGCGTAAAGCGACGGTCCGGGCGGCCATGTCGAATGCCTTTGGTTTCGGCGGGCACAATGCAACGCTGATTGTCCGCACGTATGACGGCCGCTAACACCCCCCCCTCGGCTCCGGCGACGATCGACCCCGCTCGAGAAGCTCAGCTCACCGACCTGGAGGGGAAGCTGGGCGCGCGCTTCCGCGACCGCCTGCTTCTCAGTCTGGCCCTCCAGCACGGCTCGTATGGGCAAGGGGGCAGCCATCAGGAGAATTACGAGCGCCTCGAGCTGCTGGGTGACGCTGTCCTGAGCCTCGTCGTCTGCGATCACCTCTATCACCAGTACCCGGACGCTCCTGAGGGCGACTTGGCCAAACTGCGGGCGCGGATCGTCAGCGAACCCTGGCTCGCGCGGATTGCGACCACACTCGATCTGGGACGGTACATTCTGCTGGGTAAGGGCGAGGAGAAAGCCGGGGGCCGGAACCGACCGGCTCTGCTCGCCGACGTGCTGGAGGCGGTGCTGGGTGCCGTCTACATCGACTCGGGATTCGGCGTCGCGCACGCGGTCGCGAGCCAACTGCTCCAGGACGCGTTCGACGAACTGGCCCTCCCCAGCGAGGATTACAAGAGCACCCTCCAGGAACTTTTGCAAGAGCGCGAGCGCCGCATTCCCCGCTACCGGATCAGCAGTCAAGAGGGCCCCGACCACGCGAAGGTGTTCGTGGCCACCGTGGAGGCCGGAGGGCGGGTATTGGGGGAGGGCAGGGGGCCAAGCAAAAAGCAGGCAGAACAAGCGGCAGCCCAGGAGGCGTTGGAACGCCTAGCTCGGCGCACCCGAAACGCCGTCCCCCCTCAGACCTCCCACCCCGGAGGGGCGAGTCCAGAACCACAGCCCGCCGCCCCACACCGGGGAGGAGGGCCCAACGCCTCCCGGGGAGGCGGTCGGGGAGCGCCACACGGTAAAGAGACGGGGCCGCCCGGCCGATGAAGCAACTGTGGGCTCCGTGGCGCTTCGAATACCTGGAGGAAGATTCCAGGAAGGACCGCTGCATCTTTTGCGAGGCGGCTGGCGGGGCGGACGATCGCGCCGCTCAGGTCGTGGCGCGGGGACAATATTGTTTTGTGATCATGAACCGGTTCCCTTATAATTCTGGTCACGTGATGGTGGTCCCCACCCGCCACAACAGCAATCTGCAGGACCTGACCGACGGTGAGCTCGCGGAAATGTTTCGTTACATCGACTACACCGTTCGGGTGGCCAAGCGGGTGTTGCACCCTGACGGATTCAATGTGGGGATGAACCTCGGCCGCGCGGCCGGGGCCGGGATCGTGGACCATCTCCACGTCCACGTGGTCCCCCGCTGGGTGGGAGATACAAACTTCATGCCGATCCTGAGCGAAGTCAAGGTGATCTCCGAACACATACAGCAAACGTACGAGAAGCTGGTCGAAGGGTTTGCAAGCGTGCTTGCGGAGGTCCAGCCCCGTCGTGCCTAGGTCCCGTCAACAGCAGGATGCACCTCCCGCGATGGCGGTCGAGGGATTGTGTTGAGGACCGTCGCCGAGTTCATGGCGAAGGCCGTCGTCACTGCCTCCCCGCAGGAGACGGTCGCGGCGGTGGCGCGCCGGATCACCAGTGCCGGGGTGGGAGGCGCGCCAATCCTTGACGGGGGCCGCGTCGTGGGGCTGGTTACGCTGGAAGATCTCGTCGGCCAGCCTCCGTACCGTCCTATTCGTGAAGTGATGACCGTCGATATCGTGACCGCCCCGCCCACCGCGCGGATCACCGATGCCTCCGCGCTGATGGATCAGCATCACGTCGGGCGGCTGCCCATCCTGCAAGACGGCGCCCTGGTGGGCATTGTGACGCGGGGCGATCTGCTCAAAGAGCTGGGCCGGCTCACCGACCCGCTGACCGACCTCCCCTGGTCGGGGACGTTGCGCCAGCAGGCCGCCGATCTCCTGAAAGCAGGTCGAGAGATCTCGGTGGTCTTTATGGACCTGGACGACTTCGGCCTCGCAAACAAGCTCTACGGCCATGTCGTCGGTGATCGGGTCATCCAGGCCGTCGGCGCACTCCTGCGGGAGAAGACGAATGCCGATACCGATGTCATCTGCCGGTATGCCGGCGATGAGTTCGCGATCGTGACTACTCGCAGTATCGAGAATAGCCTGGAGCTGGCCCACGACTTGCGCAAAGCCGTGCTGGCGCTCGATGTCGCCGGCGCACCCCCCGGGTCGATTAACGCCTCCTTCGGGGTCGCGGGCGGAAAGCGCGCCACGGAGCGGCAAGACATCCACTACGACGCGACGGTCGATGACCTCCTGACCATGGCGAGCAAGGCGTCGACCCTGGCCAAGAAGACGAGCACGCGTGTTCTGCACAGTTCTCAGATGAAAGCGGTCACTCAGCCCACGCCCGCCGAAGGAGATCGCCGGATCGTCATCCGTCGTATTGATCTCGGCGTGGAAGACGGTCAGGGCACTGCGATCGTCGAATTGGAATACGAAGGCCGCCGGGTCACGGGACGTGCCGAAGGCTCCGTGTTGGGCAGTGGCGGGTTGCGGCTGTTAGTGGACGCTACGGTGACCGCGGTACGACAGTGGCTGCCCCCGCACTGGCAGGTCGTCGTCGAGGAGATCGCCCGCACGCCTTTGGCCCGGGGAGAAGCCGTGCACATTTTGTTCGTCACCGGCGCCCCACACAGTGAGGAGCGCCTCGTCGTCGGCTCGGCGCTGTATACGGCGGATCCCCACGAAGCGGTCGTCAAGGCCACGATGAAGGCGATGAATCGCGTCCTCGCGCACGCGCCCGAAGCGTCCGCCTAACCCCCCAGCACTCTACGTAGGTCCTGCGCGTCGTTGATCGCAGAATCAGGATGCCGCCGGCTTCCGCCGGATGTCGACACGACCGATGCGCCGACCCACGACGGTTTCCACTGTGAACTCCAGCCCTCCCAACAAGAACTTCGTTCCTGGTTCGGGAATCGTCCCCAGGTGGTAGAAGATGAATCCGCCTAGCGTGTTGGCTTGGTCGCTAGACAGCGCCAACCCGAATAGGTCGTTGAGGGTGGTCAAGTCGATCGCGGCGTCCACCACAATGCGGTCGGGCTCCTTCAGGTGCACGAGGGGCGGCCGAGACTGATACTCCCCCGGAATTTCCCCGACAATTTCCTCGAGGAGGTCTTCAATAGTCACGATCCCGGCTGTGCTCCCGTATTCCTCCAAGACGACGGCGAGTTGCGAGCGGCCGTGCCGCATCTCCTCGAGCAGGTCAACCACCGGTTTGGTTTCAGGTACGTAGAGGATCGGCCGCGCCACCTCCGCGACATGATGATCGGCGCGACCGTCGGCGAGGGCGATCAACAGATCCTTCGCGTGGACGGCCCCGATGATCTGATCAAGGTCGTCGCCGATCATCGGGAGGAGGGTAAACCCGCGTTGTCGGACGAGGTCAACCGCTTCCCGCACCGTCTGGGTTTTCCGCACGGCGG
>DATGVF010000192.1:0-9747 GCA_035300645.1 bacterium
GAGGCGGGCGGATGCTCGCGGTGCTGGGGGCCATGAAAGAACTCGGGCCCCAGTCGGCTGACATGCACCGGGCTGTCGGGCGAGACGTCGCCCGTCGGCACATCGCGGTCCTGCTTACCGTGGGGGAGGGCGCGGAGGCGATCGGCGCGGGCGCGATCGCAGGCGGAATGGATCGCCGCCGCGTCGAGCATGTCGAGACCGTCGAGCAGGCGGTGGGGAAGCTGCGGACAATGCTGCAACCCAAAGACGTCGTGCTGATTAAGGGGTCGCGGGCGGTGGAAATGGAACGCATCGTCGACACGCTGCGGACCGTTGGCAGGACGGCCTCGTGACGGACCGCCTGGTCCTCACCGCCGCTTTGGCCGCTGCCGTGATGATGGCGTTCGGGTCGTGGGGCATTCCGTATCTGCGCGCCCTGCATGTCCAACAGCGCATTCGGGCCGAAGCGCCGTCCCAGCACCAGGGCAAGGCAGGCACACCCACCATGGGAGGCCTGCTGCTTGTTCCCTCGGTGGTCGCGGCGACCGTGCTGGCCGCCCCCCAGATTAGCTGGGATTTGACGGTGGCGCTCGTCGCGATGCTCGCGTACGGGACGGTCGGCGCCATCGACGACGCGCTGGCCTTACGCTTCCACCGCAACCTCGGGCTGCGTGCGCGCGAGCGGTTGATCGTGCAGTTCGCCCTCGCCGCGGCCGTCGCCCTCTTCGTCCTCCGGTTCACTGGTGCACCTGATCGCGTGCTCCCGCTTGTCGGTGCCGTCGCGCCGGGAGTCTACGCGGTGTTGGTGGTCCTCTACCTCGTCGGATTCACGAACGCCGTCAATCTCACCGATGGCCTCGACGGGCTGGCCGCAGGCACGGTGGCCCTCGCTGCCGGCGCATTTGCCGTGGTCACCGCGGCAGTGGGGCGGCCGGAGGTCGCGATCCTGTGTGCAGCGCTGGCCGGTGCCTGCGCGGGTTTCCTATGGTTCAACGCGCATCCGGCGGCGGTGTTCATGGGGGATGTGGGGTCCAATGCCTTGGGGGCTGCCCTCGCCGCGATCGCCATCGTCACGCAGATGGAGGGATTGCTGCTCATCGTGGGCGCCGTCTTCGTGCTGGAAGCCGTCTCCGTCCTGCTGCAGGTCGCCTACTTCAAAGCGACTGGGGGGCGGCGGATTTTCCGGATGAGCCCGTTACACCATCACTTTGAGCTGTCCGGGTGGAGCGAGACGCAGATCGTGACCCGGTTCTGGCTGCTGGGAACCGCGGCCGCGTTAGTGGGCGTGGCGCTGGTGTACTGACATGACGACGCGCGATGTGATCGACAGATGGCGGGGCAAGAATATTCACGTCATCGGTCCGGCAGGGACCGAGGGGGCCACGGTCATCGAGTTCCTGCTCGCCGGCGGCCTCACCACCATTACGGCCCACGAGTTCCGCCGGCGTGAGGATTTTGAAGCGGAGTTTACGCGTACGCACCAGTGGCTGGCTCCAGACGCCCGCGCGGGCGCCGCGCAGCGGTTGCTCGCCGCACCGATCACGTTTCGCTGGGCCGAGCGCTACTTGGAGGGAATTGAGCGCGCGGAGGTGATCGTCGTCCCCCAAGCGTGGTTCCGCCACCGGGCCAACGCTCCCCTGCGCGCGCTGCGGGACCGGGGCATCCCGTTCTCCTCCATGACGCAGCTCTTTTTCGAAGTCAGCCCCTCGCCGATCATCGGTGTGACGGGGACGAATGGGAAATTCACCGTCGCCTACCTCATCCACCAGATGCTACGGTCCAGTGGGCTGCGGGCCCATTTTTCGGGCAATGATCGTAGTCACATCCCGATGCTCTACTACGTCGCCGACTTGACGGCGCAGGACTGGCTTGTGCTGGAGCTGTCGAACCGACAACTGATCGACCTGCCGTACAGTCCGCACCTCGCGGTCATCACGAACCTCGCCCCTCATCACCTCGACGATCACGGAACCTTTGAGAAGTATGTCGAGGTGAAGCGGGGGATCATCCGCTACCAGCGCGCGGATGACATGGCCGTCCTGAATGCGGATAACCCCCACACCGCCGCGATGGCGTCAGCCTGTCCCCACCCGTACCTGTTCAGCCGCCACGGAGAACAGCAGGCGGGAGCGTATGTGCGAGACGAGGCGATGGTGATCCGCACGAGCCGCCTGGAACAGACGATTCCCCTACGCGCGCTGAGCGCTCCCAGCGCCCATGGCGTGGAAAACGCGCTGGCCGCGTGCCTGGCCGCGTCATTGGCCGGCGCGTCGTCCGCGGCGATGGTCGAGGTCCTCGCGGAGTTTCGCGGCTTGCCGTACCGCTTCCGCATCGTGGCAGAATCTGCGGGGATCCAGTACATCGAGGATTCGCTGGCGACCAATCCCGCCGCCGCAGCCGCCGCGATCGCAAGCATGGACCGGCCGTTTGTCCTGATTGCCGGGGGGGCGCGGGCGGGGGCGACCGCGGAAGATTTTATGCCGATGCGGGAGGCGTTGTTGCCCTCGCCTGTGAAAGCCGTCGTGCTGATCGGTGCCACGATCCCTCAGCTCCAGCGAGCGTTGACGGGGCTGACCGTCGTGGCCGCAGGAACGCTGGACCGCGCCGTCACCGAAGCCCATCGGTTGGCGCGCGCGGGGGAGGCGGTCCTGCTGTCCCCGGGGTGCGAGAGTTTTGACCAGTTCGCCGACTACCGCGCACGGGGAGACCGATTTGCCGATCTCGTGCGGGCGCTGGCCGCCGACAGCACTCAGACGAGCCCCGCGTCCCCCACCGGGCCGGTCGACGTGAGCGAGCGCAGCTCCAGGCGAGGGCGCACGTGAACGACTTGGTGCCGAGACGCCCGATGGATTCCTGGCTGTTTGTCGCCGTCCTGGCACTCGTGGCCGCGGGAGTGGTCATGGTGTACAGCGCGAGCGCGATCGTTGCGCACGACCGCTTCGGCGATAGCGCGTTTTTCTTCAAGCGGCAAGTGGTGTGGGCCGCGCTCGGCATGATGGCGCTCGCGGTCACGCAGCGGATTCACTACGCGCGGCTGCGCGCGTTCACGCCCCTGCTGCTGTTCGTCACTGCGGCGGCTCTTGTGCTCGTGCTCGTGCCCGGCATCGGGCGTGTGGCCGGGGGCGCCCGCCGGTGGATCGCGATCGCCGGCCCGTTCGCGTTCCAGCCGGCAGAAGGGGCCAAGCTGGCTCTGGTGTTGTACCTGTCGCACGTGCTCACTACCCGTGGTCGCCCGGACACCTTACGGGCGGCGGGACCGCCATTGCTGATCACCGCCCTGTGTGCCGGGCTCATCTTGTTGCAGCCTGACATGGGGACGGCATTGCTGCTGGGGGCCCTGACACTGGGCCTGCTGTATATCGGTGGGGTCGGACCCCTCCACCTGCTGGGCTTGAGTGCGGCGACTCTTCCTGTGTTGACCGTAGCCGTGTTGGGGGAGGGCTACCGCCGACAGCGCATCCTGGCCTTCCTCAATCCCTGGCGCGATCCGCAGGGCGCGGGCTTTCATATCATCCAGTCCCTGCTCGCGTTGGGGTCGGGCGGATTGCTGGGTCTGGGGTTGGGCAACAGCCGGCAGAAATTTTTCTACCTGCCCGAGCAGCACACGGACTTCATCTTTGCCATCCTCGGCGAGGAACTCGGACTGATTGGCGCGGTCGCCGTCGTGGCCCTGTTTGGCCTGCTGGCCGTGCGCGGATTTCGCATCGCGCGGCAAGCCCCCGACCGCTACGGCAGCTTGGTCGCATCCGGGATTACATTGATGATCGTGCTGCAGGCCATTATCAACATCGGCGTGACCACGGGCGTGCTGCCCATCACGGGCGTCCCTCTGCCTTTTGTGAGCTTCGGGGGGTCCTCGCTGGTGTTCACGCTGATCAGCGTGGGGATTTTGCTGAACATTTCTCAATACGGACGCGCAGACACCCGACCAGGCGCAAACGCCCTGTGAGCAGAATGCGTTCCGCGCGGGGGATGAGCGGGGCTGTAGTGCCTCGTGGCGCCCGCACGGCGTTGCGCGTTGTCATCTGCGGGGGAGGGACGGGGGGGCACATCTATCCGGGACTGGCGATCGCCGAGGCCCTGGCCGCTTCTAGGACGCCGGTCGACGTGTTGTTTGTCGGGAGTGACGGTCCGGAACGGCAGATCGTCCCCCGGGCGGGGTGGGCGTTTCGTCCGGTCGCCTCGCGGAAGTGGCCGCGTCGCCTCACCTGGACTCTGCTGCAGGCGGTGTGGCTGACGGCCGTGGGGACGGGGCAAGCGCTGCGCCTCTTGATGATGTGGCGGCCGAAGGTCGTAGTCTCGACAGGCGGCTATGCGGCCGCACCCGTCGGCGCGGCCGCGGCCCTCCTGGGTGTCGCCATTGTGGTCCAAGAACAAAACCTCGCCATCGGGGTGGCGAACCGCGTGCTGGCGCGGTGGGCGCGGGCGATTTCCGTGAGCCATGACCGCGTGGCCCGCGCGCTGGGACCTCGCGCGGTCGCCACCGGCGTGCCGGTGCGGCGAGGAGCCGTGCGCGGAGACCGCACCCGCGGCCGGCGCGCCTTTGGATTACAGGACCGGCCTCTGACGATCCTGGTACTGGGAGGGAGTCAGGGGGCCCGCAGCCTCAATGCCGCGGTCGTGGATATGGTGCCTGCCCTTCCCTCGGGGGCGGAGGTCCAGATTCTGCACCAGACTGGGCAAGAGCATGAGGCGTGGGTCCGCGCGCGCATTGCCACGCGCAGCGAGTCGGTGCATTACGTCGTGGTGCCGTATATTGAGACTATGGCCGATGCGTATGCCTGCGCAGATCTGGTAATCTGCCGCGCCGGAGCGGCGACACTCGCCGAGGTCACAGCGAATGGACTCCCTGTGATCGTGGTCCCGTACCCCCTTGCCGCAGACGGCCATCAGGACCTGAATGCCCAGGTGTTGGAAGAGGCCGGCGCGGCCATGGTGATCCGCGATCATGACCTCAGCACGGCCCGGCTCGCGGGGGCGATCGCCGCGGTGCGTGCCGATCCATCCCGCCGGCGCGCGATGGCCGAGGCCAGCCGTAAGCTCGGCCGTCCCCAGGCCGCCGAGCAGGTCGCCGAGATGATTCTGAAAACCGCAGGTGGGAACGGCGCATGATTGATCCACACGCACGCATCCACTTCGTCGGGATTGGCGGGATGGGGATGAGCGCGATCGCCCGTGTGCTCCTCTCGCGCGGGCACCGCGTGAGCGGGTCCGACCTGCGGGCCTCGGCGGCGACCCGGCGCTTGCAGGGGCACGGGGCGACGATCCACATCGGCCACGATCCCCGCCACGTCGAGGGCGCAGATATCGTCGTGGTCTCCCGCGCCGTCCCCGAGACCAACGTGGAAGTTGCGGTGGCGCGCAAGCGCGGCCTGCCCGTCTATCACCGGGCAGAGGTCTTGTCCCAGATCCTGGTCGGCGGGGCGGCCATCGCGGTGGTGGGGACTCACGGGAAGACGACGACGACGGCGATGATCACGCATGTGCTCGCCGCAGGCGGCTTCGATCCCACCGCTTTGATCGGCGCGGACGTGGAAGGGCTGGACGGCAACGTGCGGCTGGGGGCCGGGCGGTACCTCGTGGCCGAGGTGGACGAATCCGATGGCTCATTGCTCCATGTCCGCCCTTCGGTCGCCATCGTGACCAGCCTCGACATCACCGATCACAGCGATCACTACGGAACGGCGGAACGTCTGGTGCAGACGTTTGCCCAATTCCTCGGCTCGCTTGGCCCAGACGGTTTTGCGGTGCTGTGCGCCGATCACCATCACGTGCGCGAGCTCGCTGCGCATGTGGCGGCCCGGACGGTCACCTATGGAGTGTCGTCTGCGGCCGGCTACACGGCGACCATCCACGCGATGCACGGCCACGAGACGCAGTGCACCTTCCATCGTGAGAAGACGGCGCTGGGGCCGGTGACGCTGCCCGTGCCCGGTCGCTATAACGTCGCCAATGCACTCGCCGCCACAGCAGTGGCCATGGAGTTAGGGATGCGGTTTGACGCCATCGCAGCGGCTCTCGCCCGTTTCGGAGGGGTGGGCCGCCGCTTCTCGGTCCGCGGGGAGGTGGGGGGCGTGATGGTGGTCGATGACTACGCGCACAATCCGGTGAAGGTCGCGGCGGTCCTGCGCGCGGTGAGAGAAGCATGGCCGGACCGGCGGATTGTCGCCGTCTTCCAGCCCCACCGCTACAGCAGGACGCAAACCACGTACCGCGGGTTTGCCGCCGCGTTTGATGACTGCGACGAGCTCGTCATCACCGAACTCTATTCCGCAGACGAAGTGCCCATCCCGGGAGTGGGTGCCTCCCTCATCGTGGACGCCGTGCGGACGCACCGGCCGGTGACGTTTATCAGCGACGCCCATCGCCTCGTCGAGCACCTGCTGCCCTCTGTGCGGGCCGGCGATGTGGTCCTCACGCTGGGAGCCGGTGATATCGGCGCGGTCGCCGATGATCTCGTGACCGCCCTCCGGGCGCGGCACGGTGTGCCGGCGAATCGAACGGTGTCCGCGCGAGTGCCGGAGGCGTAATGGCGCGCAAGGTGCAATCCCCCGATCTCGTGCGCCGCCTGACGCAGGTGTGCCCTGATGTGCGGGAACGCGAACCACTGCGCAAGCACGTCTCCTTTCGCATCGGGGGGCCGGCCGATGTCTTGGTCGTGCCCCGCAGCGCAGATGAACTGCGTGCGGTCGCGCGGGCGCTGTTTGACGAGCACGTCCCGTTTGTGGTCTTGGGGGCGGGCAGCAACGTCCTGATCTCTGACGGGGGCATCCGCGGGGTCGTGCTCAAGATCGGCAAGGGTGTCGATCGCGTCAGGCGAGACGGCGACCGCCTCATCGCCGAATCGGGTGGGGGATTACCGCACCTGGCCCGCGATGCCGCGACATACGGGCTGTCGGGGTTGGAGTTTGCCGCGGGGATCCCGGCGTCTGTCGGTGGGGCGGTTGTGATGAACGCTGGTGCGCACGGGCATGCCATGGCGGAGATCGTCACCGCCGTGCGTGTGGCGACGCCGGACGGCGACGTGGAGCTGAGTGCTGCCGCACTCGAGTATGCGTATCGGACGAGCGTCCTCCAGAACCGCGCGGGGGTCGTGACCGAGGTGACGCTGCAGTTGCGAACCGCGGATTCCGCCGCGGTGCGGCGGCAGACCGAGGAGTGGCTGGCGCACCGCAGTGCGACGCAGCCGATTGGCCCGCCGAGTTCTGGCTGTGTCTTTCGCAACCCCGCGGGCGATCACGCGGGACGGCTGATTGATCTCGCCGGGGGCAAAGGGCTAGCAGTCGGCGGAGCGCGCGTGTCGGAGATCCACGCGAACTACATTGTGAACACGGGCGACGCCACGGCGGTCGATGTGCTCACACTGATGCGCAAGGTGAACACGCTTGTGGCGGAGAAGTTTGGAGTCAGGTTAGATCCGGAAGTGAAACTCCTGGGGGAGACAGCACCGGACCGATAGATCACGCAGTCAATCGCACCTGACGTCACACCTTTCAACACACTAGATGACCAACGCTCGCGTCGCGGCATATCCCCTCACTTCCTCCGTCGGCGGCCGTCCCTCAAACGCCGCCGCTCCCTCCCGTTCGTCTCTTCCTTTCTCGCTGCGATGCGTGCAGTTTGCCGCGGTGATGGCGGCGCTGATGGCCGCGGTCGCCTTCTCGCAGTCGTCGTTTTTTAAGATCTCCCAAATCACGGTGCACGGCGCGGAGCATCTGTCCGCAGCCGAGATCGTCGCCCGCAGCGATCTCTATCGAGGGCAAACGCTTAGCTCTATCCGTCCGGCCGACGTGGCATCCCTCCTAACCGCGCTTCCGTGGATCGCCGCCGCGCGCGTGCGGGTTCTCCCTACAGGTCGTGTGGATCTCCTCGTGGACGAACGCGTCCCCCGCGCCGCGACGCCTTTTCGCCACAAGTACGTCCTGCTCGATCAAGAAGGCGTGGCCCTCGAGGTCTCGTCCACCCCGCCGTCGGTGCCGCTGATCTCCGTCGATGGTGTGATCCTTCCCTGGGTGCGCCTGGGAGATCGCGTGCCCTCCCGCGGGGTGCGCGATGCCGTGCGGGCGCTGGCCCTCCTGCCTTCTGAGGAGATCGCTCGCGGGTTGCGGCTGCATGTGGATCGCGCGGGGGCCGTGATAGTGACGACAGCGGACGGGGTGACCGTGCTGTTGGGCTCCCCCCGGGGGTTAGGGGGGAGGGCGGCGATGCTGCCTCAGGTGTTGGCTGCCATTCGCCGCCAGCGTCTGCGCAGTGCCTCGGTGGACTTGCGTTTTGCAGGGAGTGTGATTCTCCGGGGCCAGCCAGCAGCGCTTTCGAAAGGAGTCCGTCGCTAATTGTGGAATTCTGGTACAAGATATGGGGGAATAGTTATCCAGACTCTACTAGGTCTAGTGGTTCGAGGCAACTGGCAACCGCCGCGCGGATGCTGCGGCCATAGCCGGAGTCTGTGGCCGGGGTGCACCCATGTCGCGTAAAGAGCACGTGGTCGGACTCGATATCGGGACCACCAAGGTGTGTGCGGTCGTCGGCGAGGTCGACGACGACGGCGATGTTCACATTGCTGGGGTAGGCAACACGCCGTCTGCGGGCATCCGCAAAGGCGTGGTGATCGACATTGACGCCACTACGCGCGCGATCGAAGAAGCTGTAGACCGCGCCGAACGGATGGCCGGGATCACGATCACCTCGCTGAACGTCGGGGTCTCCGGGGAGCATATCGCCTCCACCAACTCCCGCGGGGTCATCGCCGTCAGCCGGGGCGACCACGAGATTTCCTCCGCGGACGTGGACCGGGTCATCGAGGCCGCGCGCATGGCGGCGCTGCCCGCTTCTGACCGCGAGATCGTGCACATGCTGCCGCGGGGCTTCGTCGTCGACGGACACGACGGCGTGCGCAATCCCGTCGGCATGTTTGCCTCCCGGCTGGAAGTCGAGACACACATCGTCACCGGCACGTCCACCGTGCTCGCGAATCTGCTCAAGTGCGTGCAGCGTGCGGGATTGGAGTTGGATGAACTCGTATTGGAGCCGCTCGCTTCCGCGGAGGCTGTCCTCACGCAGGCGGAGCGGGAGCTGGGGGTCGTCCTCGCCGATATGGGCGGCGGGACCACCAGCGTGGGAGTGTTCGCCGGCGGCGGGCTGACGCACACCGCGATTCTGCCCGTCGGAGGTAATCACCTCACCAGTGACGTCGCCGTCGGCCTGCGCACGCCGGTGGCCGAAGCCGAAAAGCTGAAGCTGCGCCACGGCGCAGCCTCCATCGCCGACGTCCGCGAAGGCGAGCTGATCGAGGTCTTCAACGTCGGGGATCGCGAGCCACGTATCCTGCCGCGCAAAGTGCTGTGCGAGATCATCGAGCCGCGGCTGCAGGAAATCTGTAGTCTGTTGCGCCTGCAGATCAAACGCAGCGGTTTCGGACACCTCGTCCCCGCGGGCGTTGTGCTGACGGGGGGGACGGCGCTGCTGAAGGGGATTGCCCCGTACGTGAGTGAGCGCCTCGAACTGCCCGCCCGTGTGGGGGCTCCCGAACAGGTCGGGGGGATGCTGGACGCAGTCGCCAGCCCCATCTACGCCACCGGCGTGGGACTCGTGCTGTATGGCGTCCGCCACGGGGGATCCAAGATGGCCCGCACGACAAACGGCGACGGAATTTTCGGCAAGATGCGCGGCTGGTTGCGGGAGATGGTTCATGGAGCGTGATCGCAGTACGGGAGTGCACTCGACGCAGCGCTCACACAGCAGCGAAGGGGGTCATCGTTATGGGGCACA
>DATGVF010000193.1:0-19038 GCA_035300645.1 bacterium
GCGTGGTGCGCTGATTGACAACTCGTGAAATCGCATCGGGACCGCCGCCGTCAGGCTATTGAAGGAGGGTCGTGCGAGACCGCGAACAAGGGAAGACATTCCGGCACCGGATCAGGGGAGGAACGAAGGATGAAGCGACTAGCTGTCTATATCGTTATCCTGCTAGGGAGCATAGCGCTTATCGCAGGTTTCATTCACCCCACAGACGCGCAAGCACGGCCGAAGGTTAGCATCATGGTAGGTGGGTTGGAGAAGATCATCTACCTACCCTACATGCTGACCCAGAGACTCGGCTACTTCGCTCAAGAGGGAGTTGACGTCACCCTTTACGACGAGGCTTCGGGGCAGTCGGCGGAGGAAGAAATGCTCGCAGGGCGGGTCGACGGCACCGGCGGGTTCTATGATCACAGCATTGACCTTCAGTCTAAGGGGAAGATCGTCGAGGCCGTGGTCATTATGAATCGCGTTCCGGGTGAAGCCCTCGTGGTTAGCAATTCCTCGGGAATCAATACCCTCGCGGGTCTGCGAGGGAAGCGTATTGGGGTCACCTCGTTGGGCTCGTCGACGAACTTCCTCGCTTCGTTCTTGGTAACCAAGGGTGGGGGCAGCCAGGGGGAGTATACTCCCGTCCCGGTGGGTGCCGGGAACACGCTAATCGCGGCGATGCAGCAGAACCGGATTGAGGCGGCCGTGACGACCGACCCGACAGTCTCGCGGTTAATCAAGATGGGTCTCGCGCACGTGCTCGTCGAGATGCGCAATTCGGCTGGAACGCGCGCCGCGCTGGGCGGCACGTATCCCGCCACAAGTCTGTACATGCGGGCAGACTTTGTGAACAGTCACAAGGATGCCGTGCAGCGGACCGTGAAGGCGTTCGTGAGGACGCTCAAATACTTGCAGACAACCAAACCGGATGCGATCATGGCCCAGCTGCCTGAAGACTACTACGTGGGAGACAAGCCTCTGTACCTGGCCGCTCTGCAGGCGAGCATGAACATGTTTAATCCGACGGGCCTGATGCCTCCTGATGGCCCTCCCACAGTGCTGCGAGTCCTGGCCTCCTTCAACAAGGAGCTCGATCCGACGAAGATCGACTTGTCGAAGACCTTTACCGACGAGTTCGTTCAAGCAGCATCCAAGTAAGTCCGAGTGGACCAAGGGAGCGCCCGCGGACCGGTATCAGGTACCCGGCGCTCCTTTTGGTTTTTGGGTTGGTGCAGGAGGGTTAGCTGGTGAGGAGTTCTGAAATACCAACCCCCGGGCGCCGGCTGGCCGAGGTTCCGGATCGCCCGGTATCCGCAGTTGGCCAGGGCGGACCCACCATCGCGTTGCGCGATGTGATGAAGCGATTTCGCACGTCCCGCGGTGATTTCTATGTTGCGGTGCACGATCTCACCTTTGACGTTGGCGCCGGCGAATTCTGCGCAATCGTCGGTCCCACGGGATCGGGGAAATCGACAACCCTCAACCTCATTGCGGGACTCGACGCGCCTAGCCGGGGGCAGGTACTTGTTCTCGGACAGCCCGTGACGGGTCCGAACGCGGGAGTCGGCTACATGTTCCAAACCGACGCGGTGTTCCCGTGGAAGAACGTCGTAGCGAATGTGGCGACCGGGCCTCTGTATCGTGGCGCGCGACGGGAGGAAGCAGCACGCCGCGCTCGCGAGTGGGTTGGCCGGGTGGGACTGGCGGGGTTTGGAGACCGCTTCCCCGGCCAGTTGAGCGGCGGCATGCGAAAACGCGTCGCGCTCGCACAGACGCTGATCAATGAGCCTGCCGTCTTGTTGATGGACGAACCGTTCGCCTCTCTGGACGTGCAGACCCGGACGATGATGGAGAATGAGCTGCTCGAGCTGTGGTCCGGGACTTCCGCCTCCGTCGTGTTTGTGACGCACGACCTCGAAGAAGCCATCGCGTTAGCGGACCGCGTCCTGGTTTTCACGGCGGCGCCCGCGACGTTAAAACGGAGCTACGAAATCGACCTCCCGCGCCCCCGCAACGTGACGGAAATCCGGTTTGATCCACGGTTCACCCGGTTGTATGAACTGATTTGGCAAGACTTGCGCGACGAAGCCATCATTGCCTATGAGCGTTCTCTCCAACAAGTCAAGTCCTAGGCCCCGCCCCGCGGAGGCTCTAACGGCGGAGGAGCAGGCGGCTGAGGTCGCTGAACTCCGGCGCGCCCGCTTCGAACGCTTCTGGCAGGTGGCGATCTTCATCTTCATCGTCGGAGGGTGGGAGATCTCCGCGCGGACGGGGGTGGCGGATCCGTTCTTCTTTGGGCAGCCCTCGGGGATCATCGGGACGATCTGGCGGTGGTCCACGCGAGGCACGCCCCAGGGCCCGCTGTGGCAACACATCGTCGTGACGCTGGAAGAGACCGTGCTGGCCTTCTTCATCGGCGTCATCATTGGCGTCGTGGCGGGGTTTGCGCTGGGACGGAACCGGATGCTCGCCGCGGCGTTCGGTCCTTACATCCGGATGGGGAATGCCATCCCGCGGGTCATCCTCGGCTCGATCTTTGTCATCTGGCTGGGGCTGGACATGGCCAGCAAGGTGGCGTTAGGGGTGACTCTCACCTTCTTCATTGTCTTTTTCAACGCGTTTCAAGGGGTCCGGGAAGTCGATCCGAACCTGGTGAACAATGCGCGCCTCCTCGGAGCCAGCCCGAGGCAGCTGTCCTTCGACGTGATGTTGCCTGCGGCACTGGGGTGGATCATCAGCAGTTTGCACACGAGCTTCGGCTTTGCCCTGGTCGGAGCTGTTGTGGGAGAGTTCCTCGGAGCGACGCATGGCCTCGGGTACTTGGTGGCTTCTGCCCAGGGCGCGTTCAACGCGAATGGAGTCTTTGCGGCGATGGCGATCTTGTCGGTGGTGGCCCTCATCGCGGACTTTTTGGTCACCCGGCTCGAGCGTCGCCTGACGCCTTGGCGGCAAACCGCCAACCGCACGACTTTCTGAGCCTGCCCCCCACCGCCTGAGCAGGGCGTGGGACTTCTGTTTGACTTGCGCCTTCTCGTCTTCCACGCACGGACATGTCATTCCACGCGTCGTCTCACATTGGCGGTGATTTCACCTCCGTGTCAACGTAATCGTCTCCCCGGTCATGAGGCCAGGGTGACAGAATCGCTTTTCGCCTATGGGGTGACATTATCGCTTTTCATCCACAAGGTGATTTCACCTCCGTTGCCGCACCAAAGGGGTCCATGTTATACTAAATGCGTCGCCTGCAGCGGCGACGTACGTTACGGAAAGCTCCCGCCTTGGGAGTGCTGCGGAGTGGGTGGAAGTGATTACCCACTCTTTTTTATGGAAAAGATGAGGTACGAGTCCGCGGGGACAGGACCCGCGGGGCACAGTAGATGACACGACAGGGGGTTGTTGCACAAATCGAGGAGATGTTGCAGCCGATCGCGTCCCGTATGGGGCTGGAGACCGTCGAGGTGACCGTTTCCGGCGAGGCCCATCGGACCGTGCTGCGCGTGCTGATGGACCGGCCCGAGGGCGGGATCACGGTGGAGGAGTGCGCGCGGGTCAACGAGGCTCTCAGCAGGCAACTCGACCTCTACGACCTGTTTCCGTACCGGTATACGCTGGAGGTATCCTCCCCCGGCTTGGACCGTCTCTTGCGTAGCGATGCCGACTTTCGCCGTTTTGCTGGCAAGAAAGTCGAAATCAAAACCGTGGGGGCAGTAGACGGGCAGCGGCACTTCCGAGGCGTCCTGCTGGGTGTGATTGGGCCTGCCGTGGTGCTGCAGGGAGAGCAGGGACAACTCCAAGTTCCGAAGGATCAGATCGCCCAGGCGCGGTTGGTCGTGGAGATGGAAGACCTCCGGGCCGACCTGCGGGCGTGAGTGTGGATCAGATGGGGTGGCTAGCATGAATGTGGAGCTCATGAAGGCCCTCGAGCAGATCGAGGAAGAGAAGGGGATTGGCAAAGAGGTCATCATCGAGGCCATCGAGGCGGCGCTACTCTCCGCCTATAAGAAGAACTATGGCGCCTCCGCGCAGAACATGCGCATCGAGGTGGACCCCGACACCGGCGAGATGCGTGCCTACCAAATCCGCACAGTCGTGGAGGCGGTGGAAGATGAGAACTCGCAGATCGCGCTAGCCGAAGCGCAGGAGTGGGATCCGACCGCGAAAGTCGGCGACATGGTGGAAATCGAGGTCACCCCGCGCGACTTTGGGCGCATCGCGGCCCAGACCGCCAAACAAGTGGTCGTCCAGCGGCTGCGAGAGGCCGAACGGGACCTCGTCTACAAAGAGTTTCGGGACCGAGAAGGCGACATCGTCACTGGGACAGTGCAGCGCATCGAGCGCAAGAATGTCTACCTTGACTTGGGCCGTATCGAAGCCGTGCTGCCGCCCACAGAGCAGATCCCGCGGGAGAGCTATCGGCAGAGCGAACGCATCAAAGCGTATGTGGTCGAGGTGCGTCAAGGCACCCGCGGCCCCCAGATCGTCGTGTCGCGCACGCACCCGGGGCTTCTCAAGCGGTTGTTTGAACTTGAGGTGCCCGAGATCTATGAGGGTATCGTCGAGATCAAAGCGATTGCGCGGGAGGCCGGAGGGCGGAGCAAGATTGCAGTCTCCTCTCGCGACCGGAACGTGGACGCGGTCGGGGCCTGCGTCGGCCCCAAAGGCAGTCGCGTCCAATCGATCGTCGACGAGTTGAAAGGCGAGAAGATTGACATCGTGCCCTGGAACGCCGAGCAGGCGCTGTTTGTAGCTGGTGCCCTCAGCCCTGCGAAGGTGACGCGTGTCGAGATCACCGAGGAGACGAAGACGGCGCTCGTGATTGTGCCCGATAACCAGTTGTCTCTGGCCATCGGTCGCGAGGGGCAGAATGCCCGGCTGGCCGCCAAATTGACCGGCTGGCGGATCGATATCAAAAGCGAGACCCAGATCAAGGAGATCGAAGCGAAGAAGTTGTTCGTGGATCTGCCTGAAGAAGAGGTCGCTCCCGCTGCGGCCCCAGAGGCCGTGTCGGCAGAAGGCCAGGGTGCCGTCGGGGCGGAAAGTGTGTCTGTCGCCTCGGACGCGGCGTCACAAGCCGAAGCACCAACGGAGGTGGCGCAGGAACAGTCCGCGCCGACCGCTGCGGTGCCCAAGGATGGGGAGACACCGATCCCCGTGGCGGAGGACGAGGGGCTTGCACAGGCAGTCTCGAGTGTGTCTGTCGCCTCGGACGCGACGTCACAAGCCGAAGCACCAGCGGAGGTGGCGCAGGAACAGTCCGCGCCGACCACTGCGGTGCCCGAGGATGGGGAGACACCGATCCCCGTGGCACAGGACGAGGGGCTTGCGCAGGCAGTCTCGGTGGAATCCGAGCCGATCGCCGCGGTGGAGGGGGAGGCAGCCGCGGTCGCGGCGGAAGCCGCTGCGCCTGCGGGACCGCCCGAGGACGGGGCGGATGCTCCCACCGGTGACGCAGTGAGTGGAACATCGACCACGGTGAAGCCAAAGAAGAAGCGGACGAAGAAGACGACCGATGCCTAAGGTGCGGAAGGTCCCGACGCGGATGTGCGTGGCCTGCAAGCAGATGAAGCCCAAGCGCGAACTCATCCGCGTCGTCCGCGTCGCGGACGGAAGTGTACGAGTCGACACGACCAGCAAGATCGCTGGCCGGGGCGCCTATGTGTGCCCGACGGAGCAGTGTGCCGACGCGGGCGTGCGGGAGGGGAGATTGCAGCACGCGCTGGAAGTCCCCATTCCCGGGGACGTGCACGACGAGCTGCGGCGCGTGATCGCGGGGATGATTGCCTCTCAGGCTGGGGATAGCCAGCCCAAGGTGATTCGGATCCCGGCGAGCGCGCGGCTGCATCGTAGGTTGGGAGCGCATTGAACCAGGAGAACAGGTGACGGATGCGAGTGCATGAGCTGGCCAAGGACCTCGGGTTGAGCAGCAAGGCCATGGTGGACCTGCTGGCCAGCATGAACATTTCAGTGAAGAGCCACAGTAGCACACTCGACGACGCGACGGTCGCGCGGGTACGGCGAAAGGCGAAAGGGCAGGATCAGCCCAAGCCCGAGCCGTCCCGTGTCGCCAAGACGGCGAGTGGAGAGCGCATTCTGGGCATGCGCAAGATCACACCACCGCCACCGCCTCCTGAGCCCGTGCCCGCCCAGGAGCCGCTCGCGGCTGCCCCTGTGTCCGAACTCCCTGCCAAGGAAATGGCGGCAAAGCCTTCCGCAGAACCGGCGGTCAAAGCTAAACCCGCTGCGGCGGAGGTTGCGGTGCCGACGCGGCCCGCCGTTGCGGGCCCCACGGATGCAGAAGGCCGTCCCACCACTCGACCGGCGCAGCCAGGGGCTCCGCCCAAAGTGATCACCAAGGACTTTCGTCCCATGCGTCCGGGTGCATCTGCCGGGACAGCGGCGCCCGGCCGACCGATGGTGAGGCCCTCGCCCCCGCGCCGGGATGCGCCGCGACCCCAACCCCCGCGGGCCCCGGTTGAGCCGGGTGCCGCTCCGTTGCCTGCGCCCGCGCCGGTTGCCGCGCCGCCGAAGGAGCGACCGCCCAAGATCAAAGAGCGTAGTCTTCCTCCGCCACCTCCGCCTACATCGGTGGCGGCACCGCCGGTTGTGACACCTGAGATTGAACTTCCCGGTCCGCTAACCGTCGGCGAACTGGCAGCCAAACTGGGCCTCGGCCCAGGGGATGTGGTGAAACGCCTGTTGGAGCAGCGCGTGCTGGCCGGCATCAATCAGCAGATTCCCGTCGAGATCGCCGGGAAGGTCGCGGAGTCATTTGGGTCCAAGGTGCACAAGCTTGAGGGGATGGTCGTGGGCACCCAGACAGTCGCTACACCGAAGAGGCTGGAGGTGGCGCAAGATGACGCGGCCGTGCCGCGTCCACCTGTGGTCACGATCTTAGGCCACGTCGATCACGGGAAAACCTCACTGCTCGATGCCATCCGGCAGACGGACGTTGCGGCTCGGGAGTTTGGCGGCATCACGCAACACATTGGTGCATCCACTGTCGATGTGGACAGCCGGCGAATTGTCTTCATCGATACGCCCGGTCACGAGGCGTTTACCACCCTTCGGGCGCGGGGTGCGCAGGTCACGGACATCGCCGTGCTGGTCGTCGCCGCCGATGACGGGGTGATGCCTCAGACGATCGAGGCGCTCAACCACGCCAAGGCCGCGGGTGTGCCGGTCGTCGTGGCGATCAACAAGGTGGACCTCCCGCAGGCGAACCCTGACCGCGTGAAGCAGCAACTCTCCGACCTGGGTCTGGTGCCCGAGGACTGGGGTGGCGATACCGTCACCGTCCCCGTGTCCGCGCGAACACGCAAGGGCATCAAGGAACTTCTCGAGATGATCCTGCTGGTCACCGACCTCCAAGAGCATCGTGCCAATCCCAACCGACCCGCCCGCGGGACAATCCTCGAGGCCCGGCTGGACCGCGGACGCGGCCCCGTGGCTACGGTGCTCGTCCAAGAGGGCACGCTGCGGGTCGGGGACGCCGTGGTGGCCGGATCGACGTCGGGCCGCGTGCGGGCGATGACCAATGACCGAGGAGAGCGGTTGACCGAGGCCCCCCCGGCCACGCCGGCGGAGGTGGTGGGGCTCGACGATGTGCCGACCGCGGGGGACGTTTTGGAAGCGGTCGTCGACGAGAAAGAAGCCAAGGTGGTCGCAGAACAGCGCCGCCTGCGTGCGCGTGCTGGGGAAGCCGCGGCAACCCGCGGGGTGGAGGAAGCGGTGCCCGCCGAGGGTGAGGCCAAGGAACTGCGCGTGCTCCTCAAGGCCGATTCACACGGGGCGGTCGAAGCGTTGTCGACCTCGCTGGCACGTCTTGCCTCCCCGGAGGTAGGCGTCACGGTCTTGCACGCGGCGGTGGGGAACGTGACCGAATCCGATGTTATGCTCGCCGCGGCGAGCCGGGCGATCATCATCGGGTTCAACATCCGGCCTGAGCCCCCGGTGCGGAGGCTGGCCGAGCAGGAGCACATCGACATCCTCACCTACCGGATCATTTATGAGGCCCTCGACGATATCAAGAACCGCCTCCGCGGCATGCGCGCGCCCAAGCGGGTCGAGGTGTCGCTCGGGCAGGCGGTGGTGCTCAAGACATTTACGATTTCCAAGGTTGGGACGATTGCCGGATGCTCGGTCAATGCCGGGGTCATTACACGCAGCGCGACAGTGCGCGTCATCCGCGACGGCGTTGTCGTCCACGAGGGGAAGATCAGTTCCTTGCGCCGATTCAAAGAGGACGTTCGCGAAGTGACAGCGGGCTTCGAGTGCGGCATTGGCCTGGAGCGCTTCCCCGATGTGAAAGTGGGCGACATCCTAGAAGCGTTTGAGATTCGGGAGGAACCGGCCTAAGTCGCGCGGGTAGGAGGGGCTCGGTCGACCCGGCATCCGGTCCCTTCGGGCGAGCGGACGCCGCGCGAGATCGCGCACCGGAGTCGCCATGGTGATCGGCGTCCTGCAGGTCGAGCTCACTCTGCCCGCCAGCAACAGTCTGAAGGACAAGCGTCGACTGGTGAAGAGTCTGCTGGACCGCCTGCACAATCAGTTCAATGTTGCGGCGGCAGAGATCGACGCGCAGGATAATCACCGGCGCGCCCACTTGGCCGTGACGTGCGTCAGTAGTGAAGCCAAGCACGCGAACCAGATCCTCTCCCACGTGATGTCGACTGTAGACCGGGAATCAGAAATGGTGGTCGTGCACTATGACATGGAACTTCGATAGCCCGGGGCCCGTGGCGGTGGTCGTCAGTGCGCCTGGGGTACGCTCCGGAGAACGGTGGTGGACTGTGGGGCATCGTCCCGAGAGAATCCGCGAATTTATCAAAGAACAGGTCGGCGAGATCATTCAGCGAGACCTGAAAGATCCGCGCATTGGTTTCGTGTCGGTGACCGGCGTCGAAGTGAGCGCCGACCTCCGCCATGCCAAAGTGTTCGTGAGCGTGCTCGGGGAAGAGCAAGCGAAAGTCGACACCATGGCCGGGTTAGCGAGTGCCCAGGGATACGTGCGCGGAGAGCTGGGCCGGCGGCTGCAGATGCGGTTTTCCCCCGAGGTCCTGTTCCGCTTGGACGACTCGATTGAGCGAGGCGTGCGCGTAATGAGCTTGATCCGCCAGGTCACTGAGAACCAGGGAGATGCCGAACCCCCCCGACCAGATCGCCGCCGTTCTCCGAAAAAGTCGTAGCGTCCTCATCGCCTGCCATGTCGCCCCCGATGGCGACACCGTGGGGTCGGCGTTGGCGCTCCGGCTTGCTCTGGCACGCCTGGGCATCCCCGCGCAGGTCGGTAGCGCCGACGGGGTGCCCGCCGCTTTTCGCACCCTCCCAGGTGCCGACACGGTGTTGACGATCCCCCCGACAGGGCGCTTTGACGCCGGCGTAGCCGTGGAATGCAGTACCTTGGATCGCGCGGGTTCCTTTGGCCCGGCCTTGGGTCGTGCCACAACCTTGATCAACATTGACCATCACCTCAATACCGCGACATACGGCCACATCGTGTACCGGGAACCCGCAGCTGCCGCCGTCGGCGAGTTGGTGGGCAAAGTCATCCAGGCGTTGCGGGTCCCCGTTGACCACGAGATCGCGCAGTGTCTCCTCGCCGCGTTGGTGACGGATACGGGAAGTTTCCGGTATCGGAACACCACCGCTCAGACGCTGCGCCTCGCGGCCGACCTGATGGACGCCGGAGCGTCGGTGTCGGAAATCGTGGAACTGGCGTACGAGACCCGCAGCCTCGGGGGGCTGCGCCTCCGAGGGATGGCTCTGGCGAGCGTCCAGCTCAGCGCCGACAAGCGCATCGCCTGGACAACTGTCACTCCTCAGATGCTCGCCGCGGCGGGGGCGGTGTCGGAGGACACGACCGGTATCGTGGGGATGGTGCGCGAGATCGACGGGATTAGGCTTGCCTTGCTGTTTGAAGTGACTGCGGGAGGGATCAAGGTCAGCATTCGCTCCCGTGGCGGCGCGAGAGCCAACGTGATCGCAGAATCATTCGGGGGCGGAGGGCACCAGGGGGCCGCGGGGTTCACGGGGACGGGCGAGCTGGCGCAGGTGATGGCGCAGACGCTGGCCGCAGCGGAAACGGAGATTCACCAGATGGCGGAGCGGCCTTCGTTACCTTAGCGGATGACAGATCTTATGGAACGGGGTCGGATGGGGGAGCGCGCGACGTCGTCGGTGGAGGGCGTCCTTAGCGTTTGCAAGCCGGTGGGGATGACTTCACACGACGTGGTCGACGCCGCGCGTCGGATGGCGCACACGCGCCGCGTGGGGCATACGGGCACTCTCGACCCCGGGGCCACCGGCGTGTTGGTGTTGGTCTTCAACCGGGCGACCCGCATCGCTGAATTCTTGGCTGATGCGGACAAAGAATATCGGGTGGAGGTCACGTTCGGAAAGTCCACGGACAGCGGTGATGCATACGGCCGCACGGTCCGGGACGCCCCCGCGGATACGCTCACGGGGGATCAGGTAGCCGCAGCGCTCCCGCAATTTGTCGGGGAAATTGTGCAGGTGCCGCCGCTCGCGTCTGCCGTGCACGTTGGGGGCCGTCGGCTGTATGAACTAGCCCGCGAGGGTGTCACGGTCGACGTTCCTCCGCGCCGTGTGCGGATATACCAGCTGAACTTATTAGACTTTATCGCTGCCTCCCCGCCGACGGCGATGCTCCACGTCGCGTGTTCCAAAGGCACGTATGTGCGGCGACTCTGTTCGGACCTCGGAGACGTGCTCGGGTGTGGCGCATTCGCGTCCTTCATGGTCCGGACCCGAGTCGGTCGCTATCAGCTGGCCGACTCGGCGACTCTTGAAGAACTGCAAGCCTTGGCCGATAACGGCAGCCTGGAGGACGCGCTCCTCTCGATGGACGACGCCCTCGCCGACTTCCCCGTGGTTGACTTGCAGCCGCCGCAGCGGCAGGCGGCCATGCGCGGCCAGCCCATCCCGCTGTTCCGCGTCGCGCGATGGCAGCAGCTGGTCGGGGCCCCGGTCGTGCGGCTCCGCGATGCCAGTGGGTTGGTGGCACTCGCGCGCGTCGAAGAAGGCCTGCTCCGCCCGTTTAAAGTTCTGCGGGATTAGCGCGGTGTGACGCGCGAGTCGGAGGCTCGCGGTTCAGCCATGGACGTCATTCGCGGACTGGAGGCGTTTCCGGCACACCGCACGCCCGTCGTGCTCGCGTTGGGCACCTTTGACGGGGTCCACCGGGGCCACCAAGCCCTGCTCGCTCATGCACGGGAACGTGCCAGGAACTTGGGTGGTCGATCTGCGGCGCTGACGTTCGATCCCCATCCGGCTACAGTGCTGACACCGGAATCTGCCCCCGCTCTTCTCACCACGATAGACGAGCGTCTGGAGTTGTTTGCGCAATTGGGCGTCGACGTTGCCATCGTCGCGCGATTTGACGACCGCCTCCGGCAGATGTCCGCCGAGGCATGGGTGAATGCGCTCGCTGCGTGCATCCGAATGACCGAAGTCGTCTGCGGGCCCTCCTATGCATTTGGCCACGATCGGCGGGGGGATTCCGACCTCTTGCGACGCCTGGGCGCGCGTCTAGGTTTTCAGCTCAGGGTCGTGGACCCGGTCGAAGCGGATGGCGAACGTGTGAGTAGTTCGCGCATCCGCCGTTTGCTTCTCGCCGGCCACGTCTTAGACGCCGCTCGCCTTCTGGGACGATGGTATAGCCTCCGGGGGACGGTTGTGCGAGGGGAGGGGCGGGGTCGCGATCTGGGCTATCCCACCGCAAACCTCGAGCTTCCCCCCTCCAAACTCATTCCATCCACCGGCATTTACGCCGCCTATGCCCGTCCGTCCGTCGGCGAGTTTGCGGCGGCCGTCAGCATTGGAACGCGGCCGACGTTCGGTCCAGGACCGCTCAAGGTTGAGGCATACTTGTTGAACTTCAGCGAGAACCTATACGGATCACCCCTCGAACTGCATCTAGCGGCACAGCTGCGCGACGAGTTGACCTTTGCCTCGGCGGAGGAGTTGGTGGTACAGATTGCCTCCGACGTGGCGGCGGTCCCTCGGGCGTTAGTGGAGGCGACCGCGCGTGCGGGGCTGGGTGAGCCGATGTTGGGAAGGAACCGCACGATGGACTGATCGGACGAAATCCTGGCGGACGCAGATCCACTCACCGTGCCCCACCTGTGGCCCTCGCATTACGTTGCCCCACGTGTGCTCTTGTGTTATCGTTAAATAGGCGTCGATAGCTGGGAGGTCCGTGCCTCCGGCGGCCCCTCGGCTAATCGACTTTTTTCTGTGTGTGATCCACGACCCGGATCGATTGCGCGGAGCAACCCGGGATCGGGCAGGACGTGGGGGGTGGAGGGCGTGGTGCTCGCGAAGGAAGCGAAAGAAAAGGTTATGACGAAGTTCAAGCGCCACGAGGGGGATACAGGGTCTCCTGAAGTGCAAATTGGGCTGCTGACCGAACGGATCAACCAACTGACTGAACATCTGAATGGGCACAAGAAAGACATCCACTCCCGCCGGGGACTGCTAATGATGGTGGGCCAGAGGCGCCAGTTGTTGGCATACCTGATGCGATCCGACGTGGAGCGGTACCGCCAGATCGTCGACTCCCTTGGACTTCGTCGGTAACTGGCCCGGATTGTTCCAACACAGGCGCGTAGGCGGCACTCCGATGGGAGCGGACGCAGTCCGCTCCCATCAGTGTGTGAGAGGGTCCTAGGGTCTCGTACAGTCGTGAAGCCCGGGTGCGCACCAAGGAGGATGGTATGGTAGCACAGATCCACCGAGTCGAAGTCGAGGTTGGCGGACGGCCGATCTCATTTGAAACCGGGGCGCTCGCCCGCCAGGCGGGCGGCGCGGTCGTCGTCCGGAGCGGGGATACGATGCTCCTGGTGACCGCGACCGTGTCGCCGCAGATTCGGGAGGGCATCGACTTCTTCCCGCTGACCTGCGACTTCGAAGAGAAGATGTACGCCGCCGGGAAGATTCCTGGGGGGTTTTTCAAACGGGAAGGGCGCCCGGGGGAGATGGCCATCCTCACGTCTCGTCTCATTGACCGACCAATTCGGCCGTTGTTCCCCTCCGGGTTCCGCAACGATGTCCAAGTGATCGCGACTACGCTCTCCGTCGACCATGAAGCCGATCCTGCCGTACTCGCGATCAACGGCGCCTCGGCCGCGCTGGGCATCTCGGAAATTCCCTTTGAGGGGCCGATCGGCGCGGTGCGCATCGGCCACATCGACGGCGAGCTCGTGCTCAACCCCACGTGGAAGCAACTGCAGGAGTCCAGCGATCTGGACTTGGTGGTCGCGGCCAGCGAGGCGGCCATCATCATGGTGGAGGCGGGCGCGAAAGAAGTGCCCGAACAAACCCTCCTTGACGCCCTCGACCTAGCCCACCGGGAAATCCGCCGCATTTTGGCCGTGCAGAAAGAGTTGGTCCGCCGCGCCGGCAAACCGAAGATGACCTTCCCGCTCGCAGCCGTCGATGCCGAACTCGATAAGGTCGTCCGCAGTGTGGCCACGCCGCTGATCCGAGCGGCGCTCGCTCAGAAAGAGAAACTGAACCGCGAGGATGCGTTGCGGCGCGTGACCGATGAGGTCGCCCCGGCCCTCCGGGAGACCTACCCGGACCGCGGCAAGGAGATCGACGCGATCATCCAAGCGGCCACCAAAGACGAAGTGCGCCGCATGATTCTCACGGAACGCAGTCGTCCGGATGGCCGCGGTCACACGGACATCCGGCCCCTCGCGATTCAGGTCGGGCTGCTGCCGCGGGCGCACGGGTCCGGACTGTTCCAGCGGGGCCAAACGCAGGTGTTGTCGGTGGTGACCCTGGGCACCGGACAAGACGAGCAAACTATCGATGACATTTCCCTCCGGACGAGCAAGCGATTCATGCACCACTACTCCTTCCCACCGTTCTCAGTGGGCGAAGTGCGACCGCTGCGCGGTCCCGGTCGCCGAGAGATTGGGCACGGACTGCTCGCCGAGCGCGCGCTGGAACCCATGCTCCCTCCCGCCGAGGCCTTTCCGTATACGATCCGGCTCGTCTCGGAGGTCCTGGAATCCAACGGCTCCACCTCGATGGCCTCGGTCTGCGGGTCGACCCTCGCGTTGATGGACGCCGGAGTGCCGATTAAAGCCCCCGTGGGTGGGATCGCGATGGGGCTGATCATGGGCCAAGACGGCCGGGCGGCGGTCCTCACGGACATCCAAGGTCTGGAGGACGCAATGGGAGACATGGACTTCAAGGTGGCGGGCACGCAGAGAGGCGTGACCGCGCTGCAGATGGATGTCAAGAATAAAGGCCTCTCCCGCGAAATTCTCGCGAGCGCCTTAGAACAAGCGCGTCAGGCCCGAGTCGTGATCCTGGAAGCCATGACGCGGGTCATTGCCGAACCCCGGCCCACGCTGTCACCGCACGCGCCACGGATTATCACCATCGAGATCAACCCGGAGCGCATTCGCGAGGTGATCGGCCCAGGCGGCAAGGTGATCAACAAGATCACCGCCGAGACCGGCGTCAAGATTGACATCGAGCAGGACGGTCGGGTGCTGGTCGCCTCCGCAGACGAGGACGCGGCAAAGCGTGCCGTCGCCATGATCCAGGCCATCGTCCGGGAGATCAAAGTCGGCGAGATGTACTTGGGCCGCGTGACCCGCTTGATGAATTTTGGCGCCTTTGTCGAAGTGCTCCCGGGGAAGGAAGGACTCGTCCACATCTCAGAGTTGTCTGACAGCCGTGTGAATCGCGTCGAAGATGTCGTGAAGGTCGGTGACGAGCTATTGGTCAGAGTTAAGGAAATCGACAACCTCGGGCGGATCAACCTCACCCGGCGGGGAGTCGGGACGCCAGGGGAGGCGGGAGCGGCGAGCCCCGAGGCTCCGGCGGACCGCCCGGGCCCAAGCGACCAGAGTCGAGAACCGTCAGGAGTCGGATCCGACCGGGATCGGGATCGCCATCGTCGGCGCCGGCCTGGCGGAGGCGGAGGGTCCGGGCGCGGGCCTGGGCCCGGCGCACCACGTCACTAGACCGCGGTATAGGGCCTCTTTTTCTGCACTAGACCGGTTCGTTCGGGTGGGCCCGCCAGAGGTTCTCCGCGGGATTCGCCGCAGGGATTCATTTTTGGGCAGGTAACCGAGTAAACACCATGGCGCGAGACATACGGTCTTCTCAACCTAGCGAGGCCATTGCCGAGACGATACTGCCGAATGGCATCCGCGTGCTCACCGAACGCATCTCGCATGTCCGCACGGTCGCGATCGGGATTTGGGTAGGCACAGGATCGCGATATGAACCGACCGAGCAGCATGGGATTTCTCACTTCCTCGAACACCTCTTCTTCAAGGGCACCGAGACCCGATCCGCGCTGGAGATCGCGCAGGCCGTGGACGATATCGGGGGACAGATGAATGCGTTCACGGATCGTGAGCAGACCGTCTTCTACGTGAAGGTGCTCGCGACGCATCTGGATCGTGCGCTGGAAATCTACGCCGACATGTTACTCAATTCCACGCTGGCCGATGAGTTTATCGAGCGGGAGCGCCAGGTGATCGCCGAGGAGATCAAGAGCTACGAGGACTCCCCGGATGAACTCGTCCAGGACTTGTTCGCACAGACCGTCTGGAACGGGCATCCTTTGGGGCGCCCCGTCATCGGCACGCTGGCCACCGTGACCAAATTGACGCGCGATGATTTCCGCACCTACATCCAGCGGCACTACCGACCGGACAACGTCATCGTCGCCGCCGCCGGAGACCTGCAGCACGATCAGGTGTGCGCCCTCATCACCCGGTATTTCGGGGGGTGGGCGGGCCGCGGCTCCCCCGTGCATCAAGCCGCGCCGCATTCCCAGGCCGATGTCGCGACTCGGCTGAAGGAGACCGAGCAGGTGCACCTGTGTCTGGGCACCCGGGGGCTCGCATACGCAGACGAGCGGCGTTACACGCTCTCCGTCCTCGACCACTTGCTGGGCGGGGGGATGAGCTCACGGCTGTTCCAGGAGATCCGAGAAAAACGTGGGCTGGTGTACAGTATCGCGTCGTACGCCGTGGCGTACCGTGACGGAGGGCTGTTCGTCATCTACGCGGGCATGAGTCCCCAGGCTGGCGCCGAGGTGATTCGGCTCACGCTCGCGGAAGTGGAGAAGATGAAACTCCACCCCGTCGACGAGACTGAACTGCGGCGGGCGAAGGAGTCCCTCAAAGGCGGCCTGATGCTCGGATTAGAAAGTACCGGAAGTCGGATGTCGATGCTGGCCCGATCCCAGATCTACCACGGCCGACAGGTCACCCTGGATGAGCTCATCGCCAAGGTGGACGCGGTGACGGCAACGGATGTGCAAGAGATGGCGGCGGATTTGTTTGCCCCTGGGCGCTTGTCGATGGCGGCGATCGGGCCCTTTCGGACCGATGGCCAACTGACGACAGCGATGCGTGGAGCGTTCGAGCGCGTCGAGGCTAAGGCCTGACGACCGGGGCCGCGTTTCCGACGAGGTGAGTCGGGTGGCCGAGAAAATTCGGGTGGCAGTGGCCGCCGCGGCCGGCCGGATGGGTCGGGCCGCGATCCGGGCCGTCTCAGCGCAACCGGACATGATGCTGGTCGCGGCGTTGGGCCGTCAGCACGGGGTGGGGCAGGACGCGGGGGCGGTCGCTGGGGTCGGATCCCTGGGCGTCACGATCGCAGGAACGCCGGGGGCCATGTTCGATGCGAAACCCGACGTACTGATCGATTTCACCCCCGGACCAGCAGCCATCGAGCACGCGCGGGCGGCCGTGCCCGCTGGAGTCCGCCCGGTTATTGGGGGAACGGGGATTGGTCAGGCCGACCTGGACGCTCTCGCTGCGTTGTGCGCGTCGAAGCGCATTGGCGCGGTGGTGGCACCGAATTTTGCGCTGGGAGCAATTCTGATGATGGAATTTTCGCGCCAGGCCGCAAAGTACTTTCCTCACGTGGAGATCATTGAACTCCACCACGATCGCAAACGCGATGCTCCCTCGGGGACCGCGTTGAAGACCGCCGCCGCTGTTGCCGCGGCCAGGACGTCGGTTCCCCCTCCCGCAGTCAAAGAGGAACAGACGATGCAGGGGGCCCGCGGGGCTCGGGCAGAGGGGATCCCGATCCACAGCGTTCGGCTGCCGGGGTTGGTGGCGCACCAGGAGGTTATTTTCGGGGGGCCGGGCCAGACCCTAACGATCCGACACGACTCCGTCAACGAGGAGTCATTCATGCCGGGCTTACTCCTGGCCACGCGGCGGGTGCGGTCGCTGACAGGTCTGATCGTTGGGTTGGAGAAACTTCTTGACTCATAATCACGGACAAAAAGTGAGACATCAGGTGCAGCACGAGTCGGGGTTCCGCGTCGGTCTTGTCGGCGCCACCGGGGCGGTGGGACGGGAAGCCCTGCGCATTCTGGAAGCCCGGCGCTTTCCCGCCGCCGAGATTCGATTGTTCGCCTCTCCGCGGTCAGCCGGCACGCGAGTGGGACACCGCACGGTGAACGCCGTCGGCCCTGACGCATTCCGCGATCTCGATGTGGTCATCTTCGACACACCCGATGATGTTGCGAGGGAATTGGTGCCTCAGGCGGCCGGTGCTGGTGCGATGGTGATCGACAACTCGGCCGCGTTTCGCCAGGATGCGGACGTCCCGCTGGTGATTCCCGAGGTGAACGCGGAGGCACTGCGCCGCGTGCCCCGGCGGATCATTGCCAACCCCAACTGCACAGTCGCGGCGTTTACGGTGCCGCTGGCTCCCCTGCACAAGGCCGCGACGCTCAAACGGGTCATCGCCTGCTCGTACCAGTCGGTGTCCGGGGCGGGGCAGCAGGGGGTGGAGCAGTTGTGGTCCGAACTCGAGGCCACCGTCGCTTCGCACCGTCCGCTCGACCGCCCTCAAGGCCGGGCGTTTGCTCATCCCATTGCCTTGAACCTAATTCCAGCTGTGGGATCTTGGCGGGAATCCGGGTTCAGCGAAGAGACCAAAGTCGCCGAAGAGTTACGCAAGATGCTGGACGCGCCGAGTCTGCCCGTGGGGGTGACCTGTGTGAGGGTGCCCACCGTTGTTGCTCACGGCGTGGCGGTGCATGCCGAGTTTGATCGCCCGCTGAGTGTCTCACGCGCCCGCGCCCTTCTGGCGGACGCTCCGGGGGTGGAACTGGTCGATGAGCCTGCCGCTGGTCGTTACCCCACCCCTCTGGCCGCTGCCGGACGCGATCCATGTTTCGTCGGTCGCCTCCGCCTCGACGAAGCGGGCGGTCTGGCCTTCTTCGTCGTGGCGGATAACCTGCGCAAGGGAGCGGCTCTAAACGCCGTGCAGATTGCGGAGCGGCTAATTGAGATGGGACTCCTGACCTCGAAGGTAACCTCGTAGCCGTCGCGAGCTCTCCGTCTTCCTGGGCCACTGAACGAATACGCGCACGCAGCATGTCGCGCCCGAAGACCGGGGAGGTCGAGAGGGTCGGAGACATTATGAGAGTCGTCGTACAGAAATTTGGCGGGGCATTATTGGCGACGCCAGCTGGGCGGGTGCAGGTTGCCGACCTCATCGCCGCCACCCGCCAACAAGGCACCGCCGTGGTGGCCGTCGTCTCAGCCATCGGTCGAGAGGGGGACCCGTACGCGACCGACACGCTGGTTCGGCTTGTGCGCGATATTGGCAGCCAGGTCGACCCGCGGACGCTGGACCTGCTACTGTCCACCGGCGAGGTCATCTCCACTGCCCTGGTGGCCCACACCCTCGTGCGGGCTGGCTGCCCCGCGATTGCCCTCACCGGCGCGCAGGCTGGCATCATTACCACCGACGAGTTCAACGACGCGCGCATTCTGCGGATTGATACCACGCGGGCCCGGTTGCACATGGAGCGGGGGAGAGTCCCTGTGATTGCGGGTTTTCAGGGGATTACCCCCGACGGAGAGATCACCACCCTGGGACGAGGGGGGAGCGATACGACAGCGGTCGCGCTGGGCGCGGCCCTCGGCGCGGACGTCGTCGAAATATACAAGGACGTCGAAGGGATCATGACCGCGGATCCCAAGCTCGTGCCTGCGGCACGACCGATCGATCGGATCACTTATGACGAAG
>DATGVF010000194.1:0-3937 GCA_035300645.1 bacterium
CAGGCCAGGCGGAGCGCTTTCCACGAACATGTGGAACGGTGTCCATCAGACCAGGTGATGCGGAAGGTCTTGCCGACGATACTGCCGACCTCGACCGGCGTGGGCATCCGGGGGCTCATCATTCTCCCGCTACGTCGTGTATTGGGGAATCCCCTCCCCGCGTGGAGTCATGAGCCCGCTAGTTCGCGCCAGGCCGCCGTTGCCTCAGCATATTCTTCGGGCGTATTGAGGTTCGTAAAACTGCTGAGCTGCCGATCCCACATGCGAAGCTCGTCGTCTCGGACGAAGCGCACGCGAAGCGCAGGAACGGCAAGCAGACGCCGCAACGATCCCCCCCCGCGCGTGAGGATGTCCTCCGCGTGTTGGCCGACGCTGCGGTGGTAGATGGCACAGAGGGGATGGACATTGCCCAGTGCGTCCGGAACGACGGCGCTCCACCCGGGGGCAAGGGAGATCAACCCGGCGAGCAGCGCAGGGTCGACGAACGGGAGATCGCACGCGACGGCCGCCGCGTATTCGGTCTGGGTGGCCATCAGTCCGGCGTGCAGGCCGACGAGCGGCCCCTCGCCGGGCCATCGGTCCGTAACGACGGTCGCGCCGGAGTCGCGGTATGTATCTGCAGTTTTCGCGACGATGATCA
This sequence comes from bacterium, assembly GCA_035300645.1. GTDB lineage: Bacteria > Sysuimicrobiota > Sysuimicrobiia > Sysuimicrobiales > Kaftiobacteriaceae > 13-1-40CM-64-14. The sequence goes on from DATGVF010000194.1 coordinate 641, forward strand.
CCGGGTCGCAGACTGTGGCGACCTTTTTCACGATCCACGACAAGAGGGGGAGCTCACCGAACGGCAGCGCGGCCTTGTCGCGTCCCATCCGGCTACTCCGGCCACCCGCGAGGATGATTCCTGTTACGTGCGTTTGGTCCATGCGTAACCCTCGTTCGCCGTCTCGTCCCAGAGGCCTGTTCTCTGCCCGTCCCCGTACCCTTTGAGGTCGGGGATCTAGGGCCGGACAGGGCGTTGCATCACGGAGCGAGAACAGGATGCTCTAGCGATCGGTGCACCGCGCGGAGGAGATGGGCGATGCTGGATCTGATCACGGGGCCGATGACCGGCCAGCAGTATCTCGACAGCCTACAAGACGGCCGGGAAATCTACATCTACGGAGAGCGCGTCAAAAACGTCGTCACCCACCCGGCGTTCCGCAACTCCGCACGCTCGATCGCGCGTCTGTATGACGCGCTGCACGACCCGAAGCATAAGGACGCGCTGCTGGCAACTGACCGCCAAGGCATCCTCACGCACAAGTTCTTCAAGCCCAGCTATTCCGCCCAAGAACTGCTCGAAGCCCGCGAGGCCATTGTGACCTGGGCGCGGTTTTCGTATGGGTTCATGGGGCGCACCCCGGACTACAAAGCATCATTCATGGCGACACTGGGTGCCGCCCCGGATTTCTACGCCCCCTTCACCAAGAACGCTGCCACCTGGTACCGGGAGTACGCGACGAAGATCCTCTTCCTCAACCACGTCATCGTCAACCCGCCCGTCGACCGCAACAAGCCCGTCCACGAGGTGGCCGATGTCTACGTTCACGTGGTGCGCGAGACGGACGGGGGCATCATCGTCAGCGGGGCGAAGATGCTGGCGACGGGTTCGGCACTCACGCACGCTACATTCGTGGCGCAAAACAGCGCGACGCAGTTGGAAGCGGGAAAAGCAGAAGACTACGCGCTGGTGTTCATTGCCCCGCTCACGACCCGCGGCCAGAAGCTCATCTGCCGGACGTCTTATGAGGCGAGCGCGCACAGTCCCTTTGACTACCCGCTGAGCAGTCGATTTGATGAGAACGACGCCGTGCTGGTGTTCGACAACGCGTTTATCCCCTGGGAAAATGTGCTCGTCTACCGCGACATCGAAAAGGCGACCGGGTTCTACGCGGCATCCGGATTCTTGAACCGGTACAACTTCCAATCGCTCACACGCCTGGCGGTCAAACTCGATTTCATGTGCGGGTTGCTTGCCAAGGGGTTGGCGGCGACCGGGACCGAGGTGTATCGGGGAGTGCAGGCCAGCCTCGGCGAGGTCTTGGGGTGGCGCCATTTGATCTGGGCCCTGTCGACGGCGATGGCCTTAGACCCGCAGCCGGGCCCGGGGGGGAGTGTTCTGCCGAAAACGGAATACGCCGCAGCGGGCCGGCTGTTCGCCACCCTAGCGTGGCCCCGCGTGAAGGAGATCTTTGAGCTGTCCTTAGGGGGAGCCCCGATCGTCGTGCCGTCCAGCTACAAGGATCTCCAAGACGATGAACTCCGGCCGCTACTGGACCGCTTCTATCGGGGGTCCGATGCTTCCGCAGAGGAGCGCATCAAACTGTTCAAGCTGATCTGGGACGCGATCGGCACGGAGTTCGGGGGACGCCATGAGTTGTATGAGCGTAACTACTCAGGCAATCACGAGCAGATGCGGGTGGATCTGCTGACGCTCGCTAAGCGCCGCGGCCTGTTAGATGTGCTGCATGAATTCGTCGGACAGTGTATGGCCGAGTACGGAGTGGAAGGCTGGAAGAATCCCGTGTGGACCTGGGATCGTAAGGCGAAATAAAAATAACGAGCCGCTAACTGGGAAGGCAGGCCAGCGCTTCCACACCCTGCGCCAGCGCCCGTGACGGCCACGGGATGTCTAGCGCCGCCCACGTCCGCCCTGCGTCTTCTGACCGATACGTTCCCTGATTGTTGGCGGCATAGATGACCCCCTGTTCATCGGGGTGGGTCGCGAAACGACTCACCGTCGTGCCCCGCCCATCCGGTAACCCTTCCATCGCGAGATCAAAGGCCTCGCGCGCTATCTTACGGTAGACGTAGGCTGCTGCGTTCGGCGGACGGTAGGCTGCCCAGGGACCTTGCGCGGCGGAGACGACCACGGTGTTCGGATCCGCGGGATCGACTGCGATCCCGACGAGGTACCGATGCTGCAGGCCATCGACGCGACGCGCCCAGGTGTCTCCTGCGTCCGTGCTCTCGAAATATCCATCCCCCGCCGCCGAATAAACGCGATTTGGTGCCAATAGGTGCGTGGCTGCCGTGTGCGTATCGATGGGGCCACCAGGCGCGCGGTCGAGCCACGTCTGACCGCCGTCCCGCGTCCGGACCAGCGCGCCGGCTTCGATTGCGACGAAAACCTCGCCGGGGCGAGTGCGATTCGGCTCAATCCACCGCACGTGGTGGGTGTCGGGGCGCGGGGGAAAACTCCAGGTCCGGGATGAGGGGAGCATGCGCAACCCAGACAGTTCCCGCCACGTCGATCCACCGTCGTCGGACCGGAAGACGGTGCTGGGTTCCGTTCCGACATAGACGACACCGAGCCGCTGTCCGCGTTCGGGTGGGCCGACGGCAACTGAAGTGATCTCGGAATGCGAAATGCCCGACCCTGCCTGGTCCCACGCCCGACCGCCGTCTTGACTCATCCACAGCCCCTCGCCCTGTGTGCCGCAGTACAGGCGCGTCGGATCTGAGGGGTCGACAGCGACACAGTCGGGAGACTTCCTTTTCATGTGTTGCTCGACTGCCCACCGCGTCGACGGACGGGCGATGAGGAGAGCCTGTTCTGTGATGAGGACAAGCGAGGTCATCCCAACTGCAACTCCGTCATCCTGCCTTTACGCTGGACGTGCGAGCGCGTTCGACAGCTGTACGCACTGCGGGGACGATCTCTTGTGCAAAACGCTCTGTCTGGTGGATGGGATCGGTACTGGGCCAGAAGACGAAGGTGTCAAACCCGAGATCGAGTGTGAAGCGCGTCAAGGTCTCGACCCAATACACGACCGGCCCCTGCAAGAGGCCCCGCGTCGGTCCATCCTTGATGTCGCCCACGAGATTATAGATGCGCCGGATATCGCCTGGGGCGCGTCCTTCCGCTTGGGCACTCTCATCGATGCTGTGTTGCATGGCCGGCATTCCCTCAGGCGGCGCGTAGGACGACAAGGGGGGAATCCACCCGTCCGCAAGTCGGCCGATCAAGCGGAGCATCCGCGGTTTGTAGGCGCCGATCCAGATCCCAATGCGGTGCGCGGGGGCCGGCCCGGGGTGC
>DATGVF010000195.1:0-3716 GCA_035300645.1 bacterium
GTTCTGTTGCCGCGAGGCTACCATCCGGTGGTGGCGGCAGCGGGCTATGAGCTCCACTATGTCTGGGCGATTGCCGGCCCCGCGGGTCGCGAGTGGAGGATGGAGCGACGACCCGGCTCACGCCTGGATCCGTCAGCTGGAACATGGACGGTGAAGTCCGCATCGCGCTGTGACGCAGACAGATGAAGCCGGGCATCGCGGCTAATAGCAGACACAGTCTTCTGACAGGAAACCTAGGACGTTGCACCTCGCAGGCCTAGGCCACTAGAGCGGAGGTGGTCCGATGAAAGGGAAAGGGCATCGTCTCTTCTTACTCCCGGTTGCACTGCTGACCTTGGCGGTCAGCATCCAGACTCCCAGGGCATCGCGTGTCCTGGCGCAAGGCGTGTATCACGAGGCCCCCGAGCTCGCCGATCTAGTAAAGGCTGGAAAGCTACCGCCCGTGGCCGAGCGCCTGCCCGAGAACCCCCTCGTCGTCGACACCGTCGAGAGCATTGGGCAGTACGGCGGCGTGTGGCGCCGCGGGTTCCTCGGGCCCGGAGATTTCAACAACTATCACCGGATCGTCTACGATGCGCTCGTCCGCTACTCGCCCGACGGCACGAGAGTCGAGCCGAAGCTCGCCTCCAGTGTGGAGCCGTCAGCGGACTACGCGACGTGGACTGTCAAGCTGCGGAAGGGGGCCAAGTGGTCGGATGGCAGCCCCTTCACCGCCGACGACATCATGTTCTGGTACGCCGACGTCCTGCTGAACAAGGACCTCACTCCCGCCCTCCCGACGTGGATGAAGAACCGCGACGGATCCACAGTGACGGTCGAGAGAGTCGATGCCATCACGGTCCGGTGGGTGTACAAAGAGCCGACCACGACCTTTCTGATGGAGCTCGCGAACAAGGACAGCGGGGATAAGCAATTCGCGGTGTTCCTGCCAGCGGCGTACTTGAAGCAGTTCCACGCCAAGTACGCGGACAAGGCGCAGCTGGATCAGATGGTCGCCGATGCGAAGTTCAAGACTTGGGTCGAACTCTTCATCTCTCGAGCGCACCCTCCGGACAACCCCGCCCGGCCCTCCATGGCGGCGTGGGTGCCCGTCTCCCGCGTGACCGACCAGGTGTTCATCCTGCGCCGCAACCCGTACTACGTGGGGGTAGACAAAGCCGGCAACCAGCTGCCCTACATCGATCGAGTCCAATTCAAGTATTTTGCCGACGTCCAGGCCCTCAACCTCGCGGCGATCGCCGGTCAGCTCGACCAGCAAGAGCGGCACATCAACTTGCTTAACTACCCCGTGCTCAAAGAACACGAGAAGGACGGCAAGTACCGCGTGATTCTGTGGCCCGGTTTTGGCGGCGCGGATGCCGACGTCACATTCAACCAGACCTATGCCAAAGATCCCGAACTTGGCCGGTTGTTCCAGACCCTGGACTTTCGCATCGCGATGTCGTATGCCATTAATCGGAACGAGATCAAGGAGTCGGCCTTCCTCGGCCTCGGCGAGGCGCGCCAGCCCGTCGCGGCACCGTGGCATCCCTACTATCCGGGGGACCTCTACGCGAAGAAGTTCACCGAGTACCGGCCCGATGAAGCCAATCGGCTGCTGGATCGCATTGGACTAGACCGTAAGGATAGCGACGGCTTCCGTCTGTTCCCCGGAACCAGCCGGCGCGTCACGATCGAACTCTCCGTCGTCCCCGTCTTTGGACCGTGGCCCGACATCGCGCAGTTGATCGCGAAGAACTGGGAGCGCGTGGGCATCCGGACCCTCGTGCAGGTCCGCGAGCGGGCGCTCCACTTCCAGCTGCGGCAGTCGAACGACCTGCAGGCAGAGATCTGGAATCAGGACACCGCGGGGTTTCCGTTCACCGGCGTGCCCAAGTACGACCCGCGGTCGCTGCTCTACGGCACGATCACCACGGGCCCCTTGTGGAAGCTCTGGTATGACTCCGGCGGGAAGGACGGCGTCGAACCGCCGGCGGAAGCCAAGCGTCTAGTGGAGCTAATCGACCGGGGGAAGACGGCCAAGCCCGAACAGCAAGTGAGAATCGCCCAGGAGATCTTCAAGCTCTGGGTGGACAACCTGTTTGAGATCGGGACCGTGGGGCTGACGCCGCTGGATCAGGGGGTGGCTGTGGTAAGCACCCGTCTGCACAACGTCCCGCAGACGTTGGCCAAAGACTGGCCGCTGCGGACGCCGGGAAACGCACGGACTGAGCAATTCTACTTTAAGTAGAGCAGAGTCACGCGCTGCAGGCGGCCCTGCGGACAACTGGGCCGCTTGCAGCGCCCACCAGACTCAGAACTCATGCTGCGCGTCGTCCTCCACCGCCTAGTGCTGTTGCCGGTGCTGCTGCTTGTCTTCTCGATTGCCGTCTTCGCGTTGGTCCAAGCACCCCCGGGCGACTTTCTTACCAGTTACCTCTCCATGCTGGCCGCATCGGGGTCCAGTGTGGACCAGGCACAGGTCGACGCCCTCCGGAGGCAGTTTGGGCTCGACCAGCCCTTCTACATCCAGTACTTCCGGTGGATGCAGAATCTCTTGAGAGGCGACCTCGGCCTCTCGTTGGAGTATCAGCTGCCGAACCTCGACCTGATCGGCGACTACCTCATCCCCACCGTTCTACTCGCGCTGTTGTCGTTCGTCTTCACCTGGCTCATCGCCATTCCGGCCGGCATTTACTCCGCGACCCATCTGCGGTCGCCGCTGGACTACGTGATCACGCTCCTCAACTACGTGGGCGTGGCCACCCCAAACTTCATGCTGGCCCTGATTCTGATGTGGGTGGCCTTCGCGCGCTTTGGCATCAGCGTGACGGGGTTGTTCTCACCCGACTACCTGCAGGCTCCCTGGAGTGTGGCGCGCCTCGCGGATCTGCTCAGCCACATTTGGCTGCCCATGATCATCCTCGGCATCGCTGGGACGGCCCGCCTTACGCGGATCATGCGCGCCAATCTCCTTGACGAGCTACACAAGCCCTACGTCATCACAGCCCGCGCCAAAGGGCTGTCGGAGTGGCACCTGGTCCTCAAGTACCCCGTTCGCGTCGCGATCAACCCCCTGGTGAGTACCATCGGCTGGTACTTGCCGCAGCTCTTTTCCGGGAGCCTGATCGTCGCGACCGTGATGAACCTGCCCAACATCGGACCCCTGCTGCTGCACGCGCTGATCAGCCGGGACATGTACCTAGCAGGAGCCATCCTACTCATTTACTGCTTTCTGACGGTCATCGGCACGCTGCTCTCCGACATCTTGCTCGCCTGGGTGGATCCACGGATCCGCATGGAATCGTGATGCCAGGGTCCGTGCACACGGACGACGCGCTTGTTCCCCCCGCGGCAGGAAGGGCGTCCGCAGCGGAAGAGCGCGTGTCCCTCGCGGCGAACTGGAAGCTCGTATGGTGGCGTTTTCGCAAACACCGCCTGGCGGTGGCGAGCGCGGTGGTGCTGATTCTCCTGTACGTTGTAGTGCTCATCCCCGATTTCTTTAGCACGCAGGACCCCGAAGCCAGCGCGGCGAGCCAGGCGTTCATCCCGGTCCAACATCTCTCGTGGATCGTAAGTGGGCGCATCGCTCCCTCGGTGCCCGCTATCTCGGGAAAGCGGAACCCGGTCACGCTGCGCATGGAGTGGCAGGTGGACCCGTCTCGGCGTATCCCCGTCCGCTTTTTCGTCCATGGCTACCCCTACCGTGTGTTGGGGCTAATCCCCACGGATATTCA
>DATGVF010000196.1:0-8824 GCA_035300645.1 bacterium
CCAGGCATGAGTTGTGTGAGCAGCGTTTGGACTTTGAGGAAATCGTCGGGACGTATACGCCGGATCTGCATCGTGAGCTCCTTCAGCGCGTGCGCGTGCCCGAAGTGAACTTTTTCAGTGAGAGTTATTGCTTCCCGTTTACTGCCGTCGGTATCCTGTTCTCGGCCATCGTGTTCTCGCACTTAGGGCGGTGTGCTAGAATCCGTGGTGGTGTGGTGGCCGTAGCTCAGCCTGGTTAGAGCGCCTGGCTGTGGCCCAGGAGGTCGCGGGTTCGAGTCCCGTCGGTCACCCCAAGAACTGACAGCGTTGCCCTCCCAGCCAGAAGTGTCCCCCGTCAGGGAGCGGGTTTGGCCGACGGTACGGTTTCTCGCGCGACGCGGTCCGGCGTTTGCTAGGGGGCGCCACTCCGCGCTTGGTATGCATCTCGGAACTTCTTCCATACGACTTCTGCGTCGAGCGGGCGTCCCTTTTGCGTTTCCCGGAGCTGCTGAGCGTACGTGTTAGCGGTGGTCCGCAGATCCGCATGCCGCAGTTGATCCTGCACGTATTTGAGGTTCCCGTGCGTGAGTTGCAGGAGCAAGCTCCCGAAGAAGTGGTGTAGCCGGCCCCCCCTCGTGGTGGAACTTGAACCGCTGAGTCCCCGCCCGAAGAAAGATGGGATCCCAGACGCGTCGCATGAAGTTGCGAGGATGGGGGTAGCCTCCGTGTCGGGTGACGAACACTGGACGCGTGGGATCGCGCAGCCGGTTCGCATCCCGCAGGAAGACATCCATTAGCGCTTCCTTGACGGGAGGCAGCATGTCGACGCTCCCGATGCTCCACTGCTTAGGCTGGCGCACTTCTCGGTCATTGGTGGCACGCTGCTTGTTCATGTGAATGAGCTCGGTCTCGAAGTTGATGTCCTTGGCCGTCAGGGCGACGAGCTCGCCCCATCGCAAACCGGTTAAGGCGGCTGTGAGAATGAACGCTTGCCAGTAGCTTGGCGCGTGGGCGATGAGGTGACAGACATCATCGACCGACAAGGGCTCCGTGGGCCGATACCGCTTGCGCAAGTTCCGCCCCAGTTTGCGCCCGAGAGGGTTCCTGGACAAGAGTTCCTCCTCGACGCCCCAGTTGTACAGTGCCTTCAGAACCTCGACACACTTGTCGGGCTGTTGTCATCTTGCCGGTCTTGGTCTGAGGGTCGTAGATTGTTCGCAGGAACACCCGCACATCTTGGCGAGTAATTGTCTCGATGGACTTGTTGCCGAGCGTCGGCAGAATGTACTTTTCTAATCGTAGTTTCGTCAGGGCCGCGGTCGTCGACTCGACGTCCCGATCGGGTAACCAGAACTGGTTGATGAATTCCTTGAACGAGAGCTTGTGGATTCTCGCAGCTTGATAGCAAGTCTCCCCCCTCGCTAACTCGGTTACTTTCCTGTGCTTTTCCTCAGTGGCAACGTGAGAAGCGACGTTACCCAACCGCCGGTGGAACTTCTTGCTGTCTCGCCCTCCTTGGCGCCAGAGCAAATACCAGTTGTTTTCGCGGCTCCGGGATTTCGTCCGATTCTCGAGCCACACGGATCCCATGATTCGCCTCGTTGCAAAGAGGCAGACGGCGGGTTACTCGCATACCCTATGGAGCGACTCCGTCAGGCCAACATCGACACAGGGCCAGGGCATCCAGGCGATCGTACCTCGTGTTGAGGAGAGCTCTGTTCGTGGCGAACAAGTCAAGTGGGCGCGCTTCACTCATATACGATCTAGCGATCGGAGTCGTTAAGAAGGGTCGCGAGATGCGCGTTTCAAAGAAGGAGCGCCTCGACTTCCACTCTTGGCTCAGCGCGGGGTTACTTCTCGGGTGTCGAATGCCAGAGCGCTTCGGTGAGTGTGCGCAGCAGGGGTGTGAGCCGTGGCCATTCCCTAGGCCAGGACTTCCTAAGGGAACGTCTTCTTGATGACGGGTTTGGCGGACACGAGGGGAATCCGGACGATAGCTGTGCCGCCTGGCTGCAAGGTCACCACCAAAACCGCGCTGGGGCTAACTGTGACGTCCTCAGGGAGAGCCGCTGGATCCACCACCAGCGTATACTCGCCTGGAAGGAGCTGGGCGAACTCGAACGCGCCCTGACTGTCGGAGGTCCGCAACTCGCCGCGGGGTTGCAGCGTGACGACCACACCCTCGAGTCCCTGCTTCCCTTCCGTGAATTGACCATCGCCATTGTCGTCGATGAAAACAACGCCGCGGACCGAGGCGGCGGGTACGAGCGGGAAGACGATCTCGCTGATACCACCGGTGGCGACCACCACCTCGGTCTTCGGCCGCACCGCTACGAACCCCGTCGGCACAGTGGTTTCGTCGATCGACACGACGTACTGCCCTTCGTGCACCCCGTCCACTACCACCCGACCAGCGGGGTCGGTCTGGGCCGCGCTCAGCCCGCTAATGCGGACCGTCACGCCAGCGACGCCCGGCGTGTCGGGCGCTTGGACGCCGGTGCCGTTTAGATCTGTGAAGACCACCGCGCTGATTCGCCCGATCTGCGGGGGTCCGTACATCGCGAAGGGATACCCGTATTGGAAAGTCAGATACGGCGTCGTCACCCCTCCGGGCATGGTGTACTTGAATCCCACGCCCGCAAGCAACTGAGCGCCACCCGATAGCTGTTGTACCATCCCGATCTCAAAAGCGCTCTCTGTAGACGCAACCGGGAGAGTAGAGACCTTGTACCGCATAACCGTCGCCAAGTCGAACGCGTCTGCGGTGGGAAAAGTCCAGCCGAGCGCAGTGCTCCAATATGCCGTCGCGCCGGTTGATTGCGCCAGTTCAGCCCACACCGGACGGCCCGTGTCCAAGGTGTACCCGGCGCGCATCGCCCAGGTCCCGGTCGCGGTGGTCGCGCCGGCCAGTAAATCCGTGCTGTTCAGCTGGCTGATGCTCGCTGAAACACCCCAGCGTCCGGCGATCCAGGACACGCCGGCTGTGGCGGTTGTGGCCAGCGTGTGCACAGCTGCAGACGTATCCTCTGTGTCTCGGAGTTCGAGCGACACCCCAACCTCGGTTGAGGTCTGGTAATTCGCAAGCAAGCTGTACGTCGCACGACCCGGCAGTCCAGGAGCCGTCAATGCCGCAGCGCTTGCCAGAAACGACCACTGTGGAGTGGGTCGGTAGCCCAGCTCCAATAGAGGACCGTTGTAGCCCGCAAAAACTGATGCGTTGCCAACAGCTGGATAGCTCGGGGCGACGGAGATGTAACTCAGCGACGAGGTCAGATTTTCCGAGCTGGCCGTGAGTCCGGTCCGCCATCCGAGTCCCGTGGTCCCACTCGCCGTCCCAACCCCCACTTCCCCGAAGGCGGATAGGGCCCCGCCGAGAGCATAGTTGGCACGGGTCTTCACAATCATCCCACCGGTCATCGGCGCATAGAGGACCCCACTATCAAATGTCCACAGGCCCGACGGAGGCAGTTGAAGGCTCACGCCATACACAGAACTACCGCCGAGTGGAGCCAGCGTTCCCCCGTAGTACGTCGATTGCTCGGGGCCAGCCATGTTCTGATCCAGCACGCCGGTTATCCCCTGCTGATAGAGCGTGAGAGGAGAGTCGTCTAACGTGAGGGCGCCGACCGTGAGAATCGTCTGTGGATCGCGCACCGTTACCGTCCCGCTCGCCTGCACCGTTCCGTTCGCCGCTGCGACAGTCACCATTCCGCCTACGCGCTCGGGACCCCCGTTCGTTGAGAATTGCGCCTGCGCTGTCGCCGTCGTCCCCGATGGTCCGCCGATCCCCACTCCGACGGTCACGTAGCCGGATGCCACGACCGGTTTCTGGGTGTCGGCAACGAACTCGGGTTTGAACGCGGGTGGTTGGGCCCTCGTCGAAGCTACTGTCGGCAGCGGTGCCGGTCGGGGGGCTACTTCAGAGTGAAAGGATGTGCGAGTGGTGATGACGAGTGCCTGTGCTTCCGGATCCCACTGCGTCAGGGTCGAGAAAAGCACGTCGACGGCAGAGGCCGGGACGAAGGTTGATCCGTTGATCAATCGGATGGGTGCGTCTAGAAGCGCCCATGCCAGCTCCCCAGACCACACCTCCATCCGGTCTGGACGGAGCGTCAAGACTTGACCGTCGGCCCGTGTGACACTAACGGCGCCGTGACTAGTGACGGCGATTCCGACAGCAAAGTGTCGAGCTAGAGGCCGGAGCGGCAGGTAGACGATTCCTCCAACGAGCGTAGGCGGCGGGCTGAGCGCAAGCGGGGTGTCGTCAACGAGGACACGGACGGGGGCCGCGGCTGGCGCTGGGATCGCGGAGGCCAGCACGACCAGGACACACACCATCGCCACGCTGCACGATCGTCTCCCAGTCACTGGTGCGCACCATCGCGTCCTAGGGTTTACGGATCAGTGTGGTTTCCCCGGCCAGCAATACGCTGCCGCCGAAGTCAATCGTCGCCCGTGCCGTGTACGTGCCGGGGTCGAGGGGTTTAGTCCAGGGGACGGCGAACTCCCGCGCGTTGCCCGGGAGGACGATGGATTCGTCTAACTCCACCTTACCCAGCGCCCGCCCCGCGGCATCGAGGAGCACGAGCGTTCCCCGTGCGCGCACGTGCACGTTTCCTGTGTTCTTAAAGACAATTTTGATATCGGCTCCCTTGCCGCCGGGTCGCGCTGCGGCGAGCATGTTGATGAGATCCCCTTGCACAACCTCCGTCCCGCGAATCGGCACAAGCAGTTTGGCGGCAAGTTTCGGCGTGATGACTGCGATCGTGCCCCGGACGCCGGTCATCTGCAGCACCGGAGAGGGCGATACGATAAGCGCCCCGTAGCGTCCCCCCCGTGCATCTGCAGGCACGGTCACGCTAACCCGCACCGGAATCTGATGATCGGGATCGAGGTCGAACTCGGCCGGTTGGATGCGGCTCATTGCCGCCACCGACCAACTGGTACTAGGTGGTTTGAGAACGTCGACCGTGCCACTCGGGCGGATGTAAATGTCTTCCACGGTAACGCGGAACCGCACGCGGCGGGGCGACCTGTTGAACACCACTAGTACTCCGCTGGCGGTGCCTCCGGGGGAGGGGACCAGTTCGAGCTCGGGGGGTGTGAGGCCGAATTCCAACGGTTGCCCGCTCAGCGGCGTCCCCGCAAGCAGAAGCAAGGCCGCGGTGAGCACCGCGGCCTTGCCCCGTATTCCGTGCACTGACTGTATTCGCTTTACAGTGCTGCTTTCGATCCGCGCAGTTCGCAGATCGGCCATCTCAGGCCCAGGGGGGAGGAGCGGATCAGATCCCAAGGTAATCGACGGTGATCGTGTACGTCCCCGGGTTATCCATCCAGTCCACGCACTGCTGGTAGTTCATCGCCACGCTCGTGCCAGTACCGGTCGTCCTCGCTTGGGGAGCTCCGTACAGGCTGGCGTACGTCGATGTGATGTTGGTGAACGACGCTACGCCCCCGCCGTTGTACTGGAAGACGTTGACCATGGGTGTGACGCCGTTCATTGGCTGTCCCGCCGGGTTGTTGACAGGATCCGAGCGGATCTGCAGGTTCCACGTCCTGTTCGCCTTGACGGTAATAGTCGAGCCTGTCGTCCCACAGGTGCCCGGATCAGTCCCGGCAATAGCCGCCGTCGCGGGGACGGTGATCGAAATAGCCGAGTTAACGGCCACGGACACGGTCTGCACGCCGCTTGGCGCGCCATATCCGACGCCGGCTCCGACCGTCAGAATCAGGGTGGCAAGGAGCGCCCCCCGTACGAACTTGCTGTGCTTAAGCATCTGAGTGTCTCCTTTGGTCGTAATCCGCGTGGCGGCTAAGCCGCCACGACGTGAGCCCCTATGGGGCCGTAACCCCTGAATTAGCAACTTCGATGCCAGAGGGGCAACTATGACGGCACCTGCACCGAAAGTCCTATGAAAACCTCATAGCAATATGCGTGCCACATTCGTAGAACTTTTGGGGAAGGCGCTTGTGGGCAGGTAACATGCCACAGCGTTATCTGCCGAGGGATTCGTCCAAGGGGATGGTCTGAATGGTGACGGGGTTGGTGGGTGGTGATGACTCTTGAAGCATGCCCTGGGTCAGTAGGGCCTCGGGTTACGGCGTCGGGCTCAACCCACCGCCGGGCGTGTATTGGAGGTTAAAGCCGCCATTCGCACCGAAACACGGCCCCCCGGTCCCCCCGCTTGTCCAGTTTGTTCGCAGGCTGTAATCGGTCGCTGGAGTCCCGACGGGGTTGTAGAGGTAGCCGCCTCCCATGCCAAACACAATGCCCGTACAAGGGTCGCTAGGAAGCGCACGCGCGTAGTTGCCAATCACGTTGCCCGCGCTCTGCGGATACTGTGCGAAGTCGGTAAAGTAGCTCTCCAGCGCCGTGGCGACGTTCTTCAGGTTCCCCTTGGTAGCCGCGACCTGGGCCTGCGCTCGAGCCCGCAGGAAGTTCGGGATCAGGATCGCAGCCAGAATCGCAATGATCGCGACAACAATCAGCAGTTCGATCAGCGTGAAGCCCCGGCTGTCCCGGAGCTTACGTGCACCACGATTGAACATTGTGTCTCGACCTCGCCAAGTTCTTTAGCAAAGGCCGTGCCAACGAGAACGGGAGGGAAAGGACCTGGCGGAGGTCTAGATCGCTCCAATCTTGCCGATATAGAATAGTGGAGGGCCGTTCAGGAACCCGGCTCACTTGGCAAGATTTCGTCAGGTCGTAGGAGTCGGGGCATCAAAATTGCTCAACAGATAAGGGTGTAAGCCTCATAGCGAGAACGGCAAACCCGCCGCGAGGCGGGGACGCAAAGCCACGGGACTGACCCGCAAGGGCTCCAGTTAGCCGGGTTGCCGAAGGTGGGGATGTTTGTTCAGTGCATCATGCACGCCCATCTCCGGGTCGGGGATGGGCGATTTCGTTATCCGCGACAGCGGAAGAAGAATAGAAGGAGAGAAAAGGCGAGACCACCGAAGTAGGGCAGCAGGATGAGGCCAGGTCCTCATCTACCGATAAAGGCAAACCCGCCGCGAGGCGGGGACGCAAAGCCACGGGACTGACCCGCGAGGGCTCCAGTTAGCCGGGTTACCGAAGGGGAGGACGTTTTCATGTTCAGCAGGGCGCGGTTTGTATGGACGGTGTTGGTCGTGGGGGTGGCGGTGGCGCTGAGCGCGCAGCCGGCAGCGGCACAAAGCTCTGTCGTCACCATTACTGTTCCTCCCATCCAGCGGCTCGAGGGTGCGACGTCGCTCACGGTTTCGGCCACCGTCCCAAGGCAGCTGGACCGGTTGGTCGTCAAGAGCAATACCCCCTGGGTCCTCGTGGCCCACGTTTCGGGAGTGGCCGACGATGTGAGTTGGCGGATCGTGGGGCAGATGACCTGGCAGCAGCTGGGCGCGGCCACGCCAGTCCTCCAGGGTCTTAAGGGGGTCCACCCCCTGCAGTACGAACTGAAAATGGACCCGCGCAAGCTGCCGAACGGTCTTCCAGTCCTCGTGACGTTCTCCGTCGAGCCGCTCGGAGCGCACTAGAAGACTTCGCCCACCGCACCCAAGTCAGTCCGGCAGTGCTTCCGCCGGGAATCGCCCACTCTTTGCCTCCGGATTCCCAGAACTAGCCGCGGGTAAATGACCGATAAGAGGGTTCCGAGCGGTGAGATCACGCGAGGGGATTTGGGCACTTTCTACTCCGATCGGTCATTTGGTGGCACGCCGCTTGTTCACGTGCATGAGTTCGGTCTCGAAGTTGATGGCTTTGGCCGTCTCCCCAGCGCAGAGCAAATACTAGTTGTTTTCACCATCCCGGGATTTCGTCCGAGTCTCGAGCCACGCGGCTGGCGTGAGTATTCGCCTCCTTGCAAGGGGTAGGCGGCGGGCGAAACTGGCACCCCCCACGGAGCGATTCCGTCAAGCCGACGTCGAAATTGGGCTAGGGCTCCCAGGCGGTTGCGCTAGGGGGTAGGAGGGGAGAGCGTCTCGGCGAGTGTGCGCAGCAGGGGTTCGCGCAAGGCCAGCAGCTGAGGATTTGTGCGGGAACGTGGACGGGGAATTGGGACTTCGAGTTCGGCGTGGACAGCCGCCGGATCTCCACCGAGTACAAGGATCCGGTCAGCGAGGTAAAGCGCTTCGTCGATGTCGTGGGTCACCAACACCACGGTAAACTCATGTTCTCGCCACAGTGCCGCTACGTATTCTTGAAGCTCCATCCGGGTCAGCGCGTCAACAGAGGCAAACGGTTCATCCAGCAGCAGCAGGTGCGGTGCTGTCGCGAGGGCCCGCGCCAGGGCGGCGCGCTGGGCCATTCCGCCCGACAGTTGGCGTGGCCACGCGCCTTCGGAGTCCTGGAGACGAACCGACGCCAGTGCCGCGGAGGCGCGTCCTTTTCTCTGTCGGCGAGGCCCCTGCAAGACGAACGCCACGTTGTCGGCCACGCGGAGCCAGGGCAACAGCCGCGGTTCTTGGAAGACCACCGCGATCCGGCCCCGCTCAGTCCCGTTGCGCACACTAACATCGCCCTCCCGAGCAGAAACTAGCCCGGCGAGGGCACGCAGGAGTGTGCTCTTTCCGATCCCGCTGGGGCCAATGACCGCCAGGATCTCTCCTGGTGATGCCCCAAAGGAGACCCTGGAGAGAATCGGGCGGCTGTTCAGTGCGATACCTAAATGGCGTACCGCAACAGAAGCACCATTCATGGTACTGACACGCGCTCCGCTTTGAGCGTGGACGAAAGCGACTGGTTGCGCTGGCTGCTGTCCGGCGTGCCCAACGTGTCCCGCCACCGGAGCGCATAACGCTCGATCGCGGCGAGGCCTGCGTCAGACGCCCGCCCTAGGAAGGCGAAGGTGATGATCGCCGCCAGGAC
>DATGVF010000197.1:0-3061 GCA_035300645.1 bacterium
TATGGCAGCCGATCGGTGCTGCGAGCCGCTTCCCTCAGGGATCGCGGGGAGGACAATCGTGAAAGTCGTGCCCTGGCCCCCTGAGGAGTGGGCGGAAATCTCGCCGTCCATCGCTTGCACAAGCGAGGCCGCGATCGGCAGCCCCAGCCCGACTCCGCCGCTATGGCGGCGGGCTTGTGCGCCGCGATAGAATCGCTCGAAGATGTGCGGGAGTTCGTCTGGCGGGATGCCCGGGCCGGTGTCGGACACCGTGATCGTGACGTGCGTCCCGTCCTGACTGGCGCCCAAGGTAATCGCGACACTACTGCCGCCGTGCTGCACGGAATTGGTAATGAGATTGGACAGGACCTGCACCAGTCGGTCGGGATCCCCCAGCGCGACAAGGCCGGGCTGCGCGTCGATGGTAGCGGCGCGGGCCGACGGTGGCAGGGCGCGCAACACCGCCTCACGCAGGATGAGATCGACATCTACGGCCCGGCGTTGCAGGGGAATGCCCTCATCCAGCTGGGCCAGCAGTAGCAAATCTTGTACAACTTTCGCCATGTCGTCGAGTCCGGTCGTGGCGATACCCAAAGCCCGCTGGGCCTGGGCGGTAGTCAGCTTCTGTTGCTGTAGGAGCTCCAGATGTCCGCGTACCACGGCCAGCGGCGTCCGGAGTTGATGCGAGGCGTCAGAGAGAAACTGCCGCTGCACGCGAAAGACGTCCTGGAGTCTGGCCAGCATCCGATCAAACGCGGAGGCCAGTTGTCCGACTTCGTCTTCGACGCCCATCGGGCCGACCCGCTGCGAGAGATCACCGCTGGCTTGGATCGACGCGATCTGCCGCACCATCCGTGTCAGCGGCCGCAAGGACTGGCGGACGGCACTGTATCCCACTGCAATCGCCAGGAGCAGTCCGATGCTGCTGGCCGCCGCGATGCGCCACTGCAGGGCGCTGAGGATGATCCGCAATCGGGTCTTCGAGGCGGCCACAACCAGCGTGCCGATCTGGTGGCCCTCCAGCATCATGGGCACAGCCGCCGCCCGGACACGCCCGGCTGGGCCGTCCAGGATTCGCCACTGCGGCGCGCGCGCATCCAGCAGGTTACGCGCGCCGGGGACCTCCCGCAGCGAAAAGCCGCCGGCGTTGGTGAGCACGAGTCCCTGGTTGGTGCGCACGGCGATGACCTCCCCGGGTGCCGCGGGGTGCGCCGCAAGCCATGCGCGGGCCTCCAGGAAGAGCTGCTCCTCCCAGCGGATGCGCCGCGCCGGTCCCTCATCGAACGACCGGATAGTCCGCAGCAGGTCCCGGTCCAGTTCTCCTGTCAGGTAGGCGTGGGTAAGCTGCACTGTCAGAGCGGACACCAGCACCAGCGCGGCCGCGACTAGCAAGCCATAGGTGAGCGTCAGGCGCGTCGGCAAAGCCCGGTACCATCTGGAACCGGGCAGCAGCAAGTTAAACCTAGCGGCCCGGGGGGAGGGTTTCATTGTCGAGTAGGTACTCTGGCGACCTGCTATAGGAGACAACCCCATCGACTTGGACTTCTGTCCCGTCCCCGAGGTCGCGCGGGGTCTGAGGGGTCGCGGGTGTCACGACCTCGATGTCGGAGACCCCTAGGTGAATCGGCTCCATCGAGAGATCGCTCGTCGTTCGGTACCGCTGGCCCGCCAGCTCTTCGGCCGCGAGGATTGACAGCGCAACTAGGAGAACCGCGAGGCCCACTTTCACGTCGGTCATGAGGTGGCCCGTCTCTGTGATGCCTCCGGCGTAACGAACCGGTATCCGAGGCCGCGGACGGTCTCGATAAGCTCCGCGCCGAGCTTGCGCCGCAGGGCGGCGACGTACACTTCCACGACGTTGGACCCAGGGTCGAAGTCCATCTCCCACACCATCTGCAGCAGCTGCGGCCGTGACAGCAGGTGTCCGGGATGGCGCACGAACACTGCGAGCAAAGCAAGTTCACGGGCCGAGAGGCTGATTTCGCGGTCACCCACGAACACGCGGTGCGCCACCAGATCGAGCGTCAAGGGCCCGGCTTGGAGCACCCCGCCGGGTTCGCGGCGCCAGCGCAGGCGGGCCCGGATCCTGGCCGCCAGTTCCTCGATCGAAAACGGCTTGGTCAAATAATCGTCCGCACCGGCGTCCAGCCCGCCCACCCGGGAGGGAATATCGGCAAGTGCGGTGAGGACGATGACTGGTAGTTGCGGCCGCACCGCCCGGAGTTCTTCAAGCACTTGCAGCCCCGGTCGGTCCGGCAGCACGAGGTCCAAGATGATGAGGTCGACATCGAGTTTCCGCACCAGCTCCAGGCCGGTCGTCCCATCGGATGCCGAGGACACAGCAAACCCGCGCGAGGCCAGCCCGCGCTCGACGATCTCGCGGATCCGCTCGTCGTCTTCGATCAACAGAATGCGTGCGTCGCTCATTAGCGGTCCTTGTTGCCGCCTACCGCATCCCCGCCGATCTTACCGTCGGCGAACCGGTGCTCAAAATTCTACTTAGAGTTCCCTCACAATCTTGTCACGACGGGCGTGAGCACCCCGACCAGACCACCCATCGCCGTGGATCTGCCCGGTGCGCCGGCCACAGCGCCGCTCGCTGCCCAACAAGCTGCCTGATCTCGTGCGTTGTTACCATGGCCTTTCCCTCCGCTGGGCAAGGTCACGACGAGCGCAAAACAACCGCGCCCGTCGCCGCGCGCTTCTCCAGGTAGTCCACGAAGACCGGCACCGGGTCGAAGCCCACGACCCGGGGCGCGTCGGTGACGAAGTTCGAGAGGACGTTGATGTCGTAGAAGTAGAGGCGCCCGTCCCGCTCGCTGATCAGGTACTCGATCCCGCCGACGTCGATGCGGGCGGCCTGCGAGATACGCAGCACGTGGGCGACGATCTCCTGTGGCGGCGTGTACCCCTCCACACGCAGGTTCGTGCGGGGCAGATCCACCGGGCAGTAATCCAGGGCCGATGACGATGCTCCGGGCTCCTTCTCGGGTTGTGGCAGCGAAACCACGGGCGGTGTCGCGGCGACCGTCCCATCGGGTTGGCAGATGTCAGCCGGGCACAAGTTGAACCCTGCCGATGG
>DATGVF010000198.1:0-2252 GCA_035300645.1 bacterium
GCCGGGCCGATTCTCTTGGTGCCCGATCAGCGCGCCATTCCGCAGTTGGTGACGCGGCGATCACTGAGGACGGCGCTCTTGATCATGTTCGTCACTCGTCCACTGACCACTGTCCATCGCCGGTCCGGATACCCGCCCACGCGGACAGTTTCGCCGACCTTCAGCGTGCGGAAGGAAATGCGATACCGCGGCGTCCCTGGGGGCAGCTTCGCCGAGATGACGGCGGTGTCGCGATCGGGCGCGCGGCACCGGACGCCGCCGATCACTTTCGCATTGGGCAACACGATTTCCACGGTGCCAGCCACGGCGTGCCGCGCGGTGAGAATCGTCTCGGCGCCGACGACGACGCCCGTGCCGTAGCGAATCTCCGTCTGTTCCCGCGTCACCAACTGCGGAATGGCGCGCTGATCGGGCACCAAGAGAATCGGCCCGGCGGCAAACGCGGCTCCGCTGAGCAGCAACGTGACCAGCGCAACAGCCGGAAGAATCCGGATACGGGCGCACAGCGCTTGAAAAGTGTCCATCTCCTCTACCATACCCCACCGGCAGGCCCGACAGGCACCGCCCCAGCGGGTGGGCTCAAGGGGCGGGCGTCCCAGAGAGGGGAGTCGTCAGTCGTTCGCGTATAACGGTTGCCGCAATGACTGCAGGTTCCTCGTGCAAACGCTGAAGCCCGCGCGGCCGGCCCCTCGTCCCCAGACGGAGGTGCGCGATACCGTCGCCCACATCCTCGACGACGTGCGAACTCGCGGCGAGGCCGCCGTCCTGGACTACACACAACGCTTTGATGGGGTGAGACGGCAGACGCTTACGATCCGTCGAGCGGATGCCGACCAGGCCCTGGCCTCTCTTCCTGGTCCCACACGCGAAGCACTGCAGTGGGCGAAAGACCGCATCGGTGCATTCGCGCGGGCGCAGCGCCAGACCATTGCCGAGATGGGGATCGAGTTAACCCCTGGGGTGCATGTGGGTCACCGCCTTCTGCCGGTGCAGGCGGCGGGATGCTACATTCCAGGCGGACGGCACCCGCTGCCGTCTACCGCCCTAATGACGATCCTGCCCGCCAAAGAAGCCGGGGTCCCGCGCGTGGCCGCGTGCGCCCCCCCTGGTCCCGACGGCTCCATTCACGCGGTCACACTGGCGGCGATCGCGCTGGCCGGCGCCGATGAGATCTACTGCATGGGCGGGGCCCAGGCGGTCGCGGCGCTGGCATTTGGGACCACCTCGGTGCGTCCGGTCGACCTGATCGTCGGCCCCGGGAATGCCTACGTGGCGGAGGCTAAACGACAGGTCTATGGACAGGTCGGGATCGACCTGCTGGCCGGCCCCACCGAACTGTGTATTGTCGCGGACGGGTCAGCCGACCCTGAACTGGCCGCCGCTGATCTGTTGGCGCAGTTGGAGCATGACGCGCGGGCTCGCGCGATTTTGGTCTCCACAGACGCACGCGTCGCGCGCGTAGCCCTCGAGCATGTCGAATCGGCATTGGCCCGCGAGACCAACCCGAGCGCAGCGCGGACATCCTGGGACGAGAATGGCGAGGTGGTCATCGCCAGTGGAGTGGAGGAGGCGTGTGCAAAGGTCAACGCCCTCGCCCCCGAACACGTGGAACTGATGGTTGCCGACCCGGACGCGGTGGCCTCGCGTTTAACGGCGTATGGCGCACTGTTTATCGGCGCCGCGTCCAGCGTCGTGTTCGGGGACTACGCGGCAGGCCCCAACCACGTCCTGCCCACCGGCGGCACCGCCCGGTTTACCGGAGGCCTCTGGGTGGGGACATTCTTACGGGTCGTTTCCTCCACGCGATTAAGCGCAGAGGGCGCGGCATCTCTCGCGCCATTTGCGACGCGCCTCGCCGAGTTGGAGGGCCTGCCCTCACACGCCAGCTCCGCCCGACGGCGGATCAAGCCGCGCTAACCTCCTAAGACACCCATCTGCGACCTCACCTGTACCGTGGGCTTATTCCGCCGCTCCGGCCCACGGGTCACCAGCGCATGCATACGCACTGGGGAAGGCTTCTCCCCTCACTCCGGCGAACGGCCATGCGTAGCCCCATGACCACGGATCATCTAGCGACAAATCCGATCACGCGCCGCGTGAATGAGTTCGCGACTCGCGTGCACCGGGTGCAGGAGCGCCAGTTGTACCTGTACTTGGAGCCGGTCGAAGCGCTGCGGGGCCCGCGCGTCACGATCGAGGGACGGTCCGTGTTGTTGGGAGCCTCGTACTCGTACCTGGGATTGCTCGGTCAT
>DATGVF010000199.1:0-6609 GCA_035300645.1 bacterium
GTCTTCCGGGAGATCCGGCGCCGGACGCGGCCCATGACCTGCTTCACCAACACCGCGAGCTGCGAGCGGATCGTCTTTGCCATTGCCAGCGCGACGAATAAACGGTGGGAGGGACGCCCACTCTGGCGGGATTTTACACAAAACTCTTGACACTACCGTAGGTCAGCGTTGCACGAATTCTATGAGGACCCCACCGCTAGTAGCGGGATGCAGGAAGGCGATGACATGCCCGCGAGCCCCCGGGTGCGGGCCGGGAGCGACGATAGTGCAACCTGCGGCGGTCGCCCGAGCGAGAGCCGCCTCGATGTCGGGAACTCGAAAGGCGATGTGGTGTAACCCGGGACCTCGCGTGGCCAGGAACTTTGCCACGCTTCCGCTGTGATCGATCGGTTCGAGGAGTTCAAGGTCAATAGCTCCGGACGGGAGGAAGGCAATCCGGACCCCCTCCCCCGGGAGGGTATATTGTTCCGTCACCTGCAAGCCGAACGCGCTGCTGTATAGGCGGGCCGCGTCGGCGAGATCGCGGACCGCAATTCCGAGGTGGTCACAGATCATGACTTCTTGAGTAACTCCTCCGCGGCGGCGTAGGGATCGATCTCTCCGGCGTGGACACGGTCGGCCAGCTGCTCCAGTCGTCCGCTGCGGGAGACCAACTCCCGCGCACGCATCCGGGTCCGGGCCTCCACAATTCGAAGGATCTCCTCGCGCCGGCGTGCCTTGCGTCGGCGCTCCAATGACCCATCGGCAGACAAGTACTGGCGGTGAGCGTCGATCGCCGCGAGGACTTCCTCGATCCCCTGCCCTGACGTAGCGACTGTTTTGACGACCGGCACTGTCCATCCCGTGGGGTGCGGATTCAGCTGCAACATCATCCGGATCTCTGCCGCGGTGCGGTCGGGATCGCCCTGATCAGCCTTGTTCACAACAAAGACCTCACCGATCTCCATGATGCCCGCCTTCATGGTCTGCACCGTGTCGCCCATTCCCGGCACGAGGACGATCGCCACGGTATCGGCCACACTCACCACATCCACCTCTGCCTGGCCAGTGCCGACTGTCTCGATGAAAATAAATTCGTAGCCCGTCGCATCAAGGATACGGACCACATCTGTGGTTGCAGGAGCCAACCCTCCGAGGTTGCCGCGCGTGGCCATACTCCGGATAAACACACCGGCATCCGTGGCGTGATCCTGCATGCGGATGCGGTCACCCAACAGTGCGCCTCCCGTGAAGGGGCTGGTCGGATCGACGGCGACGACGGCGACCGTCCTCTCCTGCTTGCGGAGAACCCCGGTGGAGGCGTCCACCAGTGTGCTCTTCCCCGCCCCTGGCGGACCCGTCACCCCGATGACATACGCCCGGCCTGTCCGGGGGTGCAACTCGCGTAGGACAACCGCTCCGTCGGGATCCCCGGCTTCCACCAGGGAGATCAGCCGTGCGACCGCCTGCACCGACCCAGCCAATGCTTCAGCGACCAGCGCGTGCACAGATCACACTACCGCAGCGGGTTTGTGCACACCAAAGACGGCGCGCAGCGTGTCGCAGATCTCGCCGAGGGTCGCATAAGCGTTGACCGCTTCGAGGATGTGGGGCATCAGGTTCTCCGACCCGCCGGCCGCCCGACGCAGTCGCATCAGCGCACGCTGCACCTCATCCCCGCTGCGCTCGCTCCGCACACGGGCGAGCCGCGCCTTTTGCCGCGGCACGATGTCGGAGGGCATCCGCAAGAGAGGCGGAGGGACTGCCGCGTCTCCTTGGAACTGGTTGACGCCCACGACGACCTGTTCACCAGTTTCGATCCGCGTCGCCTCGCGATATGCGGATTCGGCAATTTGCCGCTGAATGATCCCCGCCTCCAGCGCCCGCACCATCCCCCCGGCATCACCGATCTGCCGGATCAGCGCGTCTGATTGTTCTTCGATCTGTCGAGTCAGCGCTTCGACGTAGTACGATCCCGCCAGTGGATCGACGGTGTCGGCGACCCCGCTTTCATATGCGAGGATCTGCTGCGTGCGCAGCGCCAGCAAGGCCGAGGCGTCGGTCGGCAGCGTGAGGGCTTCGTCTTTGGCGTTAGTGTGCAACGACTGCGTCCCGCCCAAGACCGCCGCTAGCGCCTGGAGGGTCACCCGGACGACGTTGTTGTCGGGTTGCTGGGCGGTCAACGCGGCGCCGGCCGTCTGGGTGTGAAACCGCAGCACCCACGCCTTGGGGTCTTGGGCGTGAAAGCGCTCCCGGGTAATCCGCGCCCACAGCCGGCGGGCCGCCCGGAATTTGGCGACTTCTTCGAGCACGTTCATCTGGGCCGCGAAGAAAAACGACACGCGGGGGGCAATGCGCTCGACATCCAGCCCTGCGTCTGCGGCGGCCTGCAGATACGCGATCCCGTTGGCCAATGTGAACGCAACTTCTTGGACGGCGGTTGCGCCCGCTTCGCGGATGTGGTATCCGCTGATGGAAATCGGGGTCCACTTCGGGAGGTGCTCGGCGCAGTACGCGAACATGTCGGTCACGAGGCGTAGCGACGGCGTGGGAGGGAAGATGTACGTCCCCCGCGCGATGTACTCTTTGAGGATGTCGTTCTGCGTCGTGCCGTCTAGCGCAGCAGGCGGCACTCCCTGCCGCTCCGCCGTGGCGATGTACATGGCCAGCAGGATCGACGCCGTGGCGTTGATGGTCATCGACGTGGTCACCTGGGCCAACGGCAGGCCCTCGAACAGCGCCTCCATGTCGGCGAGGGTATCGATGGCCACTCCGACCTTCCCGGCTTCGGCCTCAGCGATCGGATGGTCGGAATCGTACCCCATCTGCGTCGGCAGGTCGAAGGCAACCGACAAACCCGTCTGGCCTTGGCCCAGCAGGTATCGGAACCGAGCATTTGACTCCTCCGCCGCCCCATAACCGGCGTACTGTCGCATCGTCCACAGCCGGCCTCGGTACATCGTGGGATAGATCCCGCGGGTAAACGGATACTGGCCTGGGAATCCCAAGTCCCCTGAATAGTCCACAGGTGCGTCAGCTGGCGTGTAGACGTTGCGAATCTCGATGCGGTCGGGGGTGAAGACGGCCTTCGGGGGCTGCGCCCCTTCCGGCGTATGGGCGTTTTTCGCCTGGTGATCAGGATCGCGGTCGCGTTTGCCCGTTGCCATGATGTCGCCTCGGTCGACTCCCAGAAGCCGACGCGCGCCTCGGTACGCATCCATTGTATACAAGCCGAGCTCGCGGCAGGAGCGCGTCACGCGCAAAGCGATTTCCTCGCGGTAAGCGACGAGAAAGGACGGCCATCGAGGCCGGACTACAGAAACAAACACGCCTGCAACGGGGGGTGCGAAGGACAGGGTCGCTCGCTCGCCGTGTGCGGACTAGAGTTCTTCTTCGTCTTCCTCGTCTTCGTCGTCGGGCTTCAAGTCTGGCCGGTGGACCAGAAGGTAACGGGAGATCTGGAAACTGCAGGCTTGCCAGAACCGGACCCCTCGAACGTTGCCAGCGGGAACGGAGGTGCGCACATCATGGCATCCCCGGGAATGCAGAAACGCGATCACCGCCTCGGCCATCCTCTTTCCGTACCCCTCGCGGCGGAACTCGGGGTACACGAAGAACTCGGCCACCATCCCCTGCATGCGCTGCGGATCGGTAGACTGCGGAGTCAATACGGCGACAACGAAACCCACCCTGCGGTCCTCCGATACGGCCCACCAGATATGTCGGTTCTTGCTCTGCTCGGTGAAGATGTGTTTGAGGTATGCGTTCAACCACTCGTCCGTGGGGGGCTCGCCAGCGACCTCCTCCCGGTAGCGCCGGAACCACTCCCGGAACTTTCCGTCGTCGGCCGAGACATAGTCCAGACGCAGCGGGATAGCAGACGGATGCTGCGATCCCTCAGGCCTCGCGGTTGCTCGACTGCGCGGGTTCGCTTGCTCGCCCACGGTGGGACACCTCAGTAGACATTCCGCGCTCCAGTCGGCCCCTCCTCTTCATTCGACCGCGCGTCCGGGGCAGCGACATCTCGATCACAACCGAATTCCCCCGCGCTTGCGACGCGGGATGATCTCACGCTTCGTGCCTGGGTGCGAGAGCGACCAATCAGACAGGGCGCGTCGAGCATGACTCGAGGATGTCACTCGGTGTACCACAGGAAACCGCAACGTAGGGTGCGGCAAACCGTGCGTGGCAGTCACAGACCAGGTTGTCCCGCAGTTGCTGTAAATCGGACGCGGCAGCTTTTGATTAGCCCGCGAGAGAACACGAAAACACGTTCCGGCTCTGGTTCTCCCGGTGCCCTCGTTCTGTGGCCGCCGGGCCAGAGGTATCAGGCTGTCAGGTGGTTCACGCTCTCAGCGGGCGGATCGAGAGGATGCCGTGCTTGAAGACGAGCTCCCCGCCGAGGTCGCTTTCGACCAGGATCGAGTACGTCCCCACATCCTTGATAACTGCCTCAGGGATCTCGTACCCATCACGGCACCGGATGTGCACGGGCGTGCTTGCGGACAGGAGGCTGCGCAGGAACTCATCTTCCATAGAACTGCGTTGCGCCGGTCGTGCGGCCGGCTGATCCGTCTGGGCCGCCGCATCAGCCCGTGCCACGTTTGCCATGGCGGCACCGCCCGGTCGCTCAGGCCGAATCTGCGCCTGGTCGGGTACCGAGTCGTCGGCTCCGTCATTGGCTCCGTCGTCTTCGGGTGCAAGCTCCGGCATCTGTCGCTGGGGCTCCCGAAGGCGTCGGTAGTGTGCCCGCATCGATTCCAACTCATCGCGCCGATCCTTCATTCCCCACCCCCGTCGTTGCGGTTTCACGCCGCGCTTGCCTATAGCATCGAGCGTTGCCGCGATAACTGCGTCGGCTTCGCTCCCTTCGACCACTGCTGATCCTACGCACAACTGGGAGCCCGTTGGCGACCCGATGGAGACGGCGACCACCACTGTGTCGCGTCCCGCGAGCGGCTGGATGGCGATCGACTCTAGAGCGCCCCGGCGTTCTTCGGTGTCCAGGACAGATTTTAGAGCGTCGAGCGTGGCCAAGACCAAACCGCGCAGACGGTTCGTGCGGTCAGGCAAGGATCGCGCGCGGCCGACCAGGGTCCCGCCTTCCGCATGCACCGGTTCCAGTTCCACGAGCGCCTGGACGGCTGTCCCCGACAGCGATTCATCCACGCGCCGGGGACGCCACGTGCGCATGGGAGCCTCGGTCTGCATGCGGGCGATGCGGATGCGCCACCCGTCGACGGCGAGAGAATAGCTGGACATGAGGGCGGAAGCAATCGTCCGCCGCACCACCGGCTCCTCGCGGTTGGTGGCGGCCGTCACGTAGATGGACGCGATCTCTCCCGCGTCGTTGGCCACGACGCGGGCGGATGTCACGCCATCCAGGCGTTCTAGCAGAGCCTCTATGTCTTCGGCAAAAACTTCACTGGGCACGACGGACTCAGCAACTCCCCCACAGGGCTTCCTAACAGAACTTCCTGACAAAACTTTTCTTCTCCTGCGCCGTGTCGACTGTTATTAACCGGGGGACTCCCTCGGTTAGAACTCGGGAAGGGTGGACGGGCGACTGACCGGCCGGTCAATCAGCACCCCTTCTCCCCCCAGGGCCGACTTGGCTACACCGTCGACGAGGATCCGCACTTGCGGCGCCTGAGGATATTGGGTCGCGGTGTAGACAAGTTGCCAAAACCGGGCCAGCATGATCGCGCTCCCGCCTCCTGACTCGATCTCACTGCTGAGGTCGAGCAGCACAATCGCCTTCTCGATGCGCAAGCTCCGGAGCTTCGTCCCTGAGGGAATCGCTGTCGTCAGGCCGGACGTTCGTTCCTGTGCAGAGGGGCCCGCGAGCAATTCGCGGATCGCCGCCGCCAACACGGCCTCCGCTCCTTGCGCCCCCACCGTGCGCGGAACGTCCTGTACGGTGCTGCGGGTGCCATCCGCGCGCACAAAGTACACCGACACCGTGGCCCGCGCCGGACGCAGCAACCACCAGGCTGCCAGCAAAATGACCACCACAACTGCCGCTGTGGCCACACCGCGTCGCACGGTCATCGGCGCCCCTGGGATCAGCGGTTACGAGTGCGGATTAAGATTTTACGTCGCGAGTTCGGGCGGCAGCAGATTTAGGAGCCCACCTCTGGGCCGGGATGGATCCATCCCGCCAGCCATTGCAGGGATAATGGAGATTTCCGCTTCCTCCCGCAGGGGAGTGGCAAGACCCTGCAAAAACCGCACATCCTGGTCGTCGACGAAGATGTTCACAAAACTATGCACCTGGCCATCCGCACCCATGATGCGTCCTTTAATCCCTGGGAAACGCCGCTCCAGATCCGCCACCAAGTCTGCTAGCGTGGCCCCGCTTGCCTCGACCACCCGTTGATCTCCGGTCAGTTTTCGCAGCGGCGCCGGAATTCTAACAGTCGGCATTCCAATCCTCCCTGTCCCCTGCTTGGGCTCAGGCTACACCTGCGAGGACATTGCGCTCGAAATCCTTCAGCGTCGGCCGAATGGCAATCGGAGGACGCATCGCATCCGCGACGGCCTCGAGGGTCTTGAGCCCCTGCCCCGTGATGTAGGCGACGACGATGTCATCCTCCCCGAAGGCTCCACGGGCGGCCAGCGCCCGCAACG
>DATGVF010000200.1:0-10628 GCA_035300645.1 bacterium
TGAGGGCGCGGAGCATGGCCTGGGGGTTGGGAGTGCAGATCAGTAGGGCGCCGCTCCCGATGAGCGCGAGGGGATCGAGATCCAGGGCGTGGCAAATCACTTGCGTCTCGGGCAGTACAGGGACGTCGTCGGCGCGGAACACGATTCCCAACCCGGAGGCTTCGGCCAGTTCCCAGACTCCGGAGACCACACCGCCCTCAGTCACGTCATGCATGGCCGTTGCCCCATTTTGGGCCCCCACCCTCCCCTCGGGGATCACGCTCAGGTGGTCGATGAAAGCCTGGGCTCGCGCCAACGCGGCTTTGCCCAACGACGATTCCAGGCGATCGGCCAGATCGGAGGCCAGGATCGCCGTGCCCTCGATCCCCGCGCCCTTGGTAATTATCACCGCATCTTGGGGCCGCGCGCCAGATGTGGAGATGACCTTGCCTTTGCGCGCCTTACCGATGGCCGTCACGACCGCGATCGGTCGATCGATCCCCTGCGTGACCTCTGTATGGCCGCCCGCGATCTCGACTCCAAGACCCGATGCGGTCTGCCCGGCCTCGGCCATTATGGCTTCGAGCGCGACGAGGGTGATGCCCTCCGGTAGCAAGAGTGTGAGCAACAACGCGATCGGTTCTGCCCCTGTCGTAGCTAGGTCGTTACACCCCACGTGCACGGCCAACCGCCCGAGATGGTGTGCGGTGGCCGTAATAGGATCGCAAGTCAACACGCACGCGAACTCCCCGAAATCCAGGACGGTGCAATCCTCGCCCGAGTGTGCATGGATCAACACATCGGCCCGGCGGCCAAGGTGCGGGTAAACAACCCGCGCCAGGAGTTCCGGTGGGATTTTGCCGGCCTTCACCTTACTGCCTGCCCGGTGATTGCACTGCGCAAGCGACCCGCCACTGAGACAGCAACAACCACACCAACGGCAGCCTGCACTATGTTCCACGGCACCTCAGTCAGGGCGGCAGCGACCGCGGTTGCCGGGGTGGGCGCGATACCTAGCACACGCGCAAAGACGACCTCCGCGAGGAAGTAACCTAGCACCATCCACACGCCGCCTACGATTGTCGCGCGGAGTCGTGAGGCGGCGGTTATTCCAACCAGCCGGCCGACCAGATATCCTTCAATCCCCTTGATGAGGAATGTGAACACTGCGTACTGTGGGGCCGCCGCCGCGATATCGGCCAGTGCCGAACCCACGGCGCCAGCGAACGCGCCGACGGCAGGACCGAAAACTATCGCGGCGAGGTAGATGACGACTTCACCGAGGTTAAAGTAGCCCTTTGTCGCAGGGATGGGAATCCTCGCGAGCGGGTACCATGTCACCACGAACGTCAGAGCCGCGAAGATCGCGGCTGCTGTCACATCACGGATTCTCATCGTATCTCCCTCCTCCATCGCGAAGGATAAAATGAAAGACGCCCGATGTCCGGGCGTCATAGGGGCACTCAGGCGCCAAAATCACCTAGCCTTCACCTCATACGGACTGTACCGTCGACCCCGGAATTCCACCGGGTCCCGGTTCTGCCAGTCAGGTACCCTCGCAGAACCTCACGGGTTATCACCGCCGATCGGGAATCGCCTCACGCTCACCGCGCGAAGCTCACCCTGCCCCGGAAGGCTTAGGTCCGGTGCTTCGTGGGTTATGGTACAAGCTAGCCGAAGGGGTGTCAACGCCCGCTCTGCCCTCGCAGGACAGGACTGGCCGCCGTGCTCCAGAACTCAGTTGCCATGGTCGAGACGGCCTACCTGTTGATCGCGCTCGACCGCAACACCCCCGCCGCCGTCGCCCGCAATGTCCTCCGCGTCCCCGGCGTAGTGAAAGCATCAGTGACGATGGGCGAGTTTGACGTCATCGCCATCGCCGAACAGGAAGATACGAAGGGGTTTCCCGGAATCTCAGCAGCGGTGCGGCGCATCGAGGGCGTCCGCACGGTCATCACGTGCGTGGTAGTGACTCCTTAGAATACGAAGCCGACAGCAGGTCTAGACGTGAACGGGTGGGGCGACGGTGCGCATTTGCTGCAGGAGACGGAGCGCGACGGACAGGGCCTGGAGGCCGTCTTCTCCCGTGACAAGCGGTTGCTCCTCACCGTGGACACAGTTGACGAAGTGTTGCAGCTCCGCCCGCAGCGGTTCATCCCCGTGGATGACCATGTCCTCGACCTCGCCGTGGAATCGGTGGATGAAGAGGCGCTGTTTCAGGTAGTCCAACCGGATCACCCGATCGGGGGTCGCGACTTCGATCTCGGCCGCCTTGTCGGTGGAGACCCGGCTGGCCAGTAACCACGCCACGCAGCCGGTGGAGAGGGTCAACGTCGCCACCGCGAGATCCTCTTGCGCATTCCGGACGCGGACCGCCAGCCCACCCAGGTCGACGATGCGCCCGCGGACGAGCGACAGCACGATGTCGATATCGTGAATCATCAAGTCCATCACCACGCCCACGTCCATCGTGCGAGTCCGGTCGTAGGGGCGGACGCGGCGTGCTTGGATGAACAATGGAGACCCCGCTAATTCCGCGAGACGTCGGACGGCGGGTTTGAACCGCTCCAGATGGCCGACCAAGAGGACGAGATTCTTGTGACGGGCGAGTTCGACAAGGTCCTCGGCCTCGCGCGTGGTGGCGGTCATGGGTTTCTCGACGAGCACGTGCACGCCGGCGTCCAGGAAGACGCGAGCGACCTCGTAGTGCAGCTGGGTGGGCACCACCACACTCACGGCATCTACCCGTCCCAGCAGTTTTCGATAATCGGTGAAGGGGGTCGTCTTGTAGCGATTCGCCACGCTGCGCAGCTCTGCCGCGTTGATGTCTGCGACGCCCGCGAGTTCGACGTCCGGGATGCCGGCGTAGGTCCGGACGTGGTTGCGTCCCCACTGGCCTAGCCCGATGACACCGACGCGGACTCGCTGTGCCACGCTCTTCGCCTATTCGCGTGCGCCCGGAAACCGGGCCACGACATCAAGAATCCGACTAACGTCTTCATTCGATAGAGCCGGATGCACCGGCAGCGAGACTACCTCGGCCGTCAGCCGTTCGGCCACAGGGTAAGTTCCTCTGAACCCCAGTTGCTGATACGCCTGCGAGTGTGGGACCAGGTGCGGGTAGTAGACGCGGCGGCCGATGCGGTGGTCGCTGAGGTGGGTCAGGAACTTTTCCCGGCCCTGGGGCACTCGCACCGTGTACTGGTTGTAGACGTGGAAGTATCCCCGTGGCTCGACCGGCGGAACCAGCCACGGCAAGGAGGCAAACGCCGCAGTATACCGGGCGGCGTGCTCACGACGAGCTTGGTTCCAGCTGTCCAAGTGGGTAAGTTGCGTCCGCCCCATCGCACCCGCCATGTTGGTCATGCGGTAGTTGTAACCGATCGCGTCGTAGAGGTATTCCGCGCCCCCCCGCTGGCCGACGTTCACCAGCACGCGGGCGCGCTCCGCGAGTGCGGGATCGTTCGTAACGATCATCCCGCCTTCGCCTGTGGTCATATTCTTGGACGGGTAAAAACTGAAGACCCCGGCTTGGCCAAAGGTGCCCACCTTTTTTCCTGCGTATTGGGCCCCGTGAGCCTGGGCGCAATCTTCGATGAGCAACGCCCCACTGCGGCGCGCGATCTCCCCGAGGGCGGCCATGTCACAGGCGAGCCCGTACAAGTGCACACAGAGGATGGCGCGAGCACGTTCGCGCTGTACGGCGTCGGCCACAGCTTGTGGGTCGATGTTGTACGAACGCGGATCGACGTCGACGAACACGGGCCGCGCCCCGACATAGAGGATGGCGTTGCCGGTGGCGACAAAGGTAAACGGGGTGGTCACGACGACATCGCCCTTCCCGATGCCTGCCGCCTCCAAGGCCACCTGAAGCGCTGAGGTGCCCGAGGATGTCGCCACCCCTTCGCGGGCCCCCAGGTAGCGGGCGAATGCCTGTTCGAAGTCCGCCACATGGCGCCCAGCCACGAGCATGCCGGAGTCCAGCACCTCCATGACCGCGCGCTTGTCCTCGTCGGAGATTAGGGGCTTAGCTATGGGGATCGATTTGGCGGTCTGCGCCTGCGCAGGATGCATCAGTTTAGCCATGCCTCTATAGTGTCCACAAACTCACAGGAAGATTCTCCCTGCTGTATTCTGTCCCGGCCGTGCCTGAAATCCGGACCATCTCTATCTAATCTCCTGCCCCATAGACACCAGGACCACCCCCAATAGGCAGCGTTCTGGCGCCGCGATCCTTCCCAATTACTGGACGAAAACTTTGCGGCCGGTAAAGAGCAACCAGAGCAGGAAAATGATGAGGAGCACGACGATCACATCCTGCCCCCGTTCGTTGTGGACGCGGGCGCGGACCTCATCTGCCATCCACGGTACCCACTGAGCCATCACACACCTCCCTTCGGTCTAGGGCCCGTCGTCGGAGCGGTAGTTTCCAGCCGCCCCTTGATAGCCCCGAGCATGCTTTCCAGGTTCTTGCGCACGAGGACTTTGAGCAGATTCGACAGCAGCGCTCCGGCCAGCGGCAACTCTAGTTCAAAGTCGACGGCCAGAACCGTTTGCGTCCCTCCCGCAGACGCAGCGAACGTCCAGGTTCCCTCGTAGCGGGTGAAGTCCCCTTCGCGCTGTCGGAACGTGCACAGATGGCGGATGTCATCCCACTCATCATCTTCAACCCACCGGACTTTTCGGCCTTGGACGACACCCACCCACGCGGTCACGGTGTGGGTCCCGTCGCGTTCCAGGACCTTCACCGATTCGACATCCGGCATGAATGTCGGGAACGTTTCGACATCCTTCGCCACTTGGTAGACATCTTCCAAGGGGGCGTGGATGTGAGCGGTCGCTTCGACTCGTGCCATTACGCGCTTCAGTCCTTCTGCCGAGGGGTCTGACCAGATCCTGCCACTACAGCCCCGTTGGTCCCCGCCCCATTCCGACCATCGCGGGCTGCCAAGTATTCGATGTATGCGAGCAAGGTTTCCAGAGTCTCAGGGGTGGCGCCCCTTAACCGGTGCAGTTCTTGGGTCACTTGACCCCACAGCAGCCGGCTGGCCCCGTCCTGGCGGAAGTCTGCTGCGCCTAGTCCCGTATCCAGGCGACGGAAGTCCTCAACATCTTGGGGAGTGATCAGGGCAGCGACCCGCTTGAGGACAGACGGCCGCACGCCAAGGTGCGGGGCGATCCGCTCTATGTATTCCACGCGCCGCAGATCTTGCAGACCTCGCTCCCCGCGCGACAGGACACTGGGTGCCATCCCCGCATCCCGAGCGAGCTGGCGGAGCCCTTTGCCGCGGCCTTTCCCATACAGGTTCTCCCGCAACAAGCGCAGGTAGGCGCCGAAAGCTCGGGCATCGCTCAGACTATGCGAAATCATTGCTGGTGTTCCCATTCTGGAACAGGTTCGCGGCCTGAAACGGTATCCCCTGTGTGCGGTACCAGATGGTTGCGCGGAACTGCGGCGAGGCGAGTGCACGCTTCCCGCGGGGGTGCTAGCGAGGGACGATCGGATCCCACTGCTCCAGTTCGCTGACAAACCGGTCGGTGGCTGCCCGCAGCAACCGTTCCCCAATCTCGGCGGTGGCGCGCTTCGGATCCACCCCCGTGGCCCCGTGGGGAAACAGTCCCTTCCAGTGACGCGGCCCCATGACCTCGATGCCTTTCTGCCACGCCGAATGGGACGCCCGCTGAAGGCGAGGGATGTTGGGCCGAATGGCGAGGATCGCGGATGTCTCGCCCGCGGCTGCGTGATACTCGACGTCACCCCACGCGTCGCGCATCACCGCTTCGACCTTCGGGTCTTGCCACCAGTGCCCCACTTTGATCCGCAGATCACGGCGGCTGTCCAAAACCGGGGCCAAGGCGGTGGCAAGGGGCGCGATGTTCCCCCCGTGGCCGTTGAGGATCAACAGGCGGCGAAACCCATGACGATGGAGGCTTTCGACGATGTCGCGGACCACGGCTGCAAATGTGTCCGGTGTCAGCGTAATGGAGCCGGGGAAGTCCATATGGTGGATCGACATTCCAAAGCACACGGGCGGGGTTACCGGAACGCGGGTGCGGGCGCTGACGCGTCGGGCGATTTCAGTGGGAATCAGGTAATCCGTCGCAAACGGGAGGTGGCGCCCATGCTGTTCACAGGACCCGACGGGAACGATCGCGCGGTCGTCGGTGCGGAGAAACTCCTCGAGGTCCGGCCACCCGATATCCTCCCATAGGATAGCCATCGCAGGCGGCAGGGGGAGCCGCTATCCAGCTCGCTGGGCGGCGGCGAAAACGGCGCGCTTGGTGAACACGCGTGCCAGATGCGCGCGGTACTCCGCCGAGGCGAAGAGATCCTCATTCACATCCACTCCGGCGGCGGCGTGCGCGGCCGCTGCCGCGACGCCTTTCTCGTCCAATACGGCACCGGTCAACTGCTTCTCCACAGCTACGGGGCGATAGGCCGCGGGGCCGACGCCGGTGATGCCGATGCGGGCGCGGGTGCACCGCCCTCCCCCATCGCGCGTGATCACCGCCGCCACGCCGACCACAGCAAACCCCGAGGCCGGGTGAGGGAATTTCAGGTAGGCCTGACCCGTGCGGCCGCTGGTGGCGGGAATCCTGATCTCGACGAGCACCTCGTCGGGTGCTAATGCCGTGGTGAAGATTCCGGTGAAGAATTCGCCGGAGGCGATGGTTCGCCGACCGCGGGGGCTCTCGGCGACGACCTGTCCCTCCAGCGCGAGCATCGCTGCCGGATAGTCGGCCGCGGGATCGGCGTGGGCCAAACTCCCTCCAATCGTCCCCACGTTGCGGACTTGCACATCACCGATCCGGCTGGCGGCTTCCGCCAATGCGGGCGCGGCGGAGTGCGCCAGTTTGGAGGACTCAATTTCCCAGTGAGTGGTCAGAGCACCGATGGCCAGCGTCTGCCCGTCCTGCCGAATGTAGCGCATTGCTTCGATGCGGCCCAGATCGATTAGATGAGCGGGCGAGGTCAACCGCAGTTTCATCATCGGAAGCAGGCTGTGCCCACCTGCAAGGAGTTTGGCATCCGACAGCCGTTGAAGCAGTTGCAGCGCTTCGGACACGGACGCAGGTCGATGGTATTCGAAGGCGGCCGGGATCATGGAGCTTTCACTGCCCGGCGCGAGGGGGGGATGGCCGGAAGGTGTTGTTCGGCCAGCTTACGCGCCGCATACATGACCGAGTTCACGATGTGCTGGTACCCGGTGCACCGGCACAGGTTCCCGTCCAGGCCATGGCGGATTTCCGCATCCGTGGGATTGGGTTTGCGGGCCAACAACTGCACCGCTGCGAGCATCATGCCGGGGGTACAGAAGCCACACTGGAGGCCGTGTTCCTCCCAGAACCCCTCTTGGATGGGGTGCAGCTTCCCGTTATCGGCCAAGCCTTCCACGGTCAGGATGTCCGCTCCATCGCCTTGCACGGCCAGCAACGTGCACGATTTGACGGCCTGCCCGTTCAGCAAGACGGTGCAGGTTCCGCAACTGGTCGTGTCGCACCCGATATGTGTCCCCGTGAGCCCGAGTTCTTCTCTCAGGTAATACACCAGCAACAAACGGGGCTCCACATCATGCCGGTGCGTCGTGCCGTTGACCGTCACGGCAATGCTCTGCTTCACGCTGTCCACCTCAGATCGGAGTACGCGGAAGTTTCTGAGCCATCGCGAGGCCGCGAGCCCATCACTTCCAGCAGGGTTCCGGAGCCGCTAGCCGGCTTCCTCCTCGTACCGCGCCTTCAACGTCTCGACCACGGCGGGATCGGCCAGGGTAGTCGTATCCCCCAGCACGCGGCCCTCAGCGATGTCCCGCAGTAGGCGTCGCATGATCTTCCCGCTGCGAGTTTTCGGCAACTCGCCGGCAAACAGAATCTGCTCAGGCCGGGCCAGCGCCCCAATTTTTTTCACCACGTGTTCTTTTAACATCTCCACCATCTGCGGGGCGGGCTTATGCCCTTCTTTGAGCGTGACGAACGCGGCGATCGCCTGCCCTTTGATCTCATGGGTCACGCCAATAACGGCGGCTTCGGCCACGGCAGGATTGTCGACCAACGCAGACTCAACCTCGTAGGTCCCGATGCGGTGGCCAGAGACGTTGATGACGTCGTCCACCCGTCCCAACAGCCAGAAGTAGCCGTCCGCGTCGCGCTTCGCCCCGTCGCCGGTGAAGTAGACGCCGGGGAAGCGGCTCCAGTACTGTGTCACGTAGCGGTCCGGATCGCGATAGATCCCGCGCAGCATGGCCGGCCACGGCCGGGTCAGCACTAAGTACCCGCCCTCGCCCGCCTTCACCGGCTGCCCCTGTTCATTGAATATCTCCGCTCCGACGCCTGGGAAGGGATGGGTGGCCGACCCAGGTTTCAGCGTGGTAAGGGCCGGGAGCGGGGTAATGAGAATCATCCCTGTCTCGGTTTGCCACCAGGTGTCGACAACAGGACATCGGCCACCGCCGATGTACTGGTGGTACCAGATCCAGGCCTCCGGGTTGATTGGCTCGCCCACCGATCCCAGCAGCCGGAGGGACGAGAGGTCACGCTTGGCGGGATGCTCGGTCCCCCACTTCATAAAGGTGCGGATGGCCGTCGGAGCCGTGTAGAGGATACTGACGCCGTACTTCTCGACGATGGCCCAATTCCGGTCTTTGTCGGGGTAATCGGCCGTGCCCTCGTACATGACCGTCGTGGCCCCATTGGCGAGGGGTCCATAGACGATGTACGAGTGGCCTGTGACCCAGCCGATATCCGCGGTGCACCAGAAGACATCATCGGGTGCCAGATCGAAGATCCACTTCATAGTCTGGTAGGTTCCGACCATATACCCGCCCGTCGTGTGAATGATGCCTTTTGGTTTGCCCGTCGTGCCGCTCGTGTACAGCAGGTACAACATCTCCTCGCTGTCGAGCGGAACGGCCTCGCACACAGCTGAGGCCTCCGCCATCAGCCGATGGTACCAGTGATCGCGTCCTTCTTGGATGTGGATCTGTGGGGCGGCCTCCCCGACCCGCTTGACGACCACCACTTTTTCGATCGTCGGGGTTTGGGTGAGGGCTTCATCGACGCTGCGCTTGAGCGGGACGATATTCCCCCGCCGCCAGCCACCGTCGGCGGTGACGAGGACTTTGGCTTGGGCGTCATTGATCCGATCGCGCAGCGCTTCTGCGGAGAACCCGCCAAAGACAACGTTGTGCGCGGCACCGAGGCGGGCGCACGCCAGCATGGCAATAGGCAACTCCGGGATCATTGGTAGGTAGATGGCGACGCGATCCCCCCGGCGGACCCCCAGCTGCTTGAGCACGTTCGCAAATTTACTCACCTCTCGACGCAGATCGCCGTATGTGAGCACGCGCTGGTCGCCCGGTTCCCCCTCCCAGATGATCGCTGCCTTGGTCCGCCGGCCGCCTGCGACGTGGCGATCGAGACAGTTGTAGGAGATGTTGGTTTGCCCGCCCACGAACCACTTGGCGTACGGAAGGTGCCAGTCCAGGACTTTGTCCCACTTCTTGAACCAGTGCAGCTCCTCGGCCGCGCGCGCCCAAAATCCTTCCAAATCCCCTGCCGCCGCGTCATAGATTTGTTTATCTCGCATAACAGCCGATCGCTGGAATGAGGCCGGGGGGGGAAACGTGCGTTCTTCGCGCAGCAGAGCTTCAATAGTCCGATCAGGCATCCTCGGTCACCTCGCTGTCGTGGGGAGGAACATCGGGATATATCAATGCGATACTGTGGGGCATCAGTCCTCTTGACTAAAGCCCCCCTCCCACCCGCGGGTTTCAGATGCGCAACCCTCAGGTCGGAGATTTCCACCCGAGTCCCGCCGCAGCAGACAACCATAATGAGAGTGTCAAGGGAACGGCGTTTTCTCGTCATGGGGGGAATCAATAGGCATTCCCACCCTGGAGGACCGATTTACTGCAGCGCGTGGCGGCGCGGATCCTCGGCGGCATCTACGAGCAGGATTTCGTGGAGCGCTCGCATGTGTACTGTCCGGGACGTAGCCCGCGAACGAATCTGAGATTGCGCAGCAAGTTCCGCTTCCGTGGTCTAGAAACATCCTAAATGCATGCACCCTGCTCGGGGGTTTAAGGAGGCGTTTCCGAGGGCCAGTCGCAGCGAGACGAATCGGCCGTCTGAGGACACCAAAGAGACCAAAAGAGCAAGCGCCGAGGATCCTCGGCGCTTGCTGAAATCACACAACGCACGCCCGTTTTTTGGGACTCGGGCCGCCCGTTCCTGTCCTGGAGCGGCTATCGGAACACGGCTGCCTCCGTCGTGCCGGTATCGATGCCGATGGTCAGGCTGACTGTCACCGGATTTGTCGTCGGTAGACCGCTGGCTCCTGTGCCTTCGGCCCTGAACGCGAAGCCGCCGCGATCGAGAGGGGCGATAATCGCCTCGAGGGTCACGCCATTGATGACTCCTTCGAAGACAAACTTGCCACCCGGGCCCTGCAGGAAGGAGCCTCCTGGGATCGTGATGGTAAACGCCCCCAGCTGGAGTGTAACGGTATCAGTCAGGGGGTGAATGCCAGGGCTCCCGGCCCCGAGCGTGAAGGTACTGTTTACCTCAAACGCTCCGTCGCTCGCGGCAACCTCTACTCGTGGGGAGAATGCCGCAAAAGGGACCGACGTGATCGTCTGGATGAATTGACCCAA
>DATGVF010000201.1:0-3917 GCA_035300645.1 bacterium
CGTGCTGGTCTGCACAGGCGAGGATGCGCACAGCGACGGTCTGTTCTGAAAACACACTCAGACCCCCTCCTAAATCATACCGGGGACCTGAGCTCAGGGGCACGGGGTTCTCCCTGTCACAGGAACGTCGCGGATCGTCCAGAAGGGAATACGCAGTGAAGCCGACAGATCGCGTTCTCGCCGCGCTGCATGCGGGCGGCGTCGCCACAGACATTTTGGAATTTCCTCATAGCACGCGCACGGCCGCCGACGCTGCGGCTGCGGTCGGCACGACGGTGGCTCAGATCGTAAAGTCGCTTGTGTTCCTGGCCGACGCACAGCCGGTTCTGGTGTTGGCCTCAGGGGCGAATCGCGTGGACGCCACCAAGCTGGCCCGCGCCGCCGGCGCCCGCGCCATCACCAAGGCGAATGCCGATGTGGTCCATGACGTCACCGGATTCGCCATCGGAGGAGTCCCTCCGGTGGGGCACCCGCAACCCCTGCCCGTCTACATCGACCGTGACTTGCTGGGTTTCGAGATCGTCTATGCTGCCGCGGGGACAGCCACGAGTGTGTTTTCGATTGCCCCGGTTCTCTTACAGCGTCTCACTCGTGGGACTGTGGTCGATCTCCGCGAGGAGTCCGAGAGACAGTCGTAATCTCATCGCCCGCTCAAGCTCAGAGGGAGTCCCGAAGGCGCTGCGCGCGGGCCCGCGGGGATGAGAAAGAGAGAACACCGATGATCCCGGAGACGTTATTAAAGGAGACCCGATACAGCGCGACCCCGTTTGTCCGATAAGAGGTAGTAGGAGGACACTGTGAGGTACGGTCGTTCCCTGATCCTGGCGGCAACCTTGGTGGCCCTGGCCGTGCACTTTGGCATGGCCACGTCGACTGCGCAGTCGGTGGCCTTGACCGGCGCGGGAGCGAGCTTCCCTGGTCCCCTGTACGCGAAGTGGATTCAGGTGTATGCCGCGGAGCGCGGCGTGCGCCTCGTGTACCATCAGGTCGGGTCTGGCGACGGGCTCCGATTACTTCTGGATCGGGGCGTGGATTTCGCAGGGATTGATGCGATACCGACGCGGGACCAGCTCGCCCACGCCTCGGGGCCGCTTGTCTTTGTGCCTATTGTTGCGGGCGCCGTGGTGCCCGTGTATGCGGTGCAGGACCTGTCGCACGGGTTGG
Source organism: bacterium (assembly GCA_035300645.1). Classification (GTDB taxonomy): domain Bacteria; phylum Sysuimicrobiota; class Sysuimicrobiia; order Sysuimicrobiales; family Kaftiobacteriaceae; genus 13-1-40CM-64-14. The sequence continues at coordinate 1,165 of DATGVF010000201.1, forward strand.
CGTTCACCGGGCCGGTCCTCGCCGATATCTTCCTGGGAAAGATCACGCAGTGGGACGACAAACGCCTCGTCGACCTCAATCCGCAGGCAAAGCTGCCCGCCAAACCCATCGTGGTCATCCATCGGTCGGACGACTCAGGTGTGACCGCGATCTGGACGAACTACCTGAGCAAGGTCAGCCCGGAGTGGCGCGAGCGCGTCGGCGAGGGCAGTACGGTGCAGTGGCCGGTGGGCCGTGAAGCCCGCGGCGACCAGGGCGTGATAGATCTCGCGCGCCGGACCGAGAACTCGATCGGTTATGTGGAACTCGCGTACGCGTTTGGAAACCGCATGACGTTTGGCAGCGTGCGCAACAAGGCCGGACAGCTGCTCGCCCCGTCATTGACGTCGACGACAAAAGCGCTGGAAGCCGCGTTGCCGACGATTCCCGACGACTACCTCACGTACATGACCAATCCCGATGCCGGGTTCGCCTATCCGATCGCCGGTCTCACCTACCTCGTCGTCTACGCTGATCAGCTCGATCCGGATAAGGGTCGCGCGCTCACCCAATTCCTGTGGTGGGCGACCCATGAGGGCCAGAAGCACGCGCTGACTTACCTATATGTGCCGTTGCCGCGCCAGCTGGTGGACCGGGTAGAACGCACCCTCAAGACTATGACCGTCAACGGCCAGCCGGCATTTCCGTAATTGACCCATCAATCTTGTGCGGAGTCCGGTCGTGCCGGAACGCGCGCCCTCGTGATATCCTGAGTAAGGATGCCCCCCGATCCCAATAGTCCCCAGCCGGTGCCTACCACTCCGCCCCGACCCGAGGGAGGGTCGCCGGAGGTGGACCTCTTAGAGGAAATGGGGAAGACGATCCTCCAGTCGGCCGAAGTGCTGGTCGAATCCCTGGCGGGCCGCACCCCGATCGCCGAAGGCTGGCAGACCATACGGGACCTCGAACACAAAGGCGACGCGGTCGCGCGCGACATGTTCGAGATGTTGATGACGCCGCGCCCGACGCTCATCGCCCCCGACGCGCTCAAAGCTCTCACCGGGTACCTCGATGACATTCTGGATGCGATCGAAGCCGCGGCGGCGCGTCTGGCGATTCACCGGATCCGACGCGCGATTCCAGCCGCCCGCGAGTTGGGCCAGATCGTTCTCGAATCGGCCCAGGAACTGCGGCAGGCCCTCGAGCTGCGGCAAAATGGCGAGCTGTTCGTACACACACGCACCTTGCATCGGCTGGAGAATCGCGGAGATGACGTCTTGCGAGACGCGATTGGCGCGCTCTTCAGCCGGCGCGCCAGCGCCCGCGACATCGTTAAGTGGAAGGACATCTGCGAGATCCTGGAAGCGAGCACGGATCGATGCGAGGACGTCGCCAACGTCTTGGAAACGATTCTGACCCAGACGGGGCGCGAGGAACGCCTTGTCGCCGGGCGGCTGACGATGGACCTCAGCCGTCACGATGTCCAGGTCGCCGGGGCGGCGGTGGCCCTGTCCGCCAAGGAGTTCGCCCTCTTGCACCTGCTCTTGCGACATCAGGGCAAGGTGGTCCGGCGCGAGCGCCTCCTAGGCGAGGTCTGGGGTCAGGATTACTTCGGCGACACCCGCACCCTCGATACGCATATCGGGTGGCTGCGCAAGAAGGTCGAACAGAGCGCGGGCGTCCGCATCGTCGCCGTCCGCGGCATAGGGTATCGGCTGGATTTAGCCGACTAACCCTTCCATTTCACCCGCTTTTCAATCAGGCTTCACGCACTCTTCGCCTCCTCTTACCCTCGCCAGGGTACGCTTGAGGTGCTTCCGAACACAGCCTGGGGGTGGCAAAGTATGCAGGTGATGCGGGTAAAGCCGATGGCCCTCGCGCTGGCCATCCTGCTGCTTGCGGGTGGGGTCAGCAGCGCGCTCGCGCAGTCCCCGATCACCTTAAATGGCGCAGGGGCCACATTCCCGTATCCTCTCTACTCGAAGTGGTCGCAAGTCTACGCAGCTGAGAAGAATGTCCAGATCAACTACCAGTCCATCGGTTCCGGTGGAGGCATCCGTCAGTTCATCGCCAAAACCGTGGACTTCGGCGCCAGCGACGGGCCGATGACCGATGAACAGATCGCGCAGGCAGGTGGACGCGTCCTGCACATCCCGATGGTCGCGGGGGCGGTCGTGGTTACGTACAACGTGTCCGGTGTGACCACCGGTTTGAATTTCTCCCCTGATGTGCTCGCGGACATCTTCTTGGGCAAGGTGGCGAAGTGGAATGATCCGCGGTTAATGCATGACAATCCGAAAGCCGCACTGCCGGTCGCCGACATCATTGTCGTCCACCGCTCGGACGGGTCGGGGACCACGAACATCTTCACGAACTACCTGAGCAAGGTCAGCCCCCAGTGGAAGACCCAGGTCGGAGAGGGGACGTCCGTGAACTGGCCCACCGGTCTGGGGGGCAAGGGGAACGAGGGAGTGGCAGGGGTCGTGAAACAAACTCCCTACGCTCTGGGCTACGTCGAGCTGGCCTACGCACTGACCAACAAGATGCCCTTTGGGTATGTGCGCAACAAGGCTGGCCAGTTCGTGCCGCCCACTCTGTCCAGCACAAGCCGGGCGGTGGACGGGGCCCTAGCTACCATCCCCCAAGACTACCGGGTCTTCTTCACCAACCCGGATGGCAAAGACGCGTATCCGATCGCGGGGTTCACGTGGATCCTGATCTACGGCGAACACTCCGATCCAGTTAAGGGGAAGGCTCTGGTCACCTTCCTCTGG
>DATGVF010000202.1:0-10104 GCA_035300645.1 bacterium
AATCATCGGAAGAGGCTCCTGCTCGGCGAGACGGCGCAGTCGGTCGGGGGCGCTGATGGTAATTGTTCCGCGGCTGGTGCGGATGAGGCCGAGGTGCTCCAACCGCTTCAGGGCCCGGTTTACCCCACCGCGTGTGGCGCCCGCGAGCTCCGACAGCTCCTTCTGTGTGATCCTCACCGCGGGTCCGTGCCGCCCTGCAGAAGATGCCGACGCGTCGACGAGGTCGAGAATCCGTTTGGCCAGCCGGACAGGCAGGTCCAAGAACTGCATCTCGGCCACCAGACGCGCCGCGCCCCGGATCTGGTGGGCGAAGATCCCGGCCATTTTCAGCAGGGCATCAGGGTGCCGCCGCAAAATGGCCAGCAGTTCTCCCAGCGGAACGGCGAGGACTGTGGTCGGCGAGAGCGCAGTGGCGGAGACAAACTGCGGGCCGTTGTCAAAAATCGTCTGAATCCCCAGCAGACGGCCGGCCGGAAACTTCCCCACGCTGATGCGCCGGTCTTCAGAGGTCAGCGTCAGGCTAATCTCACCGCTGAGAACGTAGTAGATGAAGGCCGGCGGATCGCCTTCGCGGAAGATCGTCTCCTCCGTCCGATACGAGCGACGCTGCACGCGCGGCAACAGTTCGGCCAGTTCCGCTTCCGCAAACTCCGAGAACGGCGGGATCTGCGTGATCGGTGGAACCGGCGTCGGAGGCTGGTGCACGGGGCGTTCGTTCGACCAGGCGAATGAGGAGTCCTCCGGTTAACGCCGAACCTCTCCCCCCATGACACTGCCCCGCGCCACGATTCTGGGATTAGGCGCGTACGCTCCGCCGAAGGTCCTGACCAACGAAGACCTCGCGCGCATGGTCGACACCAACGATGAGTGGATCACCAAGCGCACGGGCATCAAACGGCGCCACATCGCCGGCCCCGACCAATCGACATCTGATTTAGCCCTCATCGCCGCGCAACAAGCCCTCGATGCTGCGCGCGTTCGCGCCCAAGATCTCGACCTTGTGGTGGTGGGCACCGCGACTCCCGACATGTTCTTCCCGGCCACCGCCTGTCTGCTCCAGGACCGCCTCGGCGCCTCCCACGCAGGTGCCTTTGACCTGCTGGCGGCGTGTTCAAGTTTTGTGTACGCGCTGATCTGTACGAGCCAGTTGATCGCCGCCGGGGCCATCAGCAGAGCGCTCGTGGTCGGGGCGGAAACGCTGAGCCGGCTCATCGATTGGGACGATCGCCGTACGTGCGTCCTGATCGGCGACGGCGCGGGGGCCGCCGTTTTGGGCCCGTCGACGGGGGCGCATGGGATGTACGGCGGATTGGTCGGCGCTGATGGCTCAGCCGGCGACGTGCTGAAAGTTCCTGCCGGCGGCTCGCGGATGCCGATCACTGTTGATGCCATCGAACGCAAACTCCACCGCGCCTACATGGATGGCCAGGCGGTGTTCAAACTGGCTGTGCGGACCATTCCGGGACTGATTCAGAAGACAGTGGCCCAGGCGGGCTGGACGATGGACCAGGTGGATCTCATCGTGCCCCACCAGGCCAACCTGCGCATCATTGAGGCCTTGGCCTCGCAGATGGACATCCCGCTCGAACGATTCGTCGTTAATATCGAGGAGTACGGGAACACATCGGCGGCGAGTGTCCCCCTCGCGCTATACGAAGCCGTACAATCCGGTCGTATTCACGACGGCGACCGCATCGTACTCGCGGCGTTCGGCGGAGGGTTTACCTACGCGGCCTGCGCGTGGGTGTGGGGATCGTGACAACTCAGGCTGGGGAACACGGGGATCGGATCTAGCGCCGCCGCTCACGGAAAGGCGTGCCCGCATCCGAACGCGCGGCAGTGGCAGCGGTCTGATGGAGCCGGGCCAGGAGCGCGCCCATAGGGGCGACATCTTGGGGCACGCCGTTGCGATAAGCGATCGCTAAGGCGGACTGGGGGGCCACTTTTCCGCCGGGCAAGATGATCCCCACAAGGTTGAGGGGATCAGACGCTGCAACAACAATGACCTCGCGGTCTTCGGGCGCCCGTCGCACCGCACGCAGCGCTTCCACCGCTTCCGGCAGGGCGAACTGTTCTCCAACGAATCCCCCCACGAAGCGCCCGCCCCGAATCTCCCCCTGCGCTTCCCAGCGCCGGTAGATCCCAAGCAAAACCCGCCAGGGTGGGGCGACCGGCTCACGGGCGAGGAGATCTCGAAACACCACACCGTACCGCCGTAGCAGCTGTCGGGCGATGGCGTCGTTAGGAGTGCGGGGAGTCACGTCAGCGGGGCTTTGCCACATGGCCCACCGACCCACGGGAAGCGATCGGCCATGGGTCCGTCCTCCGCCATAGGCTCGCGAAATGCGTCGGTCCCGAGAGCGCCCGCCGTGGAGCAGCCGTCGTAACCCTGCCACACCATCGCCACTAACGACACCTCCGACGACGAGTTCCCACAACGCCTCCTCCACCTCGGAGGGAAGCCGACGTGTGCCCTTCACGACGTCCATCAGAAATGACGCGCCGTGTTGTCGTAGATAATCCGCGACCTCAGATGCCGCGGGGGACAACCGGGCGAGCACCTCATCTGTCGGGGGAAGGTCGCCTAAGAACATTGGAAGATCCTCACGGAGGACGAACGCAATCGGCGAACTGCGCCCCGGACCCTGGCGGCGCCGCACGCGGCGAGCACCCTCCTGGCCATTCTCGGACGCCCCAATGCTGGTGGGGTTCAATCGCCCCCAGGTCACCGTCCCCGACAAACACAGGTACTCCAGGTCAGCCGGATCGTAGAGGCGGACCCGCGCGGGGATTACATGCTCTTCCCACGATGGCGCAGGGAGTTCTAGTCCTTGGAGTTGTCCGATAATCTGGGCCACACCGTCGCGGCCATGCAGCTGACTCCCCGGCTGCACATGCTGCCACCGGCACAGAAAGCGCATGAAGTCGGCAGCCGACACCGGCTCGATTTCCTGACGCAAGCGGCCTAACGTCAGGCGATGAATGCGCGCGAGCAGCCGCCGTTCGCACCACTCTTCAGCCTGCGCGTGAGGAGTGAAACGACCCCGCAGCACCGTCCCCATACCCTCTAGGGCGGCCAGGGCAATCTGCACGTCTGCAGTGCGGAATCCGAGGCGCTGCGCCAGAGCGGCCCCTTCCACGGGGCCGCTGATCTGCATCCACCCCAAGACAATCAGGCGCACCGCATCGTCGGGGGACTGGCCAGATGAACCAGATCGCGCGAGCGGGAACACGATCTCGGGGGAAAAGCGGACATCGGGCAGGGCTGAGCGGACGAGCGCGATGCGTTCGGCGGCGACATACGCCCGATACTCCCCCGTCTCCGTGCGCCACGACGCCACCGTCGCGCGGCCGGAGGCGATGAGGTCTGCGGCCAGCCCTTCCCAGGCCGATGCGTCGCTTTCGGGCAGCAGCCCGACAGACAACATCAGATCGTGCAGCTCATCGACATCGCGCACATCGGGCTGGGCCTGCGCGCGCACCTCGTCAATCGCCGCCGCATCCAGCGCCCCGATTCCAGACGCGAGGTCGGGATCCATCCGCCGCAACGTGACCGCCCGCGCGCGCCGTTCCTCGAGCGGGGCGTCATCGAGAAACGCATAGGGGTTGGCGTTGAGAATCTCATGCGACATTGGCGAGGGACTCGGCGTATCGACCGCGACCGTGCGGATGTCGCCGCGCTCGACTCGTGCGGTGATCGCCAGCAATCCCTCCAGATCCATCGCTTCGTACAGACAGTTGTTGACGGTCTCGTTCACCAAGGGATGGTCGGGAGGCGTGATGGGACCGGAGCGGTTATCCTGACAGGCTACTTGGTCTGGGAAGACAGCGGCCATCAAATCCTCCGCGCGCATCCGCTGGATCGGCATGGGCACCCGTCGGCCGCCCGCAAACCGCAGCACTGCCAGGGAGCGGTTCGCGTTCCACCGCCAGCGGTTGGTAAACATGGGCGAGGCCAAGAGGGCTTGCACGAGATCCTCGCGCGCCGTCGCTGGTCGCACAAAGTGGAAGACGCTCTCAAGCGGGAAGCTGTGCTGCTCGCCCAGCGAGAGCACGATCCCGTCATCCGTGGCGGCCGCCTGCAGTTCGAAGTCAAACGTCAGGCAGAAGCGCTTGCGGATCGCCAGGCCCCAGGCGCGGTTGACGCGCCCGCCGAACGGCGTGTGCAACACCAGCTGCATTCCGCCGGATTCATCAAAGAAGCGTTCGGCCACGATGCTCTGCTGCGTGGGAACGCAGCCGAGCACGGCTACCGTCTGCGCGATGTAGGCGACGATCTGCTCGGCCCCCGCGCGATCGACGGCTGTCTCGGCAACTAACCATTGGATAGCTTCCTCGGGCTGGCTCAAGCGGTTGGCCACTTCCGCCCGCAGTTCGCTGACCGCTTCGGACAGCTCGGCCGTCCGCGCGGGGGCTTCCCCGATCCAAAACGGAATGGAGGGCGGGGCGCCGTGCGCGTTTTCCACCCGCACCTTCCCGGCTTCGATGCGGCGGATGCGCCACGAGGTGTTGCCCAGCAGGAAAATGTCTCCGCCCGAGCTCTCGATGGCGAAGTCTTCGTTGACCTTCCCCACAAATGTTTCTTGCGGTTCCTCGATGACGTCGTAGTCGGCCGTGTCGGGAATGGCCCCGCCTGACGTGATAGCCGCCAACCGCGCGCCACGGCGCCCTTTCAAGACACCGTGCACTTGATCGCGGTGCACAAACGCCCCCGCCCGCCCGCGGCGGCTGCTGATGCCTTCCGACAACATTTGGAGGAGGGCCTCGAAGGTGGCCCGCTCAAGGTGGCGGTACGGATAGGCACGACGCACCAGCTGCCACAGATCGTCTTCGCGAATCTCCTGACTCCCTGTCAGGGCCACGATCTGCTGGGCCAACACATCCACCGGCGCTTCCGGGATGATCACGCGATCCAGTGTCCCGGCGCGGACCGCGCGCACCGCCGCCGCGCACTGCACCAGGTCGTCTCGGGTCAGAGGGAACAGCAATCCTTTGGGCACGCTGCCCAACCAGTGGCCGGACCGACCTACCCGCTGCAAGAGCGTCCCCAGGGCCCGGGGGGCACCGAGGTGGCAGACCAGATCCACGTGGCCGATGTCGATGCCCAACTCCAGGGACGCCGTGGCCACGACCACCGAGACCGCGCCGGACTTCAGTCGTTGCTCGGCGTCCAGGCGGATCTGGCGGGACAGGCTCCCGTGATGCGTGGCGACTTTGTCTTGGCCCAGCCGCTGCGTTAACTGGTGCGCCACGCGTTCGGCGAGACGCCGCGTATTCACAAAGACCAGTGTCGTCCGGTGGGCAGTCACCTCGGCGGCCACGCGGTCATAGACTTCCGCCCACAACTCGTGCGTGGCGACGTGGCTGAGGGGCTGCTGCGGCACAGCAATCAGCAGATCCCACTCTCGGCGGTGGCCGATGTTCACGATCGCGCAGCGCGGCTGATTATCTGCGGTGGTCCGGTCGGCGCCCACCAGCAACTGCGCCACCTCCGCGACGGGGTTGATGGTGGCACTCAGGCCGATCCGCTGCAGCCGGCGGCCGGCCAGCAGATCCAACCGCTCCAGTGAGAGGGCAAGGTGGCTTCCGCGTTTGTCCCCCGCTACCGCGTGGATCTCATCGACGATCACCGCCTGGGCACTGCGGCAGAAGTTCCGGCTGCGCTCCGCGGTGAGGAGGATGTAGAGAGACTCCGGCGTGGTGATGAGGATATGCGGAGGTTTGCGCGCCATGAGATTTCGTTCGCGGGCCGGCGTGTCGCCGGACCGCACCATCACCCGAATCTCCGGCAACGGCGTGCCTTGTGCCTCGGCGAGTTGGCGCAAATCCGCGAGGGGGTCCTGCAGATTCTTCTGGATGTCATTGCCGAGGGCTTTGAGCGGAGAAACATAAATGACGTGCGTTTCGTCTGTCAGTTTTCCCCGCTGCGCGACGTCGATCAGGTGATTGATCGACCATAGGAATGCGGCCAGCGTTTTGCCCGACCCCGTGGGCGCCGCGATCAACGTATCGCGCCCCTCGGCGATGTGCGCCCACCCTTGGGATTGTGGAGCCGTGGGCTCAGCAAAGCGATCGGTGAACCAGCGGCGGATGAGCGGGTTAAACGACGACAGATCCACAATAACCTCGTCTAGATATTGGTGGCTTCTATTGTGAGCCTGTTCGGTGCAGCCTGTCCATGCCCCGCATAGAAGAGTAGTGAGTCAATGTGGTTGGTGATATGGCGCGTGCAGGACGGCTACTGCATCCCGGTCACCCGCAGGGGCTGCCCGACGGTTTCAGAGTGCCCGAGATTAAGGGCGCGTGATGTAGATAGGAGATACACATGCGGTCAAATCAGCAGGTCGAGTCGCGCATTGAACCTAGGGTGCGGCCAGAGCCGACGCAGAGGAGCAATCCCTTTGGCGAACGCGAGAGCGCCCGCATCCTGCGCCTCAAGCAGGTCTCCGCAATTGTGGGGATTGGCCGGAGTTCGATCTACCGCAAGGTCCAAGAAGGGACGTTCCCGTCACCCATCAAGTTGGGCTCCGCTCGCGCTTCAGGGTGGATTTCCGGTGAAGTCTACGAGTGGATCGACGAGCAAATTCGACGTTGCCGGAAAGGTGTAAGCTGAGCGCTCGACAGCAGAGCCTCGCGGGATGATCTGGACGATGGCTCGCGCAGGCGATCCCGTGGGCGATCACGGAGTAAGCGAGTGTAAGTAGGTGCAGCTTTCGACCCGAAGCGGACGGCTCGGCCAAGCTGAGACCGACAGAAGCAGGGTCAGAAGCTGGCTCAAAATTTCCTGATTGCTGTCGAATTCGGTCCGCCCCGTTCGACTACCGGGGGATGAACACCGGCCGCCGAGATCGATGAACCACGCTACAATCAAGGAGATAGCCATGCCCCGTAAGCTTATTGTCTCAATTCAACAAGGAGAGTGACCCATGCGGAAGATTATCGTCGGCGCCATGGTTTCCATGGATGGCGTCATGCAAGCGCCCGGCGGGCCGACTGAGGATCCAACCAAGGGCTTCAAGTTCGGCGGCTGGGAGATGCCCTATTCCGATCAAGAGTTTGGCGAAGAGCTCGACCGCGTCTTCAAGAACTTCGATCTCCTCCTCGGCCGCAAGACCTACGAGATTTTCGCCGGGTACTGGCCGTACAAAAATGCGCCCGGCCGCATCGCGAAACTGTTCAACGAGATCAAGAAGTACGCGGTTTCGCGCTCGGGCGAGGTCGAGACCAGCTGGCAGGGCTCGGTGCTCCTCCGCGACATCGCCGACGTGAAGCGTCTGAAGCAAGAGGACGGCCCTAACCTCGTCACGCAGGGCAGTACCGAACTCGTGCATGCACTGCTCGCCAATGATCTGGTCGACGCGATGAGCATCTTTACGGTGCCGGTCGTTCTCGGCGGCGGCAAGAAGCTGTTCGCGGACGGCTCGGCGCCGCATTCGTTCAAGCTGACCAGCTCGCGCGTTTCGTCCACCGGCGTCATGATCGGCCACTACGAGCGCGACGGTGAGGTCAAGATCGTTGACGGCGCGCTCGGCATCGACCGCAGCAAGCGTGAGATCGCCCGTCAGGAGCGGATGAAGCGCGAGGGCTAAAGGTTTGCCGACGCCGTCGATCCGGTGAGCACCAGAAGCGCGTCGAAGCCGTGGATGGTGCGCACCAGGTCGGCGTTGAGGGGCTTGTGGCGCTGGCCGAACACGAGCGGCCGCAACGGACGCAGATCGATCTATCAGCGTGAAAGCGTCGGGATGAGCGGCGGCCATCAGCGGCCTCATGCCTTCGTCCGTTTAAGAACAGGCATGGACCCGCTCACGATATTCGGCGCAGTCGCTGTCACGGCCATGATGCTGTTCTATGCGTTGGAGAGACGCTCACGCATTTTTGTCCTGCTGTTCGCAGGAGCCTGCCTGGCAGCCTCGGCCTATGCTTTCCTGCAAGGCGCCTGGCCGTTCGGGGTCGTGGAATTGGTCTGGTCAGGAGTGGCACTGCGGCGCTGGTGGATCAGATGAAGTGCGGGGCTCAACTGTCTCCTCGGCATTGAAAATGACCCTCAGCCCACGGCCTATTAGAAGGCGGACTCCCGGTCCAACACACCTCTGTTCCGTGCGCGGCGCTCTGCGAGGGTGAAGACGGTCCACGCGAGGACCATCCACACCGCAGCCAGCACGGCCAGCCATCCTAGCACCTGGCCGTCGGTCAGCTGCGGGAACGAAGCGACCCCCCCTGGCGGCAGCAGCCCGCGCCGCATCGCCTCCAGCCACCATGTCAAAGGAACCCCCTGCGCCAGTGTGCGAAGGATTGGCGGGAGGACGCTAACCGGAAAGACCGCCCCACAGAGCAGGTACAGTGCCGCCCCCACACCCTCGGGCATCCGCCACGCTTCCCCCGAAATCAGAAATGCTGCGCTGACCACCATGAGGCCCAGCGCTAGTACAGAGGCGATCCCGAGCGCAAATGCGACGAGCGAATAAGTGAAATGGATCGTGGCCACGCGGAGGGGAGCGCCGAGCACCCATCGGCCCACGACCAATGTCACCGCAGCCGCAGACACTGCCGTCGTCAATTGCGCTAGGGCACGCCCGATCAGGTACGCGCGGAACGGGATGGGGGACGTATAGATGTAGCGCAGGGTTTTCCAGTGCTCGCGGTCGCTGATCAGACTCCACGCCGTCCCCATCATGCCTTGCACGACAAAGGGCCAACAGGCCGTCCCGACCACGAAGAACCCGAGCATGGCCGCGGCGGCGGCGCGCGCGACCACATAGTACATGAAGACCAGGATAAGGACGCTGCCCAACGGCCGCGCGATGGAGTAGACAAAGAACAAGAACGGATCGGTCCAATTACTCTCGATCTGCCAGCCCAGCCAGTAGGCGACGCGCAGCGTCCGCCACCAGTGCCGGGCACCGCTTAACGGTTGGGAAGCACGTGAGGAGACCAGCATCGCATTAGAACCGCAGACTCAGCCGCCCCTCCCGACGCGCCAGAAACTCCATCTTGCGCAGGGAGAACCGGGCCGTGAACACAAAGAAAATGGCCAACCCCCCCAAGATCGCCAGCTCGATGCGGACCGGCAGCAGCGCCGGATGCGTCTCGGGAAACAGCAGTTGCCGTAGGGCATCGAGAGCCAGGGTGAGCGGGATGATGGAGGTGCCGAGGGCCACCCAGAAACCCAGCGCGCGCACCGGGAAGTAGAAACCCGTTCCCAAGAACACCGGCTCCATGAGGAGGTTCGCCATGTGCCACGCCTCGCGTCCCCACAGCAAGAATAGGCTGGCAAAGGTGACGCCCAAACCGTAGAGGGCGATGATGCCGACCGCAAACACGGCGATGAACACGGGGAGCTGGTGAATTACATAGGTCACGTGGAACAGGACGGATCCGACGAGCACGATGGCCACGGTGCGCATCAACGTATTGGCAAATCCCCCCACGGACATACCCAGCAGAATCGGCACGAGCCCACACGGGGACACCAGGTACAGCTCGAGGTTGCCGCCCTGCTTGTCCCAGTAGAACTGGGCGGCCATGCTCCACATGACGTTCATCCAGAACCCCATCGCGGCCCCGCCCATGATGACGTACCCCACGAAGCGGTCGGGGGCGCCTAGCGCCTTGTAGACGTACACGAAGGCGATCGTACCGAGCAGAGGCAGCACAGTGTCGTAGAACACCCAGGAGCGTTCGCGCAGTAGCCCGATGATTCGCGGGTAGGATCGGCCGCGGCTGGCCCGCAGCACACGGGTGAAACCGGTCGCCTTCGGGATATCACTCACGGCGGCCTCCGGCCTCGTCGGCCTCTTCCAGACGCCGTCCGACGATCTGCACAAAGACATCCTCAAGGCTGGGTTCGACCTTCCGCAGCGAGAGGATGCGCCGGTCCCGATCGGCGAGGGCCTTCACCACACCGGCAATGACCCCATCGTCGGCCAGCTCCAGACGGACCTCGGTACTGCCGTCTCCATCACGCGTATCGACGCGCTGCACGCCCGGCACTTGGCCCAGCCAGGTCGCCCCGTCCAGCACAGAGGTGGTGAGGATGAAGTAGCTCCCTCCCGCCGCGCGATGTCGGAGGGCCGCCGGTGTATCCGTGACGACGATGGCGCCTTT
>DATGVF010000203.1:0-17169 GCA_035300645.1 bacterium
AGAACAAAGCGGTCTTTGGATTGGTGATGTGGGTGAGGAAGCCCCGACGAAGTGCCAGCCAATGGCTTGGTGCTGTGTGTGCGGTCCGCCGAAGCGCGATGGGTTTAGTTGCCCCGATCCATGCCCGCACGCCCAGATAGACGAGGTAGGCCCCGCCCAAGAACTTCATTCCTTTGTACAGCCACACGAATTGCGAAAAGATCACACTCACCCCGAGGAGCGCAGTTGTTGCCCACGTGACAGTACCGATCACGACTCCGAGCGCCGTCCACAACCCAGCTCTGCGCGACTCGGCGCTGGAAGCCTGTGAGATGAGGAGAAAATTCGGTCCCGGACTAATCAGCGCCGCCCAATGAATCGCGGCGATTCCGGCCAGGAGAGTCACATAATGAAGCATCGTGTCGCCGTTGTGCGAGGCATGAGTTACTGTAACCGGGCTACCGACCGCACCCCCGATTGTAGCCGTCGCGAACAATCTTCGGGGAAGATTGCTCGCATCGGGTTCTCGAACACCTGCATCCTGTTAGACGCCGACGTCCACGACTCCCTCGCCCCCATGTCGCACCGCGCTCAAGAAAGAACTGACAAAGCGGGCCTACCGGAAAGCCCGAGCCGATCTCACAGCGCTTGTGATATACTTGTATATCAGGAGGGGAACCCATGATTGCCGTGCGCTTGCCGCCAGAGGTCGAGAAGAGGCTCAAGAAGCTAGCCCGCAAGACCGGACGCACGAGGACCTTCTATGTGCGTGAGGCCATCCTTCAGCACCTGGATGACCTGGAGGACTACTACCTGGCGGTGCAGCGGCTTGAGGAAAACCTCCCCGGCGTCCCGCTCCAGGAGGTCGAGCGCCGCCTTGGCCTGGAGGATTGAGCTCCATCCCCAGGCCGAGAAGGAACTCTCGAAACTCGATCCAGAGGTAGCTCGAAAGATCGTCAGGTTTCTACGAGAACGTGTTGCCCCACTCGAGGACCCTCGCAGCATTGGTGAAGCGTTGAAAGGCCCCGAGCTCGGGCGCTTCTGGAAGTACCGCGTGGGGGACTATCGCCTGATTTGCCACATCCAGGACCAGCGGATTACGATCCTGGTGGTAACGATTGGCCACCGCCGGGACGTCTACCGGTGACGTCTATGTGGTCCGGCCGCTCCTGGCTAGAAACCAAATGCCGAGCAGGAGCAGGATAGCGGCGGGGATCTGCCCCAGGGTAATCACCCACACGATGCGGTCCTCGCTGCGCAACAGGTCGAAGACGATGCGGCCCGCCGATACCAGGGTGATGATCGTCCAGAACACCTGGCCAGGAAATCGGCTTCGCCACGTCAGTGGCAACGCGATGGCGATGACGATGACCGCCCAGAGCATCTCGTAAAGTTGCAGGGGATGGCGCGCTCCCACGACCCCTGAGAAGACGACGCCCCACGGCAACGTGGTTACATCACCATAGAGTTCGCCGTTCATGAAGTTGCCGAACCGCACGAAGATGTTGCCGATCGGAATCGCCCACGCAGTGATATCGGCCAGACTCCACAAGGGCAGGTCGCGGGTGCGGGACGTCCACCACAGAGCCAGGAACCCTCCGACGATCGCCCCGTGGGAGGTCAAGCCCCCATGCCAGACTCGCAGAATCTCTAGCGGTGATGTGAACTCGGCGGGGTGGGAGACCACGTAGCCCAACCGAGCCCCGACAAACGTCATGAGGAGGAAGGGCAGCGTCAGGCGGTCAATCTCGGCCGCCGGCACGCCGAGCCGCGGCCCCATGCGCAGGGCCACCAGCGTCCCGACGAGAATCGTGGCGGCCATCATCAGCCCATACCAGCGGATGACGAGCGGACCGATGTGCACCGCGATGGGGTTCATAGCCGCGAAGTATACCATCGAGCGTGCGGTGTTGTCGACGATGCGTTGAGGCCGTCAGTGGACGGACACGGTACAATGGGCAGGTGTGACGACGCGATGACATGCATACACTGAGCCTACCCGATCACGGATGAAGATAGCCATCGGAACTGCAACCAGCGAGTCAAAGATTCGAGCGACCCAAGCCGTTTGCGGTCGCGCCTTCCCCGACGCGCAAGTCGTCGCCGTCTCGGTGCCCTCGGCCGTGTCGGCTCAGCCGGTGACCGATGAGGAGACGATCCGAGGAGCGCTGCATCGCGCCCGAGAGTCCCGCCGCCTCAGCGATGCGGATCTAGGCATCGGGATCGAAGGCGGCGTCCACAAGGACGCGCGGGGCGTGTGGATGTGTACGTGGGCGGCTGTGGTCGATCGCAGCGGACGCGAGGGAATTAGCTCCGGGGTGCGCTTTCAGTTGCCGCCGTGGATGGCCTCCCGCGCGCTGTCCGGCGAAGAACTCGGGGACGTGGTGGACGCGTCCCTGGGCCATGCGAATGCCCACGAAGAATTGGGCGCGATCGGATTGCTCACGCACGGACTCGTCGACCGTCAGGCCGCGCTCGAACAGGCCGTGGCGGCCGCCCTGATTCCCTTCCTGGCTCCCGCACCCCGCCAAGCCTCGCGGTGACGCACCGTTTGTACTACACGGACAGCTACCTGCGTGAGTTCGACGCGACGGTCATCGACGCGCATCCCCGTAACGCCCATGTCGGCATTGTCCTCGATCGCACAGCCTTCTACCCGACCTCGGGAGGACAGCCACACGACACGGGGACGCTGAATAATCTCCCCGTGATCGACGTCCTCGAAGACGAGGAGGACCGGATCGTGCACGTGGTTGCGGAGCGCCTGCAAGGGACAGTAAAGGGCGCGGTGGATTGGTTGCGCCGCTTCGATCACATGCAGCAACACACCGGTCAGCACATCCTGTCGCAGGCGTGTCTGCGCACCCTGGGTGCGCAAACCCGTGCTGTGCATCTAGGGGGCGAGGTGTCCACTCTGGATCTCGATCGCCCCGAGATGAGCGCCGAGGCGGTCGCTTCCGCAGAAGACCTCGCGAACCAGATCGTGTTCGAGGACCGTCCCGTGCTGGTGCGGGAGGTCGAAGAAGCAGACCTGGTCAGCCTCCAGTTACGCCGTCCGCCAAAGAAGCACGGCCGCATTCGCGTGGTCGAGGTGGAAGATTTTGATCGGTCAGCTTGTGGGGGCACGCACGTGCGGCGCACCGGGGAGGTGGGTCCGATCAAGATCCGCCGCTGGGAGCGCTTCAAGGGCGGAACGCGGGTCGAGTTCTATTGTGGATGGCGTGCGCTGCGTGATTATCGATGGAAGAATGCTCTTACTCTCGAGTTGGCGAGCCAGTTGACGGTGAAAGACGCAGAGGTCCTAGGTGCTGTCAGTCGGCTGGCCGGGCAACTGCGGGACCGTGATCGTGTACTTGCAGATGTTCAGGACCGGCTCGTTGACCTAGAAGCCCGCCAGCGGCTAGCGCAGACTCCAGGACCGCCATATTTGGTCGCGGCGGTCGTGCCCGAATGGACCACGGCCATGGTGACAGCGATGGCCGGCCGCTTGGCAAAAGCTGACTCCACCGTAGCGGTGCTCGGCTCCTCCGAGGGCCATCTGGTGATCGCGCGGTCAGCCGATCTTGACCTCGATGCCGCCGCACTCCTCACCCAAGTCGTGCAGCAACACGGTGGCCGCGGTGGCGGGCGACCTGCCTACGCGCAGGGCTCCGTCCCCGTCCCACGCATCACCGAGGCCGTGGAGGCAGCTCGTCGGGAGGTCACGACGCGCCTGGCGACCACGTAACGATGCCGGAACTGCCCTTCATTCAGGTGCTCGTCGAAAATCTCGTCCGCGAGGTCGTTGGCCGGACGATCATCTCCGTGCGTCTGCCCAGCCCGTCGATCGTGAAGACCTTTGATCCGCCAATCAGTGCGCTGACTGGGCGGCGAATCGACCAGGTCACGCGTCAGGGCAAGCTCATCGTGTTCCACCTCTCAGACGGTTTGCGCCTCGTCCTTCACTTGATGCGTGACGGCCGTCTCTATCTGGCTCCCGCCACCCAATTGCGCGGAAGGCCGTCTACTCCCAAGCCCCTGGCGCTAGGCCTGATGCTCGATGACGGGCGCGAGCTTCGGGTGAACGAGTCAGGACCCAAGAAGCGCGCGGCGGTCTACGTGCTGCCGATACAGCTAGGTGACACAGTAGAGCCGTTGGCGGGGCTGGGTCCAGACCCGCTAAGTGAGGCGTTTACTGTCGAGGTGTTGACGGACGCCGTGCGGGCGCAGCCCAACCAGCTCAAACGAGCGATCACCCTGCAACGCTACGTCGTCGGCATCGGAAACGCGTTTGCCGACGAGATTCTTTGGGAGGCCAGGCTCTCTCCGTTTGCGCCCGCGGCGACGCTATCTTCGGAGGAGACCGCGAGGCTCTATACAGCGATCCGCACGGTGTTCACGGAAGCCCTCCAACAACACCGGGCGCACTTTGGGTCGACCCTCCCGACCCGGGAACCAGTCACTCTCCTCCGCGTCCACCGTCATGGGGGAGAACCCTGCCCGCGCTGTCAGACGAGGATCGAAACCGTCTTCTACGCGGAGAAAGAAACCTACTACTGCCCGCACTGCCAGACCAAGGGAAAGGTCTACGCCGATCGCCGGTTGTCGCGCTTACTGAAATGAGCACAGGCGCGAGGCGAAGATCGGCTCGGGTGAGCGCTGACTAATGCCCGAGCTGCCCGAGGTTGAAGCGACCGCGCGCAGTCTCAGGCGATTGCTGCCTGGCAAAGTCGTCGCCTCCGTGGAAGTGCGTCAAGTGACCAGCGTCAGGACCCATACCGTCGGCGCATTCGCCCGACTCCTCACTGGCAAGCACATTGAAAGCGTGAGCCGGCGGGGGAAAACGCTCCTGCTGATGCTCAGTGAAGGGTGGACGCTGCTGGTCCACTTCAAGCTGTGGGGCATCGTGCGATTTTGGCGAGCAGCGAGGGTGCCCGATGCCCAGACGGCCGTGGTGATCATGCTTACCGATGGGAGTAGTTTGGAATTCCGCGAGCTGCAGCTCTCAGAATTAGGGCTCCATCGGACGGAGAGTCTCCCCCGTCTGAAATACTTCGCCTCCCTCGGGGTGGAGCCGTTGTCGAGGGCGTTCACCAAATCGTTCTTTCGCACCTTACTGGTCGGCCGCGGCAACATTCGCGGTTTGCTCACCGATCAATCGCGCATCGCCGGCATTGGGAACCTCTGGGCACACGAAATCCTTCACGCCGCTCGGATCCGTCCAGACCGCCAGGTTTCCGCCTTGACGCCTGTGGAAGCCGATCGGCTCTACCGGACCATCCGGCGGGTGCTGCAACGCGCCATTGCGGCCGGGGGCGAGCCCGAGTTTGTGGATCCCAGAGGACGAAAGGGACGGTGGCGTCTAGCCGTGTACGGTCGTGGGGGGCAACTCTGTCCTCGGCGAGACGGCACGATTCGTGCGGTGCGGCTGGGAGGCCGGCCGTCCTTTTACTGTCCAACATGTCAACGGTGAAGCGTGTTGGCGGCGGCAGAATGAAGTTGCTACACTGAGTGGGACAGGATGGGAGGTCGCAGTGCCCGCGATTGTCACCTTGCTGAGCGATTTTGGGAGTCGCAGCCCCTATCCGGCGCAGATGAAGGCGGTGCTCGCGGCCTCCTGCGATGCGGTCTTCATTGATATCACACACGATGTCCCTCGTCACGACGTGCGGACGGGAGCCTACCTGCTCGCGGCCGTCGCGCCAACCACACCTGCCGGGACGGTGCATCTCGCGGTCGTCGATCCGGGCGTCGGCACAGCGCGCCACCCGCTCATCGTTACAGGCGGTGGACAGTTTTTCGTCGGGCCGGACAACGGCTTGCTACTGCCCGCAGCCAAACGGCTGGGTGGACCCCGAGTCTTTCAGATGAACGACCAAGGCATCGGTGGAGAAAAAGTCTCCACGACGTTTCACGGACGTGACCTGTTCGCGCCGGCCGCCGCGCGACTGGTGGCAGGCACGCCGCCCCAGAGACTCGGCCGCCCCACGACAGAATTCGTCGATTTGGATCTGGGCGCCTCACGCAAGAACGGTACGGCTGTGGTCGGGGACGTGATCTATGTGGATACCTTCGGTAACCTCACCACCACAATTCCTTCGTCCACGCTGGCTCCAGACGGCCGAGCCGTGCAGGTGATGATCGGCCGCAAACGCAGCGCCGCGACTCTCGAGCGTACGTATGGAGATGCCGCCCCAGGTCGCGTCGTCGTCGTCCCGGGAAGCGATGGCTTGCTCGAGGTGGCGGTGCGGGAGGGGAATGCCGCCGAACACTTCGCGGCGTCGCAAGGAACTTCTGTCCGGATTGAGGCGCTCGCCAGGAAGCAGCGCTAGACTGACGGTGGTCATGCCCTTGTGCGTTTGGGTGCCCCGCGGCGTTTAGAACAGGTTTCAGACGAGCCCAGGAGCGAATCGTGAATAGGGGAAATGAGTGAGGGTGGGTTTCCCGCGTGGTGAACATGAACCTCTTCATTGCGTTTGGTGCCGGGGTGCTAGGATTTCTGTCCCCGTGCATCGTGCCCCTCATCCCAGGTTACCTGTCGTTTGTGTCCGGGCTGTCGCTCGCGGAGATTCCCCCAGCCGATCGGCGGCAGCACCGCCTGCGGGTACTGGGTTCAGCCAGTATCTTCGTGCTGGGATTCGCGACGATCTTTACAGCGCTTGGGGCCTCGGCGACCTACTTGGGAAGCATCGTCGTCGACAATCGCCTATGGTTGGGCCGCATTGGCGGGGTCGCGGTCGTGGTCTTGGGTTTGTGGATGCTCGGCATCCTCAAGATTCCCTTCCTCGCCCGCGAGCGTCGCCTGCCGATCTCCCCGCCCCGTGGCGGGGCGCTGGGTGCCTTCCCCGTGGGGATGGCGTTTGGATTCGCCTGGACGCCCTGTGTTGGTCCGGTCCTGGCGGCGATTCTGACACTCGCGGCCACCTCGCAGCGGGCCTCCGATGGAGCCGTGCTGCTGCTTGTCTATGCTCTAGGCCTGGGGCTGCCGTTTCTGCTCACCGCGGTGCTGCTCACTGGGGCCATCGACGCCCTGGGGTGGGTCCGCTCGCACGCACAC
Organism: bacterium; assembly: GCA_035300645.1. Lineage (GTDB taxonomy): Bacteria > Sysuimicrobiota > Sysuimicrobiia > Sysuimicrobiales > Kaftiobacteriaceae > 13-1-40CM-64-14. Next base: position 7,016 of record DATGVF010000203.1, read on the forward strand.
GCGATCGAACTGGCGAGCGGGGGATTCCTAGTTGTGATGGGAACGGCTTTGGTGTTTGACTTGATCTACCGATTTAATGCTTGGATCCTCCGGCTGGTTCCGCTCTCGCCGGTTATCTGAACCTGGGAGGTTTTGACATGTTTGGGCACCGTCGACTGACCTGGCACATCCTGCTAACGACGCTAGTGCTGGTGATTCTCGCGGTCTCTCCTGTGGCCCGACCGGCCCAGGCTGCAGACCAGTCGCTCGTCTTCGAAGCGCTGCAAGCACTACAGACGAACTACGTCGATGCGGTGGACCCGGTGCAGATGCTCAACGCGGCCTTGCTCGGGATGCGCCAACAACTGTCCACCTCAGGGATCGTGGCAGACCTGCCCGACTTCCCCAACTATACGACGGCCGTCGGGGCCAAGCGGGCATTTGGCGAGCGGTTTTCCGCTGCTGTCACCGCGGCGTCGGGGCAACTCACCACGACGCAACTGGCCTATGCCGCGATTCGCGGCATGACGAGCTCCTTCAACGACACGCATACGGGTTTTCTCACCCCACAGCAAAATGAGGAGCGGCGGCAGCGCCAGAGAGGCCAGGCGGGATTCACCGGAGTCGGCGTCGTCCTGCTACCCAAAGACGGCCGCTTCTTCATCTGGGCGGTGATCCCGGGTGGTCCGGCCGAGGCCGCAGGGGTGCACGAATTCGATCGCATTGCGAAGATCAATGATCTCCCCACGGGGGGGATGACCGTCGATCAGGTGTCGGGCATGATTCGCGGTCCCGCGGGGAGTTCGGTCACGGTGACCCTCGCCCGGGTAGGTGTCTCAGACCCGCTGGTGTTCACGATCACCCGCGCGCCGATCGTCGTGCCCGCCGTCTTCCGAGCCGAGCTGCTCGATGGCAAAGTGGGCTACCTGCGGCTGTACCAGTTTGTCGACCACACCGGCGCTGATGTCCGCGATGCCATCGCGGGCTTGTTGCAGCAGGGCATGCGGGCCCTCGTGCTGGACCTGCGCGGGAACAGCGGCGGCTATCTCGCTGAACTCGATCGCGTTCTTAACACCCTGCTGCCGCGCGGACTGCGCGTGTACGCGCAGGTCCGCCCCGGGGGCAAGGTCGATGTGGTCCGGACGACGAGATCGCCACTGCTTCCGGCTACCGTTCCCCTGATCGTGTTGGTGGACGAGGGGAGTGCCTCCGCCGCCGAGTTGCTCGCGGCGGCGATTAAGGAGAACCACCGAGGGACCCTGGTGGGCGCGAAGACCGCGGGGGCGGTCGAGGCGAGCATTCTCCACGATTTGTCGGACGGGTCGGCGTTGAGCATCACGGCGTTCCGACTCACGACCGGGGCGGGCGTGCGGCTCGAACACACCGGCGTCGAGCCCGATGTGCCCGCCGTCTTGACGGCGACCGATCTGGAGGTCGGTGTGGACCGGCAGTTTGGCACGGCGCTACAGCTCGCCCGGCAGGTGACGGCGCAGCCGACACACTGAGCGGACCCAAAGAGCAAACGAGAAGGAAGCCAGGAGTCAGACGACCGGAGAAGGAAGAGGACGGGGCCAGTAATGGCCGCTGCCCTCTTCCTTTTTTTGTTCTCAATGAACTGTCGATCTATCCGCACGCGCCCCGAGGGATCCACGCGGAGTCGGGTGGCCCGCGTGGAAGGAGAGGCGAGATGGAGTTCGCCCTAGCGGATCATCACCGGATGGTCCAGAAGATGGTCCGCGACTTTGGCGCCAGCGAAGTCGCCCCCCGCATCCGCGAACTGGACCGGTCTCAGACATTTGATCGCACCATCTTGCAGAAGATGGGGGCGTTGGGTCTGCTGGGCCTGTGCGTCCCCGAGCGGTATGGCGGAGCCGGCAGCGACTACATCAGTCTGGGGCTGGCCTGCGAGGAGTTAGAGTATGTTGATACCTCGCTGCGCGTGATCCTCTCGGTACACCTGGGGCTCAACAGCCTGAGCCTGCTCGCCTGGGGAACCGAAGACCAGCGCCGGCGGTTTCTCATCCCGCAGGCGCGGGGGGAGAAAGTCGCCGCCTACGGGCTGACCGAGCCGGCGGCGGGGAGCGACGCCGTGGGGATCCAAGCCACGGCGGTGCGGGACGGCCGCAATTACGTTCTCAGTGGCGAGAAAACGTGGATGTCGCTCGCGGATGTCGCCGACCACTTCCTCATCTTCGCGTGGACGGACCCCGTCAAGCAGAAACAGCGCGATCATGCTGGGCTGTCCGCGTTCGTGCTGACGCGCGACATGAAAGGACTCACCACGTCCACGCTGCATGGCAAGCTGGGAATCCGCGCGGGGAATACCGGGACGATCACGATGGACGAGGTCCGCGTAAGCGAAGACAATCGCCTCGGGCAGGACGGGGAGGGATTTCGCATCGCCATGTTCGCCCTCGACCAGGGCCGCTACACCGTGGCCTCGGGCGCGACGGGACTGATTCGGGCCTGCCTGGATGCCAGCGTGCGATACGCCCAAGAGCGCCGTGCGTTTGGCGTCCCCATCGGCGAGCACCAGTTGATCAAAGAGATGATCGCCCGCATGAGCCGCGACTATGAGATCAGCCGCCTCTTGTACCTGCGATCGGGGTGGATGAAAAACCAGGGCCAGCGCAACACGCGCGAGACGTCGCTGGCGAAGTGGTACGCGACCGTCGCCTCAGAGCAGGCGGCGGGAGATGCGGTCGAGGTCCATGGGGCGTACGGCTATTCCGACGAGTATCCCGTGGAGCGGTTCTACCGCAACGCCAAGGGCGCTGTGATCTACGAAGGGACGCGCGAGATCCACACTCTGCTGCAGGCGGACTACGCGCTCGGGTACCGCGAGGACAAACCCACGCGGGTCGCGTTGCCAAAATGGCCGTTTGACTAATGGCGCGCATTGGGCGAGGCGGCGTGCGCGGGGTGGCCAGGCTGGGATGACCGCCCCGTTTGAGTGCGAAGTTCGGTTTCTGATCCCAGACCGCGCGGCGTTCGAGCGAGCCCTGGCACAGCGGGGCGGCAGCATCCGTTTCCGCTATGCGTTCACCGACCATTACTACCGGCCCTCGAGGGGCGCGTGGGACCCGCGCACGCGCGCGGTGCGCATTCGCGAACACCACCAGCCCAAGCAAGCGTCTGAGATACTGGTGACGTGGACGGACATGATTCACACCGCGGGACTGTCCTTCAAGCGGTCCCGCTTACCGGAAGGCAAGGTGCATCTGTACACGGGAACGGTGGAGGCCTGCCGCACCGTCATTGACGCCCTCGGCTACGAACCCTGGCTGATCGTGCGCAAGACCGACTGTGCGTTTTGGGACATCCCACAGCTAGGAGCGCTGGTGATCGAAAACGTCGAGGGCATTGGATCGATGGCGGAAATCGAGGTCGCCGGCGAAGATCCTGAAGCCGCGGGGGCATCCATTCGACGTACTCTGGATGCCCTGCACATCCCGCCGCAGGCAGTGCTCCCCGAGCCGTTAGCCGCGGTCGTCTCCGCTCGCCTCCCCCGTCCCCCCAGCGTCTATTTCTGCGGGGCGATTCGCGGCGGGCGCGCCCTCCAACCGGTGTACGCACAGATTGTGACCTTCCTGCAGAAACGGGGCTGGGAAGTTTTGACAAAACACGTCGCCGTCCCCGACGTCCTGGCGCGGGAGCACCGCACAAACTTTTCCGCCGCAGACATCTACGCGCGCGATATGCGCTGGCTGCGGGCGTGCGACCTCGTGGTGGCCGAAGTCTCCGTGCCATCGCTAGGAGTGGGCTTCGAACTCGCGACCGCGCAGCAGCTGGCCAAACCCATCGTGTGCTTGTGTCAGGCGGATGTGGCGTTATCGGCACTGGTCGAGGGCAATCCTCATCTTAGGGTTCTCCGTTATAAGGACTCTGGTGAGCTGCTGTCGTTGTTAGAGGACGCTCTGCGCGGACTGGATTCCCACCCCCTGCCCAAGATCCCGCGCCGTGGCAGCCGCCCTCGCGGCGGGACGGCCACGCGGCGCGGAACGCGGGCGCGGTAAGGGGGAAAAGATGCGCGACCTGAAGCACGATCCCGCTGGTGAGAGGACTGCGATGTTGCCTTGGGAGAGGCTTCGTGACAAGCTGCTGGCCCTGGAAGGGAAGCCCGTGCAACCCTCCCTTGGTCTGGAAGGCGCATACCGATTTGACCGGTTCGTATTGTACTTCGATCGCATGCTCGGCGAGCCTCCCGCCGTTCCCCTGCCCCTGCGGGTGCGCATCGATCAGGCGGAAGCACAATTCCCGGCGGCGTTATGGGGGTCGCGCGCGGGGAAGGTCGCGCTAGAGGACTTCATCGCACGGCAGTGGGTAGACGCCGCCCGCAAAGTCGGCCGCACGCGAGGAGGACGGCCGGCGTTCGTGATCGACGTCGGCGGGCAGCAAATGCTCCAACGCACGGCCTGCCGGGTTGCCGAGGACTTCGTCGAGATCCGTTGCGGAGTCTACCTGCCGTCCGAAGGCCGTAAGATCGCCGCCAAGGCCGCCCAGGCCGTGTTCTTGGAAGACCTCCCGCAGGTGGTCGATGCGGCGCTGATCTACGCGAGCCAGAATCCGCAGGCCGTGCAGCGTCCCGTCCAGGTCGCCGAAGACGCCGAGGCGCTACGGCTGCAGGTGGCCGCGCGCGGTCTGGTGGCGTTCCTGGCCGATGGGGCTGTGCTACCGCGGGAGAGCGGAACTGACCGACCGCTGCTCTCGCACCTGGTTCCCATGCAAGCTCCTCCCACCCTCGCCGTTACCGTTGAGTTGCCGCACCGGGGAGCGGTGACCGGCCTCGGCATTCCACGGGGCGTCACCGTGATACTCGGCAGCCCCTTCTCGGGCCGCAGTACGCTACTTCGGGCAGTTGCCGCCTCCGTGTACACACACCTGCCCGGGGACGGTCGCGAGTTTTGTGCGGCGGTGCCCGACGCGGTTCTGGTGCGGGTGGAAGAAGGCCGCCGTGTCGAGGGGGTGAATCTGGCGGCGTTCCTCAGTGCGCCGCCCAGTGGTGAGGACCCCACCCGATACCGCAGCGATCACGCTATTGATATCGTCTCCCAGGCTGCGGGGATTGTGGAAGCATTGGAAGCGGGGTCCACGCTGCTCCTCATTGATGAAGATACGTCTGCTCCGGGGTTGTTGGCCCGTGATGCGGTGTGGCGCCACCTCGCCCCTGATGCCGCGCAGCCGGTGACACCGCTCGCTGATGTGGTGCGCCCGTTGTATGAAGAGCACGGGGTGTCAACAATCCTGATCACCAGCCACGGGGCCGACTACGTAGGCGTGGCCGACACGGTCATCGGGATGGACGCGTTTCGGGTGCGCGCAGTGACCGCCGAGGCGAAACGCGCCGCGGACCCAAGTCAGGGGGCGCCTGCGAGCAAGAGTCGCTTTGGAGGCATTCCTAATCGCGTGCCCTTGGCCGATAGCCTGAGTCCCCTGAAAGGACGGCGCTTCCGAGGCGAAGGCCACGGGGGAGCCCATAATTCGCGGAGCGTCGTCATTGGCCGCGATGTAATTGACCTGGGGGTCATCGAACAACTCGTGGACCCCTCGCAAGCACGCGCGACCGCCGCGGCGCTGATCTTCGCCGCCGACCGCGGGCTGGCGGACGGCATGCGCACGATCCGCGAGATTCTCGGATTGATTGAGATGCAGATCGCGCAGCACGGATTGGAAGGGTTGGTGGGAAGTGACTCGATCCCCGGAGACTTGGCCCTGGTGCGCCGGCATGAGTTGGCGGCGGCCTTGAACCGTCTGCGAACCCTGCGCGTCAAAACCTAACTCACAGCCGTCACCCGTTACGCGTCGACGTAGCGCACCGACCCCTGCCTTGTGACGGTCTGCTCACGTCCGTCCCTCAGGACAGTCTCCGTTTGTTCAGCCGCGCTTGCGCAGAACCCCTGCAGGAATTCCGGGCGATCACGCGAAACGCGCGACATCACCACGAGTACAGCAGAGGGGGAGATCCATTGGCTGACACCGTGAAGTATCTGCTGGACGAGAATCAGATCCCCACGTCTTGGTACAACATCATCGCCGATCTGCCGGTGCCGCTGCCGCCCGTCCTCCATCCGGGCACCAAGAAGCCGATTGGGCCCGACGACCTCGCGCCGCTGTTTCCCATGGACCTCATTTTGCAAGAGGTCAGCACGGAGCGCGAGATTCCCATCCCCGAACCGGTGCGGGACGTCTATCGGTTGTGGCGGCCGACCCCCCTGTATCGCGCCCGTCGCCTCGAGCGCGCACTCGATACCCCCGCCCACATCTACTACAAGTACGAAGGCACGAGTCCCGCCGGCAGCCACAAACCGAACACGGCGGTGGCTCAGGCGTTTTACAACAAGCAGGCTGGCGTGCGCCGGTTGGCGACGGAGACCGGCGCCGGACAGTGGGGCAGTGCGCTAGCGCTGGCCTGCCGCTTCTTTGACCTGGCGTGCACCGTGTACATGGTGAAGGTGAGTTACGATCAGAAGCCCTACCGGAAGGTGATGATGCAAACCTGGGGCGCAGATGTCATCCCCAGTCCGAGTAACCGCACGAATGCCGGTCGAGGCATTTTGGCCAAGCAGCCTACATCACCAGGTAGCCTCGGGATTGCTATCAGCGAGGCGGTGGAAGATGCAGCCACGCACGACGATACGAAATACTCGCTGGGCAGCGTCCTCAACCACGTGCTGCTGCACCAGACCGTGATCGGACAGGAGGCCCGCCGGCAAATGGAGCAGGCCGGGGAATACCCCGATGTCGTCATCGGGTGCATCGGGGGCGGCAGCAACATGGCGGGCTTGGTCTTTCCGTTCCTGGCGGACAAGTTCAAGGGGAAGAAAGTCCGGATTGTGGCCGCGGAACCGGAGGCCTGCCCGTCGCTCACCCGAGGACTCTACCTCTATGACTTTGGCGACACCGCGGCTACGACGCCGCTCATTAAGATGTACACGCTCGGCCACACCTTTGTTCCGCCGGCTATTCACGCCGGGGGCCTGCGTTACCATGGCGACGCTCCGCTCGTCTGCCTCTTGTACCATCACAAGTACATCGAGGCGGTCGCGTATGCCCAGCGGCCCGTCTTCGAATCTGCAATCCAGTTCGCGCGGACGGAGGGGATTATTCCCGCACCGGAGTCGGCCCATGCCGTGCGCAAGGCAATCGACGAAGCGCTCACAGCCAAGCGGGAGGGCGCCAAACGTGTGATCCTCTTTAACCTCAGCGGGCATGGACACTTCGACCTGAAAGCATACGAGGACTTCCTGGCAGGACGATTGGAGGACTTCGCCTACCCGCAATCCCAGGTGGAGCAGGCGGTGCGGGAGCTCGCGGCTATTCAACCCTGACCGCCCCGCACGCGACCAGCGTGGAGGCGGCCGGCCTGTTTACCAGCACTAGGAACAGACCCCCCGGAAGACTATTTCCTGGGTCTTGATGGCAAAATCCGCGCCGCTGATCGGCGGGGTGCGGGCTCCCCATGTCGACATGCTCGTCTTTGGTCCTCCCGCATTCAAAGTGGTGACTACCAGCGTTGGTGCACGGGGATTGACCGAAGAGCAAAAGTAGGCTAGCCTACTCGCGGTAATTCTCGACTAAATTACTCAACAACTCGATTTAGGCTCATTTGGCGCGGGCCTCATACCCGGTCTAGGAAGGCACGACGGGCGTGGGAAACGCGGTCTGGATGAACGTCCACGGAGGGGCGTTGGCGTGACGATGTGGCAGGTCATCATCTTGGGGGCGGTCGCGGGGTTCACGATTTTCCTCGGATTGCCGGTAGCACGCCTACGCCGGCGGCCCAGTGGCGTGCAGAGTATGCTCAATGCCCTCGCCTTGGGTGTGTTGCTTTTCCTTGTCTGGGATATCCTGGCCAAAGCCCTCGACCGCCTGGGGGACGCGCTGAAAGAAGCGATAAAGTCGGGCCATTGGGGCGCATTCACTGCTCTGGCCGTCATGCTCGTCGCCGGATTGGTCGGAGGAATGGTGGGTCTTGTGAGCTTTCACCATAAGGTGCTGCGCCGATCTACCGGTACGCCGCGGTTTCCCCGCCAGCTAGCGGTCATGATTGCGATCGGGCTGGGGCTGCATAACTTTTCGGAAGGTTTGGCGATCGCCCAGGCGGCAGCGACTGGGGCGATCGGGTTTGCGGCGATCCTGATCATCGGATTTGGACTGCACAACATCACCGAGGGGTTTGCCATCGCCGCCCCCTTGCTCGTCGGCGGTCAAGTGCCCACATGGTCCTTTCTCGGCTGGACAGGCCTGATGGCAGGCGGACCCACTTTGCTCGGCACGATCGTGGGCTACGGGGTCAACTCCCCTCTGGCTTTCGTCTTGTTTCTGGCGCTGGCGGCAGGTGCGCTCTTCTATCTGATCGGAGAAATGTTCGCGGTAGGGCGCAGCCTCCAGCGGCCGGTGTGGTCAGCGTGGGGGGTGGTCATAGGGTTCCTGGTCGCGTACGGAACTGACGTCGTGCTCACTGTCGCTGGCCTCTAGAGTTTCCGCGCTTTCAAACAGGAATTCCGAATTTCCCATTCATGTCGAGGCTGAGTTACCCTAAGGACAGGGTGCGTGCCCCCATCTCGATATCTAATCCCGCCGTGGCCAGAGTCGAGAAGGGGTGTCCGCATTCGACATGGGCAACTGCTACAATGGCGACAATGTCGCGGACTGGTTGGCTGTGGGACCTGCGGGGCGGCCTCACCCCCTATGCGGACGCCTGGGGGTGGCAGAGGGCGCTCGTAGCCGCGCGCCAGCGAAATGAAATCCGTGACGGCCTCATCTTGCTCGAGCATGAACCGGTGTTCACTTTTGGCCGCACGTCTCGCGCCGATCACCTGCTTGTTTCTTCCGAAGTCCTGCGCGCGAATGGCTTTGGAGTGTATGACATCGAGCGGGGCGGAAGTGTCACCTACCATGGGCCGGGCCAACTCGTCGGCTATCCCATCGTGGACTTGCGCGCCTATGACGAAGATGTCGTCAAGTACATGCGGTCGCTCGAGGAGACAATCCTCGGGACCTTAACCGACTTCGGAATCTCAGCACAGCGGTTGCGCGGTTTCCCCGGAGTGTGGGTGGGGGACCAGAAAATTGCAGCCGTGGGAGTAGCGGTAAAGCGTAAGGTCACGATGCACGGGTTCGCCCTCAACGTGGATCCGCAGCTGGCGCACTACAACTACATCAATCCCTGCGGGTTAGGACGCCCAGTCACATCGGTGGCGCAGGTGCTGGGGCATGCAGTTCCCGTCGACGAGGTGCGCTCGCGCTACGTGCGGTATTTCACCGACGTCTTTGATCTGACGTTAGGGGCGGTGTCCCGCACAGACCTGGAGCCCTGGGTATCGGAGCCGCCCGCACTGTCCCCGCATCATCCCATCCTCTCAGATCGCCCGCGATCGCGCGCGGCCACGCCTGCTTAGGGGATCATGAGTCGGTGGCGCTTCGAGACCCGTGCCATTCACGACGGTCAGCCGCCGGATCCCACCACCGGTGCGGTGATGACCCCGATCTACCAGACATCCACGTATGCCCAGTCCGAACCCAACGTTCACAAGGGGTATGACTATAGCCGCACTGCCAATCCGACCCGCACAGCACTGGAGACCTGCTTAGCGTCGCTAGAAGAAGGGACGTATGGGTTGGCATTTGCGTCGGGCATGGCGGCGATTTCCACGATCGCCTACCTGCTGAATCCTGGCGACCGAGTCCTCGCCCCCGACGATGTCTACGGGGGCACCTACCGGCTGCTGGTGCAGGTTCTGCAGCGATACGGAATCGCCTCGAGCTTTGTGGACATGACTGATCTGACAAGCGTCGAAGCCGCGATGGCCGTGCGCCCGCGGTTAGTCTTGCTCGAATCGCCGACTAATCCCTACTTGAAGATCCTGGACATTGCGCGGATCGCAGAACTCGCCCACGTCCACGACGCCCTCGTCGTGGTCGACAACACGTTTGCCTCGCCATACTTTCAGCAGCCGCTGGTCCTGGGGGCGGATGTGGTCGTTCACTCCACCACTAAGTACCTCGGCGGTCACAGCGACGTGGTCGGCGGCGCGGTCATCACCAATAGCAAAGAGATCTACGAGACATTGAAGTTCCACCAGAACGCGGCGGGGGCCATCCCGGGACCCTTTGACTGCTGGGTTGTGCTGCGGGGGGTGAAGACGCTCGGCGTGCGCATGGACCGGCACGCC
>DATGVF010000204.1:0-16226 GCA_035300645.1 bacterium
TACTACTTACTGACATGCAAAAGCCTCCTTTGCTCCGGTCACAGTGTGACCGGATGCGGCCGAAGCCGCGTGAGTTGGTGCCGGCATCTGCGCGTGTCTCGCCGGAACCAACCCATCCGCAAAGAAGGCCCGCGACACACAACGCGAGGGATGCCGTCTGGCATCCCTCGCAGAACGCATTATGACGACGCTGTTAGTGTAGCACTACTGGAACGGACCTGTCAAACGCTACCAGCGCGGTCCGCGATCCCCGCCTCGGTCGCGCCGTCCCCCGCCACCGCCTCGCCCGCCGCGCGGCGGCCCGCCTCCACCAGGTCGGTCCCGTCCCCCGCCACCGCCGCCGTCCCGATACGCGGGACGCTCAGTGCGCGGGCGCGCCTCGTTGACCACGAGCGCGCGGCCTTTGAAGTCCTTGCCGTTCATCGCCGTGATCGCGTCGGCGGCCTTCTCCGCGGGGACTTCCACGAATCCGAATCCCCGGGCGGAGATGAGCCGGGTCTCAGCCACCGGTCCCCACGCCTCAAAAAGGTTGCGCAGATCTTGTTCCGTGATGTCGTAGGGAAGGTTCCCCACGTACAGACTCTTCGTGGCCATCATCAGCTCCTTGATGCGTGATGTGCTGCGGGTGTGGTCAAAGGGGACGCGAAGCGGCGCCGTTGCCGTTGGTCTTGCCGTTGCCGTTGGTGGTGCGGAGTCCACGACCCTGGTGCAGAGGCGCGGCGCGGGGAAGGGACCGGCCAACATCGCGGTAGGCGAACTGGGCCAGGTGTTTCGCTCCCCGCCCGCGGTAAGTCAGCACTCCCATGCCGTTACGCTTTGGGCGCAGGACCCCTCCGCCGGCGCCAGCATGTTTGGCCAGCGCCGCGTTGAGCCCTGTGAGGAAGTCCGCCTGTCCCTCGAGCGCGATCAGCCGAATGGCGGCTGTTGAGTCCGGGACATTGCGTCGCCCGAAGGGGGGTGTGTGCTGTCCTCCCTCGAGGTATCCCCGGACGAAGTGCGGTAGGAGGGCGGAGGGGATCAGAGCGACCGGGACGGACCCTTCGGACGGGTCGGCCCCCGGGGCCCCCCACTCAGCCAGCATCTGCGTCAGCTCGCGATCCCGGATGTACGCTTGGAGTCCGTCGTGATTGCTCTCGCACCACTCACAGGTCGGATGCCCGGCGCAGAGGTCTTCCACAAGGGTCAGGACGTGTTTCACGTCTCGGCGGTCGACGGTCAGCACCAACGTTGGCGCCGCCCCCTGCAAAAACACGCGCCCCGAGGCGGCGATGTAGCCGAGCCAATACAGCTGCGTCGCCCCTTGGGTCCGGACGGTGCTTTTCCTCAGGTGGAATGGATTGAGCAAGCGTTCGTCCTTCGGGCGGCGAACGATGCGCAACACTGCCGGAAGCGGAAGGCCATGCTTCGCGGCGATCTGATGAGGTGCGAGACCCGCGGCAAAATCGGACTGGATCGAGTAGAGCTGATACGGATCCCGTCGCGGGGGTCGGCGGGTTGGAGTCACCCTCATAGTGTACCACGATCAGCCGAATCTGGGGAGTCTGAACAGGTGTATAGGATGGCGTGTCCAGCCGTCGAGGGCGAGGTCAGCCAGCACCTCACCCACCACGGACGAGAACTTGAAGCCATGGCCGGAGAAGCCGCAGGCGAGGGTGACCTGAGGGTGTTGCGGATGCCGATCGATGATGAAGTTGAGGTCAGGGGTGTTCGTGTACATACAGGCCGCTGTTGCCCGTAACTCCCCACTAGCTGCCGGGAGGTGCGCTTCCAGCAGGCCCCGGATGCGGGCCACCTCCGCCGGGGCGACGTCGCGGCGGAGGGTGGAGGGGGTGCAAAAATCCCCGCTGTGGTGATGCGCCACCTTCACGGTCCCGTCGGACTGCGCCGGGAAGCCGTAGAAGAATGCGCCGGTGCGGTATTCGCAGATGTAGATCGGAAACCGTGAGGGCGCAAAGGCACTCGCGTCCGCCTTCGGGGCGAACCAGTACATCACGTTCCGCTCGACTTGGAGCGGCAGATGCAGCGCATCTAGCACCTGGGGTGCCCAGGCGCCCGCTGTGATGACGAGGCGGGCGGCAGAGTACTGCCCTTTCGTCGTCAGCACGTCGACCGCGTGCTCCCCGGCCGTCCACTGCAAGACCGGTTCCTCAAAACGCAGCATGGCCCCAGCAGTCGTCGCTCCGTCCAGGTGGGCGCGGATGCAGGCCTCCGGGTGCAGGACGCCGGCGTTGGGTTCTTGGACAGCCACCATCTCCGGGGACACTCGAAAGGGCGGAAACCTATGTTGGATCTCATCGGCGGAAATCAGTTCATGTGGAAGGTTGTGTGCGCGGGCACTCGCGAGGGCTCCTTGGACCAAGACCCCGTCGCGGGGTCCGATCATCAAGCCCCCCGTCATGATCAGCAAGGAGGCGTGGCATTCTTCTTGCAGCGCGCGCCACTGTTCATAGGCGCGCTGGAGCAGTGGGACGTAGTCGGGGTGCTCGAAGTATGCTTCGCGAATGATGCGGCTTTGGCCATGCGAGGACCCGCGGTCGTGGACCGGGGTGTACTGCTCCAGTCCGATGACACGCACTCCGCGGCGCGCTAAGTGGTAGCCAGCAGCGCTGCCCATCGCCCCAAGACCCAGCACGATCACATCCGCGGTCGCCATCAGCGAGGAAGAATCTTTCGTTTTCCAGCGGCATTGCTCCCGCCGGGGGCGGAGGCGTACCCCACCATCGCGAGAAGAAATAACCGCTCAACTTCTTTAGTCTGTGGTCGCGGAGGAAAGCGTACGGTATCATAAGGGCGCACATGGCCACCTTCAGACCCGCCGCGCGGCAGCCCGTGCGCCGCCCCACCTCTGGCAAGCTCCGCGCGATCCTCCAGGATGTTGGGACTCCACCGTCCGGTCCGTTTGTCCCGGCGCCGTTTCAAGAGGCGGCGCTGGCGGCCGTGCGCAGTGGCGATGTTTTGGTGGCCGCCCCCACTGGCAGCGGGAAGACATGGATCGCCGAACAGGCGATCAGCGAGCTCCTGGCCGCCCGAGGCTCCGCCTGGTACACCACCCCTCTGAAAGCGCTCTCCAACCAGAAGTTCCATCGCTTTACGGGACTGTACGGCGCCGAGTCGGTGGGACTTCTCACCGGTGAACGCAAGCTCAACACGCAGGCCCCCGTCGTGGTCGCGACGACTGAGATCTTGCGCAATGCTCTCTACGATGGGCGCTTGTCTCCCACCTTAATTGTGTTGGACGAGGCGCACTACTTGTCGGATCGTGAACGCGGGACCGCGTGGGAGGAAATCTTGCTGCTGGCGCCGTCGCGCAGCCGGCTGCTGCTGTTGTCGGCGACGTTTCCCAATGCGGACCTCATCGCGAGCTGGCTCACCGAAATCCGCGGGCACCGCCCCGAGGTCATCGCCGAACGCGTGCGACCGGTACCGCTGCGGTACGTCCTGGCCGATGCGCGTGGCCGATTGCTTCCCACCGAAGCCCTGAGCCATCTGCCCACCCATAGTCGGTCGTCGGGGTGGTTGACCGGACTCATGCGCGAGCTGGAGCACTACAGCCTACTGCCGGTCATCCTCTTCTATCCAGGACGACGGATGTGCGATGAGGCCGCGCGAGAGCTGGCCGGGATGCGCGCATTTGGCCCGGAGCTGCGTGCGGCGGCGTTGGCCCGCTGGGAACGGGAGTTCCCCGTGCTGCGCACCCACGCGTTTCGCTCCGCCGTCATCGATTCCGGCATCGCGCCCCACCATGCGGGGCACACGGCGGCGTGGCGTCTGGCAATGGAAGACTTGCTGGCGCGCGGCCTGCTACGCGCCGTCTGCGCCACGACGACGCTCGCCGCAGGCCTTGATGTCCCCGCCCGCACGGTGGCGCTGTCGACCCTTGTGCGCAACAGTCCTGATGGGCCGGTCGTCCTGACGGCCACGGAGTTTCATCAAATGAGCGGTCGCGCAGGGCGGCGGGGCAAAGACGCCATCGGCGTCGTGGTCTTGCCCGCGGTCTCCCGGGATGAAGCGCGTGAAGGCCTCGCACTGATTGATGCAGAGCCTGATCCGGTGACGTCATCATTCTCCCCGGGCTACGTCCAGGTCCTCAACTTGCTGCGGCGCGTGTCACTGGAGGAAGCCCTGCGCGAACTCCAGCGCTCGCTGGCGGCGTACGAGCGGCGCGCCGAAGTCCACAGGTTGAGAGAGGCCATCCAGTTGATTCCGCCCGACGAACTAGCCGAGCGGCCCTGTGACGACCGCTTGGTCACACGCGGGCGCTACGAGCGCATGCGCGACCGGCAGCGCCGGCTGGTCAAGCAGCGCGGGGCGGGCGAGGAGGCGGCCACCCTGTCCGCCGAGATCGCCGCGTGGCCGTGCGCCACCTGCCCGGTGGAGCCCACGTGTCTGAGTACAATTGAGGCCCTGCGCGCACGCGAACTCCGTCGGTCCTCGCTGCGGCAAACCCTGCACAACCTCGAGGGGGTCCTGACGGATGAGTTCATGCGCCGGGCGGCGGTCTTGCGGCAACTCGGGTACCTGGACGAGCACTCCCGCCTCACCCCTGAGGGTCTATGGGCGGCCGATCTCCGGCATCCCCGGATGTTGGTGCTGGCCGAAGTTGTGCGACGCAGCCTCCTCGGAGGATCGACAGCGGGCTGGGCGGCCATGGCGGGGGCGCTCGGGACCGAGCGTGCACCCTATCGCGGCGGGGACGCCGGACTCGATGCGCTGCGCAAACTTGTCCGCGAACTTGATGTTCTGCACCGGCAGCATGCGCTTTTTGCCGATGACTTCGTCGAACAGTTCCAGCCCGAATGGGATCCCCGCTCCCGCAGGCGGCTTCCGTCTCCGGCGGATCGCCGCGCGGATGTCGTGATGGCCTGGATGCGCGGGGCGGAGTGGGCCTCCCTGGTCGGCGAAAGCCAGGCGGAAGAAGGGGATCTGCAACGGATCATCTTGCAGGCGGCTGAGGTCCTCATGCAGATCGAGGGCTTGCCTTTTCCCGACGTCCGAACGGCCGCGCGCGATGCGCGTACGCGGCTGCTGCGCTCGCCGGTGGTATAGCGGCAGGGGATCATGCGCGTGGCTCGAAAGCCAGCAAGGCGCAACTCCTACCATCTCGCAAAATCAGGCCGCACGTCTTGGAGTAGCCATACGTCTGTGCGGACTACGGCGCGGCCGAAAGCGGGTTTGCCTGCGTGAGACAGTGTCCGGTTTGTGGAAGCGATCTCATCCCTAAGTTCGCCAGCGAGTGCGAACCGCCCGTGGCGTGGTCATGCGTGGAGTGCGGGCTGCTGCAGCTCGAGAGCGGGGGACGGCGCTTCACCGCTGAGGAGGAAGCCGCGATCCAGGCGATCGCACCTCAGGTGGCGTCCGAGCGGCGTGCGGTGGGATCACACCCCCCGGCGGCGCGGCAGGCTCGCGAGATTTTTGAGGCCTTCGGTGGTGAGGTCCCGCTGGATGTCGAAGGCCTCGCCGAGCGCCTAGGCTACCCGGTGCGGTGGCAGGCGTTGCCCCCGAGCACGCGGGGGACGGTGGGCGGGGATGCGGGCCATCCGATCCTCCTGCTCAACCGCGATTTCCCTTTCCGCACGGACGTGGAACGGCGCTGGGCAATTGTCGAGGAGTTGGCGCATGCCGTCTTGGGCCACGGGACTCTGGTTGCAAGTGAAGAGCCGGGCCAACCCCCTCAGATGCACGAACCCGTCCGCCAGATCCGGGAACGCGAGGCGAAAGTCTTTGCGGCCGAGCTGCTGATGCCCGCGGCCTCAGTCCGTCAGGCGTTTCAGCGTGAGCAGGATATTATCTTGCGGGCGCTTGGCGGGGACGAGCGATCTCAGGCCATTCGCACCGTGATTGCCGATTTGGCCCGCGAGTTCAAAGTATCTCAGCAGGCCATGCGCATCCGGCTGACGGAGCTGGGCCTGCTCACGTAACACGCGCTCCCCTAAGCGTTCACCCGTCTTTATGACGCGTTTCATGTTGACGCAGAGTTCCGCCTCGTGGTACGGTGTCTTCGCGTTCTGAGGCAGGTGATTCCCATGGTGAGCATCTTCATCGTATGTGCCGATCCCGCACGCGGTCCCGAACGGGTCCGCCCCTGCGCCCATGGGCATCAGTCTGTTACTGGAGCACGTCTATAGCAGGCTGACGTCCGACCGCACGATGTCCCGGGCGCAGGGTTGGCAAGACCCTGCGCCCGTTGTCTTTTGGCCGCAGGACATCACGTGTGGAGGAGAGTTGCGTGCTTGTACCAGAGCAACGAGAACGCACGACAGATTTGCTCATCCGCGCTTTTGACGCGCGGGACTACGACTCACTTGTCCGCGTGTCGAATGCCAGCTTTCCCGACCATCCAAGGACTGCGGAGGAGTGGCGTTACGAGGAGGCGCGCCTCGACCGATCCCGCTACCACCTCGAGCGCCACCTCGGGGTGGACGCGCGCGGGGAGATCGTAGGACACGCCGGGCTCGGGCATATGCTTTGGAACTTCCATCCGCACAAATACTGGGTGGAGGTCTGTGTCCATCCCCGCCACCGCCGACACGGCATCGGGCAGGCGCTGTGGGCCCATCTCGTGGCGTCGCTACGGGCGCGAGGTGCCCACGTCGCGCGCACCGAGGTCCGCGAAAACCACACCGACGGTCTTCAGTTTGCCCAGCACCGGGGTTTTGTGGAGGTCATGCGGCGATGGGAATCGCGCCTCACCATCGCCGGGTTCGACTTCGATCGCTTTCAGCCGTTGGTGGACCGGGTGCTGGCCAGTGGGGTGAAGATCACCACGCTCGCCCACGAGCGGGCCCGCGATGGGGAGAACCTCCACCGTATCTATGAAATGGACCAAGAAATTTGCCGTGACGAGCCCTTGGTGGATGCCTACACGCCCATCGACTTCACGACGTACCTGGACCACACCGTGATATCGCCGCTTGCCTTAAACGACGCGTTCTTTCTCGCCACCGTCGACGGGGTGTATGCGGGGGTGAGTGTGCTGTACAAGGCCGCCGCGGGGGACTGGCTCAGGCAGGGGTTGACGGGGGTGCGCCGACGGTTCCGCGGCCGCGGCCTGGCGACCGCGCTCAAACTCAAGACGATCGCCTACGCCCGGGCGTCCGGCGCGCGTGAAATCCGGACCTGGAACGCGACCAACAACGCACCCATTGTGGCGATCAACGACAAATTGGGGTTCATCCGCCAGCCGCCGTGGCTGATCTACGCCCGGGATCTCGAGGGGAGATGACTATGCGGACAATCAGCGACGTTGCCCTGCGAGAATTCCGTGATTCGGACTACGAAGCCGTCGCGCGGCTGCACACGGTGACCTACCCCGATACCCCGACCACGGCGGCGGAGGTACGCGACTGGGTCCGCGAGCAGGCCGACCGGGGTTTGTATAGCGCGTGGATCCTCGCCACCGAGCAGCGCACCGAGGAGGTGGTGGGCGGCGTCTGGTTCCATCAGCGGATGGTGCACCCTCAGAAGTATTTCTTGCGGGGGTACGTCCATCCCGACTGGGCGCACCGGGGGATTGGCCGACGGCTGATGGAGGGGGCTTTCGACGTCCTCCACGCGCGGGGCGCGCAAGAAGTGAAATCGTTCGCGCGCGCGGACCAGCCCCGCAGCGTCGCGTTCCTCCAGCGGGCCGGGTTCACCGAGATCGGTCGGGATTTCGAATCCCGGCTGCTAGTTGCCGCGTGCGACCTCACACTGTTTGCGGGGGTTGTCGATCAGACGCGTGCGTTGGGGATCGAACTGACCACGCTGGCGGACGAACTGGCCCGCGACCCGACATGCCTGCGTGGCGTCTATCAGGCCCACAGCGCGCTCGGGTTCGCCATCCCAGGCGAGGATCCGGACCTCCCCGTTCCCGTGTCATTTGAGGCGTACCGGGCGTGGCAGGTCGAGCATCCCTTGGTCCTCAAGGACGCCTACTTCCTCGCCAGGCGAGGCGACATGTTCGTAGGAGAGAGTGCGATGAAACGCAGCGCGGTGGACGGTGGGGTGCTGAACCAGGAACTCACGGCCGTGGTAGCGGAGTACCGGGGGAGAGGAGTGGCGACCGCCCTTAAGGTGTTGACGATCCAGTACGCGCAACGGCACGGCTTCCGGGAAATTCGAACATTCAACGGCAGCCTCAATGCGGCCATGCTCGTGATCAATACGAAGCTGGGATTTGTGCGTCAACCTGAATGGATTCTGTGTGCGAAGGCGTTGTCGGGCGGGAGCACGAGGTAAAGGACGCCGTGCCGAAAGCAGGAGCGCATGTCTAACCTTCTGGTTGTGGATCTTCCATCCGCACCGCACGGAGCCGGCCTCGAGCACGGTCGTCAGGCAGGCGCGCTCATCGCTGCCAATGTGGCCGTCTACTTCGACCGCTTCCAACGCGAGGCGCAGCTGGGCGCAGATGAGGTCCGCGACCGCGCCCGTCGGTACCTGCAGGTCGTCGAAGATCGCGAGCCGACCTACGTCGAGGCGATGCGCGGCGTGTCCGAGAGCAGTAAGGTGCCGCTCGTCGACCTCGCGGTCCTCAACATGCGCTACGAGCTGATCTATAGCCAGTACTCAGCCATTAATCAAGGAAAGGCAGTGCACGTCGCCGGTGGGTGTACGGCGTTTGCCGTCACCCCCGAGGCCTCCGCCGATGGGCATCTGTGGCTCGGGCAAAATTGGGATTGGTTTCCACACGTCCACGGACTCGTGATGCGCATGCGGCGGGATGATGGTCTCACCGTGGCGGCATTCACGGAGGCCGGCATCGTGGGCGGCAAGATCGGGATGAACTCGGCAGGCCTGGGCCTTGTCATCAATGGGTTGCTCTCCAATCGTGACGACTGGGCACGGCTCCACTTGCCTTTTCACGTGCGCACGTGGCGCATGCTCCACTCCTCCTCCCTCGCCGATGCGGTCGCTGTCGTCACGCGCGAGGAACGATCCTGCTCAGCCAACTTTCTGCTGGGGCAGGCCAATGGGCACGCCGAGGTCGTCGATGTGGAGGCGGCTCCTCACGCCGCCTGCACGCTGCGGCCGACCGGAGGGGTCCTGGCGCACACCAACCACTTCTACGATCCTGAGGCGCTGGATATCTGGCAGCCGCTGGATGAAGAGACTACGTCCACGTACAACCGGGCGGCGCGCATGACGCATTTGCTGGACGCAGGTCGGCGCACGGGGACGCTGCACGCGACAGGGCTAAAGGACATCCTCCGCGACCACGTCGGGCATCCCGAGTCGATCTGCCGTCACCCCAACCCGGCGTTCCCGGACGAGGAACGACTGGAGACCGTGGTGTCGGTGCTGGAGGATCTGACCTCCCGCCGGATGTATGTAGCTGCTGGTCCGCCGTGCCGAAGTTCCTATCAGGAGATCGCGCTGTAGGTGGAGACCCAGCTTGCGCCCGACGTAACGTTTGCGCTCGTCTTAGTCGTCGTGGCCTTTGCCTCCGCGGTGAAAGGCGCGCTGGGCTTCGGGTTCCCTCTGATCGCCGTTCCACTCGCAGCCAATCTCATCGGTGCACGCACTGCCGTAGTGCTTATTGCGATCCCGGTCGTCTTCGGCAATTTTCTGATCCTCATGCGAGGTGGCGGTAGCGCCGAGGAACTGCGTCGTTTCGGCGGGATGCTGGCAGGGGTGGTCGCGGGGACAGTCATCGGTGCCCAATTGCTTGGCCGGCTGGACCCGGGCGTGGTGTCGTTGATCGTAGGCATCTCGGCAGTGCTGCTGGCCGTACTGTCCTGGGGGAATCTGATGCCCCCGATTTCCCCGAAGGCGCACCGAGTGGCCGGACCGACGGTGGGAGTTGCAGCCGGGGTGTTGGGCGGGGCCACAGGGATTTACGCCCCCCTGATCGCGGCCTACGTCCACGCCCTCCAGGTGGACAAGCGCGCGTTCGTCTACTGGCTGACGGCCGCGTTTTTCCTCGGAGGCGCCGTCCAGGTGCTCAGTTACTGGCGGCTCGGCCTCTACAACTGGAACCTCGTGACGTACGCCGTGGCGACATTCGTTCCTGTCGTTGTCGGCACATGGTTGGGGTTTTGGATTCAGGACCGCTTACCAGTCACGCTGTTCCGGCGGCTCGTCTTGCTGCTGGTCCTCGCGAGCGGAGTGAACCTCGTTGTCCGCCACCTCCACTAGCAAGGCTCCGCTCCCAAGGCGGACATCCGCGCGAGGCGCATCACATCGGAACGATCTGCCCCGAGCGCGCGGATGCAGCGAAGGCGTCCAATACCCCCATATTGGCGACTGCATCCTCTGGTGGGAACCGCGGGGGCTGCTTCTCTAGAATGCACGTCCCCATGTGGTCGAGCATCAGCGTGTACTGATTGGTCCCGGGCAGTTCAACCCGGTCCTCCTGCTTTCCGCTGCGCACCACCACAACGGCAGGGTCCTCTTCTGGTTGGAACGGTCGGGGGACTGAGATGCTCCCCTCACTGCCGACCACCTCGCAGAACTGACGGTACGGCGCGCGCAAACCACAGTCGATCAGGGCGGTCGCCGTGGGAAACTTCAGCATGCCGGCGAGGCGGACGTCGACGCCGCGTTCGAACGTCCCCGTCCCCCATCCCGACTCGGGCTCGCCCAGCAGAAGGCGGCTGATGCTCACGCAGTAGCACCCCACATCCAGCAGCCCCCCGCCGCCGAGGGGGGCACTCAGACGGATATCGTCGGCGCTCGTGACGCCAAACGTGAACGCGGCCCGGACCAGCCACGGTGTGCCGATGGCCCCCGATTCGAGGCGCCGGCGTACTTCGTCAATCTGTGGGTGGAATCGGTACATGAACGCCTCTTGCAAGAGGACCCCGGCACGCGAGGCAGCCTCGACCATGGTCTGGGCCTGCGCCGCCGTCAGCCCGAGCGGTTTCTCGCATAGGACATGCTTGCCGGCTTGAGCTGCCCGCACGGTCCACTCCATGTGCAGACTATTGGGGAGCGGGATGTAGATGGCGTCCACCTCCGCATCCGCCAGCAGCGCCTCGTACGACCCGTGGACGCGCGGGATGTTAAATTGTGTGGCGACAGTGCGCGCTCGGGCGAGATCGCGGCTCGCGACGGCATGCGCTTTGCCGGTCTGGCTGCGCAGCAGAGCGGGGAGGACCCGACGGACGCCGATCCGCGCTGTGCTCAAGATCCCCCATCGGACGTGCCGCATCAGGGCCACCTCGCGTGATCGCATTTAAAGTCAGAATCCCGCAGCATCAACATCACAGTCGGCTCGGCACCGGAAAGAAGTTCACCGCGATGGCGAGAGCCCCTGTTCTATCTTCGTCCTCGCGTGCCGACGTGGATAGGGACTCGCGTTCATGGCACCCTCGTCTGAGCGCGAGTCATCTCCTACAAGGAGACCCGACGGCGAGTGCGGAAAAAAGGGAGTCGTCAGAAACTTGGAGGGGAAGACGTGGCACCGCTGCCGCCATTCACGCCATACGAACGCAAGTATCTCGCCGGGATCGTGCACCAAGTCTGGCGTGCCTGTCAGGTGTATGTGACCGTGTCGATGGAGCGCGGGCCGACCGGTGCCCGCCCCGCGCTAGACGAACTTGCCCGATGGGCCGTGGCCCAACGACGAGAACTGGGTCCCCGGGGTGGTCTTCCCAATACGCTGAGTGCCATGGCGCTGCGAGTGGGGCGGGAGCTGCTGACAGATGTCGAGACGATTAGCCGCCGTGTCGGGCAAATGGTGGCGGCCCTGGAGAAGTCCTCCCTGCCGGCCGATCAGGTTGAGGAGCAGACGCTTGGGATGATCGAAGGCGTGCTGCGATGGACCAGCCTTATGGCCTCGCAACTCGGGATTACCCGCCACTTGCGTCCGCACATGTTGTGGTTTGAGCGTTGATCCGGTGGGCAGGGCTGGACGCGGGAGTTCAGCTGTCCCGTACGGCTAGACGATCGATGGACTACGAGAGCGCCTATCCCACGATCGGGCAGTTAGCCCAGCAGCCGAATGCCGCGCAGGCCATCGTGAACTACCTGCATGACCATTTCGCCTCTTACTCCTGGGTCGGGCTGTACTGGGTCGAAGGCTCTGACCTAGTCCTCGGCGAGTGGAAGGGTCCAGAGGCCACCGAGCACACGCGCATTGCGATTGGCACGGGGGTGTGTGGGGCGGCGGCCGCCTCGGGACGGACCGAGATCGTCGGTGATGTCTCCCGCGATTCCCGCTACCTGGCCTGTTTTTCTTCCACGAAGTCAGAGATTGTCGTCCCGATCTTCGCCGACGGCTCTGTCATCGGGGAGATCGACATCGATGCCAGCGCCCTGAATGCCTTCGGGGCAGAGGACCAACGCTTCCTCGAGCGCGTCGCCGCAGTACTGGCCGGCGTACGCACGAGCACCTCCACCGCGCGCGCGGCACGCCGCTAGCGGTGTCCAGCACGCTCCCCGACAAAGCTGCCATCATCACCGGCGCATCCGGCGCGCTGGGCAAAGCCACGGTCCAGGAGTTCCTTAGCGAAGGGGCTCGCGTCTGCGCGTGTGACGTGACCGACGTGCCCGTGGAGGCGATGGCCCTGAGCGCAGAAGCGCGGCGGCGCTACGTGCCTACGCAATATGACGTGACGACCGAAAAGGGGTGTGCCGAGCTCGCGGCGCACGCCCTGCGCGATCTCGGTCGGATCGATATCCTTGTCAACATCGTCGGTGGCTGGAAAGGCGGCACGCCCCTCCATCAGGTGTCGGTGGAGGAGTGGGATGCGATGATCACCCTCAACTTGAAGTCGGCGTTCCTGTGTTCTCGAGCGGTGCTCCCGTCCATGCTGGCACAGCGGGCGGGCCGGATCGTCAACATTTCCTCCCGCACCGCGGTCGTGCCCGTGGGCATGCAGGCTGCCTACAACGCGGCGAAGGCGGGGGTCATCGCGTTGACCCAGACGCTGTCGGAGGAAGTCAAACAGAACGGGATCACGGTCAACTGCGTCCTGCCCAGTATCCTGGACACGGCGGCGAACCGCGCGGCGTTCCCGAAAGCTGACTACGACCGGTGGGTAAAACCCGCGGACCTCGCGCGCGTGCTGGCGTTTTTGGCCTCGGATGAGAGTACGTCGATTACCGGTGCCGCCATCCCCGTCTACGGACGCGCCTAAGGGGCGTGCGTCCGCGCCCCGACTGTGATAGCGGCAGTCGTCATCCGACCCGCCCCTCCGTCACCGCTTCCTGAGCAGCTGAGCGCGGCGGAAACAGCGCACCGTGTGATCGTTCACCATCCCCACCGCTTGCATGAAGGCGTAGCAGATCGTAGGACCCACGAAGCGGAAACCGCGACGGCGGAGATCCGCACTCATCGCTACCGAGGCCGTGGTCTGGGCCGGGATCTGACCCAGGGTGCGATACCGCGACACGACGGGTCGTCCCCCGACAAAACTCCAGATGTAGCAGTCAAACGAGCCAAACTCGCGCTGCACCTGGAGGAATTGCCGCGCGTTGGTGATCGCCGCGCGAATCTTGGCGCGGTTGCGGATGATCCGGGGATCCGCCATGAGGCGTCGGACAGTGCGGGCGTCGAAGCGCGCGACGCGCCTGGCATCAAAGCCCGCAAAGGAACGACGCAACTGAACACGCTTGGCCAGAATGATGGCCCAGCTCAATCCCGCCTGCATCCCCTCTAAGATGAGGAACTCGAACAGCTGGCGGTCACCATGCTGCGGGGTCCCCCACTCCCGATCGTGGTAGGTTTGCATGAGCGCGCTGTCATTTGCCCACGAACATCGCTGAACACGCGCCATGGTGGCGGTGTGCCTCTGCGGTCGATTCGAAATCAGGAGGGTGGAGCGGCGACCACGTTGCGCAACGCCCCGATCCCTTCGACTTCGGCTTCGACCGTGTCGCCGACGTGGAGAAACCGCGGGGGCGTGAAGCCCATCCCAATCCCTTCGGGGGTGCCGGTCGCGAGGATGTCTCCTGGTTCCAAAGTTAACCCTTCAGACAGCGTCGCGATCAACTGCGCCACAGTGAACAACATCTTCGAGGTGTGAGAGTTCTGCCGGATTTCCCCGTTCACGCGCAGGGACAGACGTAGCTGCTGGGGGTCGGAGAGGGCGGCGCGATGGACGATCCACGGGCCGAGCGGGGCGAATGTATCCAGCGCTTTCCCCTTGAACCACTGGCCATGACGCTTCTGTAGGTCGCGGGCGGTGACGTCGTTCATGATGGTGTAGCCGAACACATAGTCCAACGCTTTCGCCAGCGGAATATCCCGGCCACGCCGACCGATGACGACGGCCAACTCCACTTCGTAATCCAGTTGCTGGGTCGCCCGATGATACAGAATCGGCGCTTGCGGCCCTATGACGCTCGTGGGCGGCTTCGTGAAGTACACGGGCACCTCCGGAGGCGCCGAGCCGGTCTCGCGGGCGTGCTCTGCGTAGTTGCGGCCCACGCAGAAGATGTTCTTCCGTGGTCGGGGAATGGGCGCGAGCAACTTTACACGCGAGAGAGGGACGGATGTCCGTCCGGCCTGAACCCACGTGGCCGCTTCCCGGAGGAGTCGTACCAGGGTGGTCGTCGGCACTGCTTTGATGAGTTCAATCATGTCGGCCGGGACGGAAGTCTTTTTCCGGCGGGCTAGGGCCTGCAAGTCCACGAGCCGGTCCTCCACGATGACGCCGAGGGAAGTATCCCGTCCCGTTTGGTAGGTAGCCAGACGCATAGGTCGTCCTCCAGGTTGAGCCCGTTTCCCCGGGCTTGGGTGTTCGGCAGGGGTGGTTCTGCGCCTCCCGAACGCTCCCTTCAGATTCCACGAGCGGTTTCCGAAACTGTCATAAGGCGCAGCCGGATGCGGGCGGGAGGATCTCATGGCAAAAGTCATGGTGTTTACGGGGACGGCGGACGGTCTGTTCGTTTTTGAGAGTGACGCCAAACGAGCAAAGTGGAAGCGCCGCGGTCCCTACCTAGCCGGCCTCTCGGTGAATACCTTTGCCTGGGATCGCAAAACGAAAACTGCGTATGCGGCGACGTCCAGCGAGGGCATCTTCGCCAGCAAGACCCTGGGGCGGACCTGGACTCCGCTAAACGACGGCCTGCCGATCCGCAAAGTGTGGACCGTGGCCATCAACCCCAAGGATGCAGATGAGTTGTGGGCCGGCACGCACTTCAGCTACCTCTTTCACAGCAGCGACCGCGGGCGTACCTGGACGCTGCACCCTGGGTATCTGACGGCACCCGGCGCCGACCACAGGTACGGCGACTGGGCCTTCGGGACGATTGGCAACTCACTCCACGGCATCCACGTTGATCCCGCTAACCCCAAGCGCATGGTCGTTGTGAGCAGCACAAACCACGGCGCGGTCCGCACGGTGGACGGGGGCCAGACATGGGAGCTCGCGCGCAAGGGAGTGTACGAGTCGTGTCCAACGGCGGGGCAATCTGATCTAACCCGACCCGTGAGTGACGCCGACCAGAGCAAGGCCGCAGAGGAGCATTTGGCCAATGTGCATGCGTGCACGCACCGCATGGGAATTTCCCCAGCGGACTCGAGTGTGCTCTACCGCCAACAGCATTGCGGGGTATATCGCAGCGACGATTTCGGCGCGTCGTGGCAGGACATTTCGGCGGGACTACCCGACCGGCACGGATTCCCCCTGGCCGTGCATCCGCGGGATGCAAATACCGCATATGTCGTTCCAGCGGGTCAGGGCAAAGGGTGCAAGAAACACAACAGCTGCATCATGGGCGCGCTCGAAGTCTACCGCACCCGCACCGGCGGCCGGCGCTGGGAGAGACTGGCTGACGGCCTTCCCAAGAAGGTCCATTGTGTCGTGCTGCGCCATGGGATGGACACAGACGCGCTGACACCTGCCGGGGTCTACTTTGCCACGACGAGCGGTGAAGTCTACGGCACGAACAGCGAGGGGGACTCTTGGGCGACGTTGGGCAAAGGCTTGCCCCGCGTCCAGGGCGTCATGACGGCTGTTGTGTGAGCTAGGTGATCCGATCCTGCCGCTCTCCCCCGGCCGCGCGGAACGGCATGGGTTCGAGTACTACCGGCACGGCACATTGTCCCTGTATGCGGCGCTCAATACCCACACGGGTGAGGTGCTCGGCAGCGCCGTGCCGCGCCATACGAGCGATGAGTTTGTCGTCTTCCTCACGTCCGTCGTCGAGACGCAGCCGCAGCGACGCGAAATCCACATCATCGTCGACAATCTCTCCGCTCATAAGACGCAGAAGGTCCGCACCTTTCTCGTCGCACATCCGAACGTCAGGCTCCACTACACGCCGACGTACTCGTCGTGGCTGAACCAGGTGGAGCTCTG